>JBOGID010000112.1:0-29576 GCA_050742295.1 Acidimicrobiales bacterium | reverse complement strand
TCCTGGGGCTCCTCAAGGAGTCGGACCTTCACGGCTACGAGCTGAAGAAGCGGCTCGTGGAGGCGCTGGGCCCGTTCTCGAGCGTGTCGTTCGGCTCGCTCTACCCGGCCCTGGCGCGGCTGCAGCGGTCCGGCGCGGTCGAGGCCTCCGAGGCCGGCCCGCTGGCGGCACCAGAGGCGCCCGTACCACCGATCCCCATGACCGGTTCGATCGCAGGCGAGGCGGCCGCCTTCCGGGCCCGTCGCGCCGCGGCTACGGCGCGACGGCCTGATGCCCGCTCGTCGCGGGTCCGCAAGGTGTACCGGATCACCGAGCGGGGCCAGGCCCTGTTCGCCGAACTGCTGACCGCCGACTCGTCAAGCGTCGACGACACCCGCGCCTTCCACCTGAAGCTGGCGTTCTGCCGCTATCTCGCCCCCGAGGCCCGGCTGGGCCTGCTCGAGCGCCGACGGGCCCAGCTCGCCGAGCGCCTGGCCCGCTTCCGCAGCTCCGGCCGCGGCCGCCGGGACCGCATGGACACCTACATGAGATCGCTGATGGAACACGACACCGAGGCGACCGAGCGGGACATCTCGTGGCTCGACTCGCTCATCGCCTCCGAGAAGCAGAGCGCGGCCGCCCCGGCCGCCCCGCACAAGGAGACAGGACGACCGTGAGCAAGAAGATCCGTCTGGCCATCGCCGGCGTCGGCAACTGCGCCAGCTCCCTGGTCCAGGGCATCGAGTACTACCGCAAGGCCGACCCGTCCGAGGCCGTGCCCGGCCTCATGCACGTGGTCCTCGGCGGCTACCACGTCGGCGACGTGGAGGTCGTGGCCGCCTTCGACGTGGACGCGGCCAAGGTGGGGCTCGACGTGGGCAAGGCCATCTTCTCGGGCCAGAACAACACGGTGAAGTTCGCGGCCGTGGGGGAACTGGGTGTCGAGGTGCAACGGGGGCCGACATTCGACGGGCTCGGCCACTTCTACCGCCAGACCATTGAAGAGTCCCTGGCCGAGCCTGTCGACGTGGCCACCGTCCTGCGGGGGACGGCCGCCGAGGTGCTGGTGTCCTACCTGCCGGTGGGCTCGGAGGTGGCCCAGAAGCACTACGCCCAGGCCTGCCTCGACGCGGGGGTGGCCTTCGTCAACGCCATCCCCGTGTTCATCGCCTCCGACCCCGAGTGGGCCGAGAAGTTCACGGCCGCCAACGTGCCGATCATCGGCGACGACATCAAGTCCCAGGTCGGCTCGACGATCGTCCACCGCATCCTGGCCCGCCTGTTCGAGGACCGGGGCCTCGTGCTCGACCGCACCTACCAGCTCAACGTGGGCGGCAACATGGACTTCAAGAACATGCTGGAGCGCGAGCGCCTCATGTCCAAGAAGATCTCCAAGACCCAGGCCGTCACCAGCCAGCTCGACAACGGGATCGCCCCCGACGACGTCCACATCGGCCCGTCCGACCACGTGCCCTGGCTGGAGGACCGCAAGTGGGCCTTCATCCGCCTGGAGGGCCGGAACTTCGGGGACGTTCCCCTCAACCTGGAGCTGAAGCTCGAGGTGTGGGACTCCCCCAACTCCGCAGGCGTGATCATCGATGCCATCCGCTGCGCCCGCGTTGCCCGTGACCGGGGCGTCGGCGGCCCGCTGCTGGGCCCGTCCGCCTACTTCATGAAGTCTCCGCCCGTGCAGTACCACGACGACGTGGCCCGCGAGGCGGTCGAGGAGTTCATCGCCGGCTGACGGCTGAGCCGGAGCATCCCGGCGGCGGGGCGCCCTCCTGGGGCATGATGCGCGCCGTGGCCGTCGGGTGGAACCGCCAGCTCCACGACCTGGGCGAGCAGCCGACGGTGGTGCGGTACGGCCCCGACACCGCGACCGAGGCCGAGCTCCGCCTGCTGGGGACCGTGGCGGGCAAGCGCGTCCTCGACCTGGGCTGCGGCACGGGGCAGGCGTCGTTGGTGTTCGCCAAGCAGGGGGCCCACGTCATCGGCCTCGACCCGTCCGCCGATTCGCTCCACGCCGCCAAGCGGTGGGCGGAACGCGAGAGCGTCAAGGTCGAACTGCACCAGGGTGACCTGGCCGACCTGGCCTTCATGCGGGCCGACAGCGTGGACCTGGTGTTCTCGGCCTGGGCGTTCGGCGGGGTGGCCGACCTCAACCGGGTGTTCCGCCAGGCCCACCGGGTGCTGAAGGAGGGCTCGCCGTTGGTGTTCTCCATCCCCCACCCCGCCTACGACATCATCGACGACGACGACCCCGAGCAGCCGTTGCTGATCCGCCGGTCGTACTTCGACCGCTCGCCGGTGGACGAGTCGGGCGAGACCCCGTTCGGTCAGCACCACCACACTTTGTCGGACCTGTTCATGGGCCTCAGCCGCAACAACTTCCGGGTGGACGCCATCATCGAGCCGGAGTCGAAGCCCGACGGGGCGCCGAGCCACTTCTGGCGGGAGGCGTTCCTGTGGCTGCCCCGGACGCTCGTGATCCGGGCCCGCAAGGAGGGGATCTGACGTGGCCGAGACCCTGATGGTCAAGTGCAAGGGCTGCTACGACGTGTTCGAGGTGCCCGACCAGATGACCCGGGCCGAGTTCGAGTCGTCGTCATTGCCCACGACGATGATCCCGTGCCCGCACTGCCGCATCCGCCGGCCCTACGACAAAGGCGACTACTTCTTCGGCGGCTGACCTTCGGCGGCGGCGGGCCGGTCGGCCCACCACTTGTCGAGGCGGCGGTAGGCCTGGTCCTCGCCCAGCGGGCCTTCGTCGAGGCGGAGCTCGAGCAGGTGGGCCAGGGCCTGGCCCACGACCCGGCCCGGCTCCACGCCGAGGTGGGCCATCACCTGGTGGCCGTCGAGGTCGGGACGGATGGCGTCGAGCTCCTCCCGCTCCCGCAGCTCGGCGATGCGCGCTTCCAGCAGGTCCATGCGCCGGTCGAGCTCGCGGGCCTGGGCCTTGTTCCTCGTCGTGCAGTCGCTGCGGGCCAGCTCGTTGAGCCGGTCGAGCAGCGGGCCGGCGTCTCGGGCGTAGCGGCGGACCGCCGAGTCGGTCCACAGGTCGTCGCCGTAGCCGTGGAACCGCAGGTGCAGCTCGACGAGCTTGCGCACGGCCTTGATGTCGTCCACCGAGTAGTGCAGCTCCCGCATCCGCTTCTCGGCCATCCGGGCGCCAACCACCTCGTGGTGGTGGAACGTGACGCCGTGGGGCCCGAAGGCCCGGGTACGGGGCTTGCCGATGTCGTGCAGCAGGGCCGCGAGCCGAAGGATGCGATCGGACCGCGCCCGCACGACCACAGCAATGGTGTGGGCCAGCACGTCCTTGTGGCGGTGGATGGGGTCCTGCTCCAGGGCCAGGGCGGGCAGCTCAGGCAGGAACTCGCCGGCCAGGCCCGTGTTCACCAGGAACCACAGGCCGGGGCCGGGCCGCTCGACGACGAGCAGCTTGTCGAGCTCGTCGCGGATGCGCTCGGCCGACACGATCGACAGGCGGCCGTGCATGGCGGTGACGGCGTCCACCAGTTCCGGGTCGGGCTCCAGCTCGTAGCCGGCCAGGAACCGGGCGGCCCGCAGCATGCGCAGGGGGTCGTCGGAGAACGACTCCTCGGGGGAGAGCGGCGTGCGCAGCCGCTTGGCCGCCAAGTCGGCGATGCCGCCGTGGGGGTCGATCAGCTCCAGGTCGGGCAGCGACAGGGCCATGGCGTTGACGGTGAAGTCCCGGCGCGCCAGGTCGGCCTCGACCTTGTCGGAGAAGGCCACCTCGGGCTTGCGGGAATCGGGCGAGTAGGCGTCGGCCCGGTGGGTGGTGATCTCGTAGCGGCGGCCGTCCTTGAGGGCGCCGACGGTGCCGAACCGCTTGCCCTGGAGCCACACGGCGTCGCCCCACGGCCGCACGATGCGCTCGATGTCGTCGGGCCGGGCGTCGGTGGTGAAGTCCAGGTCGTTGAGGTCGAGCGTGCGGCCGAGGATGGCGTCCCGGACGATGCCGCCCACCAGGTACAGCCGGAACCCGGCCGCGGCGAACTGCCGCGCCAACGGCGCCGACTCCTCCAGCAGCGGCTTGAGGCGTTCCGGGACCACGAGGTCGAGACTACGAGCCGTCGTCGTTGGCGGCGTCGGGAATGTCGGCCGCGTCCAGGGTCACCAGGGCCTCGTCGGTGACATCGGGCAGGTCGACCACCCGTGAGGCGTGGCGCGCCACGGCCGCCTCGAACAGGTTGCGCACCAGGCGGGCGTTGCCGAACCCGTGGACGCGGGGCTGGGCCCCCACGTAGGCCAGCACCGCCTTGCGGGCCTCCTCGGTGGGCGTGTACGTCGACTTCTTGCACATCCCTTCGAAGATCCGCAGCAGCTCGTCGTCGGTGTAGTCGTCGAAGTAGATCGTCTTGGGGAACCGTGACCGCAGGCCGGGGTTGGCGTCCAGGAACACCGCCATCTCGTCGGGGTAGCCGGCCACGATGAGCACGATGTCCTCCCGGTGGTCCTCCATGAGCTTGACGATCATGTCGATGGCCTCGTGGCCGAAGTCGCGCTCGTTGCCCCGGGCCAGGGCGTGGGCCTCGTCGATGAGCAGGATCCCGCCCATCGCCGTGTTGAACACCTCCTTGACCTTGATGGCGGTCTGGCCGATGTAGCCCGCCACCAGGCCGGCCCGGTCGGTCTCCATCAGGTGGCCCTTCTCGACCACGCCCAGAGTGCGGTAGATCTGGGCCACCAGGCGGGCGACGGTCGTCTTGCCCGTGCCCGGGTTGCCGGTGAACACCAGGTGGCGGCTCTGGTCGACCACGGGCAGGTTGCGCTCCTTGCGCAGCTTCTGGACCCGGATGAGGTTGGTCACGAGCTTCACCTCGGCCTTGACCGGGTCCAGGCCGACCAGCTCGTCCAGCTCGGCCAGCAGCTCTTCGAGCGGACGGGGCGGTTCGAGGGGTGGCGGCGGTTCGGTCGTCGTGCCGGCCTCGGCCCCAGGTCCGCCTCCCTCGGTGGCCCGCTCGGGCGGGGCCGATCCGGGACGGGGGACGCCGGCCTTGTCCATCGTGCGCAGCAGCATCGAACGGAACCGCTCGACGGCGGTCAGCTCGGCGTGGGTCGGCACGTCGTCGATGGCCAGGACGGCGGTGGCGATGTCCAGGGCAGCCTCGTAGTAGCGCCACGAGTGGGTCGACCACCGCTTGGCGTCGGCCCCCACCAGCAGCTGGAACAGGGCCGACGGCGTGTCGAGGAACGTGCGCTTGCCCGCTAGCAGCCCGGCCACCCGCAGAGCGGTGGGGCTGGCGGCCCGGGCCACCGTGTCGAAGCGGCGGCCGAACACACCGATGAACGACCACAGCTCGTCCTCGGTGTGGACGCCGTCGCTGTCGATGAAGGCGGCCGCCAGGTTGAACGCCTCCAGGGCCACGTCGTCGGGCAGCTTCTCCTTCGACACCTTCAGCTCGTCGGCCAGGCCGGTGAGGACGGGCGAGATGGTGGCGATGAACGCCTCGACCGGTTCGAACAGCGGGTTGGCCATCAGGACTGCCACGGCCCGAGGGCGAGGTCGCCGGGCTGGGGGGCGCGGCCCAGTAGCCAGGCCAGCAGCCGCCGGCGGTCGTCGGGGGCGGGCAGCCGGCGCGGCACGGCGGCCAGGGCGAGGGGCAGTTCGGCGGCCAGGTAGTCGTCGGGCCACGCGTAGCCGAGGCCGAGGTCGGCGTGGTGCACCTCGACCTCGCGCCACCGGAGGAAGGGGATGCCCCGGCACGGCCAGATCGCGCCGCCGGCGAACCCATGACCGTCCCAGGCGTCGGGCGTCATGCGGGCCCAGACGTCCTCCAGGCGCAGGGCAGCATGGCGGACGTCGTCGGCCAGTTTGGCGGCGGACCGCCCGGAACCCGCCTCGATGGCCTCCGCCCGCTCCTCGACGCCGCCCGCGTACTGCTCCAGGGACTCGCCCCCCAGGGCGCCGTCCAGGATGCGGACGTGGGAGTCGGCGTTGCGGGCCAGGTGGGTGAGGACATGGCCCCTCGTCCAGTCCGGCAGCACGCTGGGCGCCCGCACCACGTCGTCGTCCAGGCGGTCGAGCGTCTCGAACAGCCGACGGTGGCCCGCCCGGCAGGCGGCGATGACCGCGTCGAGATCCGGCACGGCAGGCGAGCCTACGGTGGAGGCGGTGAACGTTCGGCGCATGGCCGTCGTCGTTGCCGCCGCCCTGGCCTGCGTGGCCGCCCAGGCGGCGCCCGCGGAGCGGTGGGAGCAGTGGCGCGGCCTGCCCGGGGTGTTCGACATCGTGGGGCCGCGCATGGATGGCCGGCTCGTGGCGGCCGGCACCGGCCGGCTGTTCCTCGTGGATGCCGACGGCACGATCACGCCCTACGCCGACGGTTACCGCACCGACCCGGCCTTCGAGAACTACATCGCCGTGGCGCCGTCCCCCGCGCCGGCGGGCCCCGGTTGCTCGTTCATGCCGGACGAGGTGTTCGCCCTGGAGATCGGCGGACCCGTCCGCATCATCCGGGTCGACACCGCGGGCCGGGCGTCGACGTTCGTGGACCTGCCCGGCTACGAGTTCCTGTCGGGGCTGGAGTTCGACACGGTGGGGAGGTTCGCCAACCGGCTGCTGGTGACGGCCCGCAAGGTGGGCAGCGGAGGGCGGACGTCCGTGCTGGCTATCGACTGCCGGGACCAGGTCACGACCATCATGGACAACGGGCCCGTCGTGGAAGGCGGGCTGGCGGTGGCGCCGCTCACGTTCGGCCGCTTCGCCGGCGCCCTGATCGCCCCCGACGAACACGGCGGCGACATCGTCGCATTCCGGCCCGACGGCACCAGCGAGGTGGTGTTCAATCCCAACCTCGCCACCGGCGCCGACGTGGGCGTCGAGAGCCTCGGCTTCGTGCCGCGCGACTTCTTCCCCAACGGGGTGGCCTACGTGGCCGACCGGCTGTCCCCTGGCGCGCCGACGATCGGCACCGACACGATCCTCCGACTTACTGGCGTCGCGCTCGCCCGCGCCGGCGTGCGGGAAGGCGACCTGCTGGTGTCGACCGAGTCGGTGGGGCGGACGATCGCCGTACGTTGCGAGGCGACGTGCACCGTGATCCCGGTCGCCGAGGCCACCGCCGCCGCCCACATCGAAGGCCACATCACGGCTGTCCTGCCGCCGGCGCTCGACCTCGCCACGACCGTGCCGCCTCCGACCGGCCCCGGCCGGGCGACGCCGTGGGGTCTCGTCGCCGGAGTGGCCACAGCGGCTGTCCTCACCGCCGGTCTCGTGTGGTTCGCCGTGCGACGGCGACACGCGGTGGACGGGCCCTGACCGGAAGCCGCCAGGTCCGGTCGGGCGGCGGCCGGTAACGTCCGGCCCCATCGAGCGCGAGTACCACCACGCGTCCCAGTCCCGGCTGGGGGAACAGGTGCTGGCAGCGGCGCGGTTCAGCCGTAGCCCGTCGGCGACGGGGGGGCGTGGGGACTGGATCTCGGCCGCCATGAAGCCCATCTCGATCGTGATGGGACGGCTGGACCACGACCTGCCGCGCCAGCTGGTGGTGGCCGTGACCGCCGAACGGATCTACCTGCTGCCCGTGTCCCGGTCCGGTGTCGGGCCCGAGGTGGCGTCGTGGTCACGGTTCCACGTGAAGTCGTCGGCCGCCCGGGCGGGCGGCGGCTGGGCCGTCTGGATCCAGCCGCCCGGCGACCGGGCCGGGTTCGAGCTCCGGGGAAAGGGCGGCCTCGAAGCGGACGCCGTGGTGGCCGCGCTGATGAAGGAGCCCGACTAGATGATGCGGGTTCTGGCCGCCACGACTGCAGGCGCGGGCCACCTCGGGCCGATGCTGCCATTCGCCCACGCCCTGCGCGACGCGGGCCACGAGGTGGTCGTCACCGCGCCGGCGTCGTTCGCGGCGGCGGTGGAGCGGGCCGGGTTCGAGCACCGGCCGTTCGCCGACGCCGACCCCGAGGCGATGGGACGGATCTTCGCCACCCTGCCCGGCCTCCCGCCCGAGGAGGCCAGCGTCGTGGTGGCGCGCGACGTGTTCGGCCGCCTCGACGCCCAGGCTGCCCTTCCCGGTGTGGAAGCGATCGTAGACGACTGGCATCCCGACCTCATCATCCGGGACCCCTCGGAGTTTGCGTCCGTCGCGGTCGCCGAAGCTCGGGGTATACCCCACGTGCGCATCGGGATCGGCCTCTACGGGTTCGAGGACTCGTTCCTCTCGGTCCTCGACGAACCGCTGCTCGAGCTGAGCTGCGCCGACGGTGTGGCGCGGATGCGGGCGGCGCCCCGGCTCACGCTCCTGCCGGAATCGTTCGAGGACCCGGCTGCCGTCGGACCCGCCTCCATGCGTCGGTTCCGCGATAACGCGGCAGCTGTCGCCCACGACCCGCTCCCCGATTGGTGGGTGGGGTCGTCCGACCCGCTCGTGTACATCACGTTCGGGTCGGTCGCAGCCAACCTTCCGTTCCTGGCGGGCCTGTACGAGGAAGTCGTCGCGGCAGTCGCCGAGCGTCCGATGCGGGTGCTGTTGACCACCGGTGAGGGAGCGGATCTCGACGGCCTCGGGACCCTGCCGCCCAACGTCCACGTCGAGCGCTGGTGGCCACAGCAGCAGGTGATGGCGCATGCCTCGGCCATGGTCGGCCACGGCGGGTTCGGGACGACCTACCTCGGCCTGGCCGCCGGGATGCCGATGGTCGTCGTCCCTCTCTTCGCCGACCAGCCCCACAACGCCCGGCGCGTGGCCGAGGTGGGGGCGGGGATCGCGTTGGAAGGCGGCGTGGCCGCGATCGCCGGGGGCCTCGGCCCCGCCATCGAAGGGGTGTTGGGTGAACCGTCCTTCCGGACCGAGGCCGAGCGCATGGCGGCCGACATCGGCGCCCTCGCCCCCGTCGCCGACTCGGTCCCGGTGATGGAGGCCCTCGCCCGCTGAGAGAGCGGCGGTCGTCGTCGCAGCGGCCGGCGGAGTTGCTGTCGGGTGGCGGGGCGATCGATCCGCGTTCCACGAACCCCGACCCGCTGTCCGCGGTCGTCAGGAAACGGATGACGGCCCCGGCGATGGCCTCCCCCTCGGCCCGCTGGACGTCGGGATCGGCCACCAGGTCGGCCTCCGGCCCGGTGGTGAGGTAGGCCAGTTCGGCCAGGGCCGACGGGACACCGCGGGGCTTGCTCAGCATGGCGAACCAGTCGTCGCCGTTGGCCTTGGTCCGCCACGTCGCCCCCGGGTCGAGCATGGTCACCCACGGGACGGCGCGGACGCTCAGGGTCGCCCCGACCTCCTCGTAGACGATCCCCGCCGGCGCTTGGACTCGGCCGACGCCACCTGGTGGTAGGTCTCGGTGCCGGGCGTGTCGCTCTCCACGACCCCGCCGCCGTTGCGGTGCACGGATACGAAGGCCTCGGCCTCCAGGCCCACTGCCACCCTGGCCCGGTTGGACAGGGTCCTGCCGTGGTCGCCGCTGCGGGTGAGCACGGTGGCGAAGCCGGCCCGTTCCGGCGCGACCGGACATGGCGGCACGCTTTCCAAGAGCAACGATTTGGTAACGACTTGGCCAGGGGCGGAGGTCTCGGCCTTACTCTCACCACTGATGCGGGAAGTCGTCGCGAGAAAGGGGGCTCTGACCCCCACTTGCGCGATCTCGCGCCTGGCGGTTGCGGGGCTCGCCCTGGTCGGGCTCGCCGCCTGCGGCGGTGGGTCGAAGCCGCCCGCCGTCGGTCCGCCGCCCCAGGTCCTCGCCCAGGAGGACCTGCGCAAGGTCGTCTACACGGCGGCCATAACGGTCCGGGTCGACGATGCGGCCCGGTCGGTGCCGCGCGCCACCGAGATCGCCACTGCGGCCGGCGGGTTCGTGTTCGCCCTGACCACGGACCTGGAGGGACGCCCCGAGGCTCGCCTGACGATCAAGGTGCCGCCCGAGCGCTTCGAGGCGGCCATGGACCAGCTGGCGGCGCTCGGGACCTCCCTCGACCGGGACATCAAGGCGCGGGACGTGACCGAGGAGGTGGTCGACGTGGACGGCCGCATCCGCACGGCACAGGCCAGCGTCGACCGGTTGCGGACGCTGCTCGCCCAGGCCGCCACCGCCGCCGACCTGGTCGTGGTCGAGACGGAACTGGCCAAGCGCGAGGCCGAGCTGGAGTCCCTCCAAGGACGGCTCCGGGTCCTGAGCAGCCAGGTGGACCTGGCCACCATCAACCTCCGCCTCACCGAGCGGTCGGAGCCGGAACTGGCGCGCGACGTCCCCGGGTTCGCAGTGGCCGTGCGGGCCGGTTGGGTCGCCCTCCGCAACGTCGCCGCGGCCCTCGTCGCCGCGACTGGTTTCGTGCTGCCGTTCGCACCGCTGGTGGTCGGCGCAGCCTGGTTCTTGCGACGCCGCCGGCCTTCGGTGCCGTCCGAGCCCTACTAGCGGCGCCGAGCGCCGGAGGCGGCATTCCTGCGGCCCGAACGCCGGCGACTCGTCGGTTGACCGAGGTGACCGTAGGCCCGTCGCAACGGATCAGAACGTGACCGTCACCTCGTTGGACACGGGCGTCCCACCCGGGTGGGAGACCCGGTAGCGGAACGTGCCGGTAGCAGGCCCGAGGTTGTCGGAGTAGGACCCGTCGTTGGGCGTGGTGGCCATGACGACACCGTTGCGGCGAACCTCCACCGTCGGTGACGTGGCGCCGGTCCATCGGAGGTCGACGGTGTTCTTGCGACCCTTGACCTTCTTGGCGGCCGTGAGCACGATGGCCGGCACGACCGTGGTCGTGGTCGAGGCGGTGGACGTCGTTGTCGTCGTCGGCGGCGGCACCGATGGCCGGAACGGGCCGCGAACCTCGTAGGTCAGCCCCTGGCCCGTGCCGGTCGGGCCCCGCTGCGAGCTGAGGTACAGGCGGCTGCCGTCGGGGCTGAAGGCCGGGCCCGTGAGCTCCGAGCCGGCCTGGTTCAACATTCGGAGGAACACTGACACAGCGCCGTTGGGCTCGATGAGGACGATCTCCATGTTGCCGCCGTCCTCCGCCACGAAAAGGTCGCCGGAGACCGAGCCCACGATGTTGTCGACACCCGTCAGGACAGGATTGGGTGAGGTGTTGTCGTCGTAGATCACGCGGATCGTGTTGGGCGGGACCGCCACGTCGAGCTCCCAGACACGGTTGTCGCCTTTGGTCGTAAACCACACCTTGCCGTTGGCATACCACGCACCCTCGCCACCGTTGAACGAGGTGCCGCTGGTGATCGACGTCGTCCAGGTGACCTGCGAACCGTTCACGACGGCTGCCTCCAGGACGCCGGCCGACAGGTCACCCCACATCCCCGGGCGGAAACGCCGGAGCTTGCCCGTCGACGCGTCCTCGGTCAGGTAAACGTGCTGGCGGACTGGGTCGCAGGCCGCGGCCTCGTGGTTGAAGCTGCCCAGGGCCGGGCGGGCCGCGGCGGCGTTCACCCCGAACGGGTCGCACTCCCACACGAGGCCGTCGGCAACCTCCTCACAGGACAGCCAGGTGTTCCACGGCGTGGCACCGCCCGCGCAGTTCCGACTCGTCCCGTTGAGGATCCGCGACGCCGAAGCGACCGTGCCGTCGCTGTTGAAGCGGAGGGCGCCGACTCCGCCGCCGGGCGACAGCTCGCTGTTCGACACGTAGGTCCAGCCCCCGCCCGGGCCGGCGAAGCAAGCGCCTCCGTCCGGCGCTGCGTGCCACGTGTAGCCGGCGCCCGGAACCTGCTGGCCGCTTACCGCGACCACGCGCGACGAGAACCCGACAGGGAGCTCGATACCGTTGGAGTCGCCCGCCTGTAGCGGCCCGTAGGGCCCTTCGGCCGCGAATGCCCGCGGCAGGGCAAAGCCGAGGAAGCGGACGCCGAAGACCGTCGCCCCCGCGCTCGCCGCACTCAACCGCAGGAATGTCCGCCGGTCCATCGCTGACCTCCCATGCCGGGCTGCATCCCAGTGTGCCTTCTCGCACGGTGCAAACCGGCCGACGGGGGGGGTGAACCAGACGAAAATTCCTGGCCCGCTCCGGGACGACGAGAATGTCGCCGCCGCCCACCATCATGCTCCAGATCGAGGGCTCGCATCGGTCCCTGTCGAGATGCGGGACGGCCGCGGTTGCCGGTCCAAAGTGATGATGGACATGTGGACCGACGGGAGCGAAGCCAGCCGAGCCGATTCACGCGAGACCTTCTGACGAGGACCACTTAGCCCGGGCGGGCCGCGACCTTGGCCGCAGCGGCGGCCAGTTGTTCGGCTTCCTGGGCGATCTCCTCGGCCACGTCGGCCGCCTCGCGGGCCTCCGTAGCCCGCTGGGCGGCCCGGTCCGCCTCCTCTTTGAACCGGTCGGCGCGCTCCCGGGTCGAGGCCGCCTTCTTGGCCAAACGCTCGGCGTCGCGGCGGGCGTCGCGCTGCTCCTGAAGGCGGGCACGTTCCCGTTCCTTCTCGGCGTCGTCCTCGCCGTCGCGCTCGCCGTCGCGCTCATCGAGCTCGTCCTCGGCCTCTTCGGGCAGCACGCCGGCCGAAAGATCGTCCAGCCCGAAGCCGGATGCCTCAACGTCCGCCGTCAGGCGCCCTTCGCGCAGCAGTTCGCCCACCGTCGGGTCGGTCGCCGCCGCCCGCAGGGAGCGGCGCAGCCGTTCGGCCGTGGCGCTGGCACGGTCCACAGCCCCGCCTCCGAACAGCTCCAGGGCCGCGTCCAGGGCCGCACCGACCTGCTCCTGCTCGTCCTTGGTGGCATCCCGCAACGCCCCCGCGTCGCCGTCGAGCGCCTTCTGCTGCGCCTTCCGCAGCCGCTTCCCCGACTCCAGCAGCTTGGCCACGACCTCGGGCTGGCGCCGGGCCAGCTGGTTCAAGGCCCACGCCGTCTTGGCTGGCTTCTGCAGCTTCTTGACCTCGGCCGCCGCCTCCTTGTCCCCCCCCTTGGTCAGGTCTTTGGCCAGGGCGTTGCGGGCGGCGGTGAACTCCTCCAGGGGCAGGCCGTACAGGTCGTCGGGGCTGGAGGGGAGGGGCACCGCCCCAGGTCCTACCCGCGGTGACGGCGGGAGGCAAGCAGTAGCGCCCCGCAGTCGGTACGGTTCGTGGTGTGCAGGATCATCCCGATGAACCTTCACCACCACCACCGGAGCTGAAGACGGCGCTGCCCCCGCAGCCGCCGTCCAACGGCCGGAACCTCGACGGCGACCCCGCCAATTCCGCCGAGGTCGCAGCCGCCGACGGCCCCGTCATCCTCGACGAGCTGCGGGACCACCTCCAGCAGTTCCGCCTGTTGTACGACAACGGGGACGCCGCCACCGACCAGTACCTCAACGGCCTGGGCGGGTCGGGCCGGGTCGAGCGGGAGATGGTGCGGGAGCTGGCGGCCACCCGTCCCATCGCCTTCCCCGAGCGGGTCCCCGAGGCCCACGCCGTCGCCATGCGGGCCCTGGAGGTCCTGGCCCGCAACGGGGCCCGCCAGCCCAGCCAGCTGAAGCTGGGCCCGCTCACCGGCGTCGCCCGCTTCTTCGTCCAGCGGGTCATCCAGTTCATCGTCCGCAAGTTCCAGTCCCAGGTCATCGACTCGCTGCGGGACCTGTACTCGCGGCGGCTGGGTTGGGTGCCGGCCGGGAACCCGTCCCGTCAGGTCCTCATCCGGGCCCGGGTCGACGTGGAACGGAGCATGCCCGCCTTCAAGAAGAACGCGGGCGGCGTCCCCGCCTTCCTGGTCGGCGGTGCGGCCGTCTCGTCGCTGACCCAGGTGGCGCGGGGCGCGGCCGACGCCGCCGGCGGCTCGCGGGCGGGCGTCATCGTCGCCGTCATCGTCAGCTCGCTCGTGCTGGGCGCCGCCTCGTGGACGATCCTGCACGGCGCGGCGATCGCCCGGCGGCGGATCAAGCTCGCCATGGACCTCCCGCTGGCCGCGCTGTGGGAGACCATCGGTTGGTGTGGAAAGCCCCCAAAAGACTCGTCCAAGCCCTTCGCCATCATCGCCATTTCGCTGACAATTGGGGGCTGGCTGCTGATCCCGCTGGGGGTCGTGGCCCTCCTTACGGTCTTCTGACCTGGTCATTAACGCGTCAACCGGCCGTCACTGAACGTGACGGTTGGGGCGTTTGAGGCCCACGCCACCGGGTACGCGGAGTGATGGCAACCCGGTAACGGGTAGGGGGGCGGGAACGACAAGTCCACTCGGGTGAGCGTTCCCGGCAGCTTCGCCGTACCGCTCGGCCCAAGTGGCGCCGAGCGTCCTGCAGTACGACACAGCTGAACTCAGGAGGCCCGAACCTTCCATGTACACGACAGCCCCGGCGCGCCTGGATAGCGACGTGCGCGCCCAGGAGCAGCACCAACAACTTCCCACCGTGACGGTGGTCATCCCCGCCTTCAACGAGGAGCGCAACCTTCCCCACGTCCTCCCCCGCATCCCGGCCAGCACCCATGAGGTCATCGTCGTCGACGGCCACTCGCGCGACGACACGATCGCCGTGGCCAAGGACGTGCGGCCCGACGTGCGGGTCGTCCACCAGGAGGGGCGCGGCAAGGGCGACGCCCTGACCTGCGGTTTCTCCCACGCGACCGGCGACATCATCGTGATGCTCGACGCCGACGGCTCGACCGACCCGACCGAGATCCCCCGCTTCGTGGCCACCCTCGTCACCGGGGCCGACTTCGTGAAGGGGTCACGGTTCATCACCGGAGGCGGCAGCGCCGACATCACGCCGCTGCGGCGGGCCGGCAACAAGGCCCTGTCGCGGTTCGTGAACATGCTGTTCCGGACCAACTACAGCGACCTCTGCTACGGCTACGCCGCCTTCTGGCGGGGCATGCTGCCTTCCCTTTCGGTCGACTGCTCGGGGTTCGAAGTGGAAACCCTGATGAACGTTCGGGCGGCGCGAGCGGGCATGCGGGTAGCCGAAGTGCCGAGCTATGAGCAGTCGCGCATCCACGGCGACAGCAACCTGAACGCCCGCCGTGACGGCATCCGCGTCCTGCGCACGATCCTGGCCGAACGGGTTCGGCCCGGGAGGTGACGATGCGGATCTGGCACCTGAACCTGACGCGCACCGACCTCCGGGTCGACGGCATTGCGGTGGCCATCCGCAGCCTGGCCCGGGCCCAGGAGGAGGCGGGGGCGGACACCGTCGTGTTCGGCGGTGGCGCGGCGACCGTCGATGTCGTGACGTCCCGCCTGGAGGACGAGGGCGAGCGGCCCGACATCGTGCACTTCCACTCCGTCTTCCGGCCCCTCCACGCCCTGGTGGCGCGCCGGCTCGACAAGGCCGGGGTGCCGTACGTGGTCTCGCCCCACTCCGGCTACGCGGCCGAATCGCTCGCCCGCCGGCGGACGCTCAAGCGGACCTACGCGTCGGTCGTGGAGCGGCGGTTCGTCGCGGGGGCGGCGGGTGCCAGCTGCCTCACGCCCGTGGAGGAGTCGGACCTCCGGGCCTTCGCACCGCGCTTCGACGGTGGCGCCGTCGTCGTGCCCAACCCGGTCGGCGTGCGGCCCGTTGACCGCAAGCCTGCTGGGCCTGCGTGGCCCGAACGCAATGGTCCCCCCACCCGACTCGTCACCCTGTGCCGGTACGACGTGCGCCAGAAGGGGCTGGACCGGCTGGCGGACATGGCCCGGCACCTGCCCGAGGCCGACTTCATCGTCTACGGGGAGCAGGACAAGAACGAGGCGGGCCTGACCGAACGGGTGCGCCGCGGGGCTCCCCCCAACTTCTGCCTGAAGCCGTCCGTCTTCGGGGCGGACAAGGAGCAGGTGCTGGCCGAGGCGACGCTGTTCGTCCTCGCCTCGCGGTGGGAGGGCCTGTCCATGTCGCTGGCCGAGGCCCTCAGCAGGGGGGTGCCGTGCGCCGTGTCGCAGTACGTGGCCCGCACCCTGCCCTTCGCCCGGGAGGGCCTCGGTCTGGTGCTGAACGACGAGCCCGCCGACGCAGCCCGCCAGCTGCACGCGGCCCTGGCCGACAGGTCGTACCCGGCCCGCTGGTCGGCCGCCGGCGCCGCTTACGCGGCCCGCAACTTCGCGCCCTCGACCGTCGCCGAACGGTCGCTGGCTGCCTACGAGTCGGTCCTGGCCGGGCACCGGTCCGACGTGGGAGCCACCCGATGATCGGATCCCAGGACGTGTCCGTGGTGATCTGCACGTACGACGAGAAGCGGTGGAACGGGCTGGTGCGGGCCGTGTCGTCGGTGGTCAACACGTCGGCGGCCAACGGAGCGTCGGGACCGGGCGAGGTCATCGTCGTCGCCGACCACAACCCGGGCCTGCAAGGCCGGGTCGAGGACGAGGTCGACGGCGTGCGGACGGTCCCCAACACCGGTCGCCAGGGGCTGGCCTCGGCCCGCAACTGCGGGATCGCGGCCGCCTGCCGGCCCGTCGTGGCGTTCCTCGACGACGACGCCGTGGCCGACCCGGACTGGGTCCCCGCCCTGGTGGGCCCCTACCGGGACCCCGCCGTGCTCGGCGTGGGCGGCAAGATCCTGCCCGCGTGGGAGGAGGGGCGGCGGCCGCGCTGGTGGCCCGAGGAGTTCGACTGGGTCGTGGGCTGCACCTACCGGGGCATGCCCGACCGGCGCCACCCGGTACGCAACCTCATCGGCGCCAACATGTCGTTCCGTAAGGACGTGTTCGACGAGGTGGGCGCCTTCCTGCCCGAGATGGGCCGCCTCGGGACCCGGCCCGTCGGGTGCGAGGAGACCGAGTTCTGCATCCGGGTGCGCCAGCGGTGGCCCGAGTGCCAGATCGTCTACGACCCCGCCGCCGTCGTGCACCACGACGTGCCCCGCGCCCGGGCCTCGTGGTCGTACTTCCGGAGGCGTTGCTTCGCCGAGGGCCAGTCCAAGGCCCAGGTGGCGGACGCCCGCGGCGCCGGCGACGCCCTCTCCACCGAACGCAGCTACGTGGCCCGCACCCTCCCCCGGGGCATGGCCCGGGGGATCAAGGACGCGGTGGTGGACCGCGAGTTCGAGGCCCTGGGCCGGACCGGCTCCATCGCCGCCGGGGTGGTCGTGGCCGCGGCCGGGTACGCAGGCGAGGCGTTGCGGAAAGGCAAGGCGTGAGCATCACCGACGTTCTCCGTAGCGACACGCGGGAGGAGCCGCGCCGGACAAGGCGGCCCGACGTCGTGTCGTTCGGGCTCCTGGGCGCGGCGGTGGCCCTGTGGCTGGCGTCGCTGTCGCAGGTCAACCTCGACGACCTCAGCGACATCGGCCTCATCAGCGCCCTGCCCCCGGCCTTCTTCCTGTCGGTCGCCCTGCTGACGGTTGGGTTCTTCCGGGAGATCGGCCGGCGGGATCCCCGGCCTGCGTTCCTGTGGGCCCACACCGTGCTGGTCGTGGTGTTCCTCCAAGGCATCGCCGCGGCCGTGGAGGGCGCGCCCCGGTTCCCCACGTCGTGGATCCACGCCGGCTTCACCGACCAGATCGCCGACCACCACTCCACCCTGCCCATGCTCGACGCCCGCTTCAGCTGGCCCGGGTTCTTCAGCGTCGCCGCCCTGGTGGAGACGGTGGCCGGCCTCGAGAGCGCCCTGTGGTTCGTTCGCTGGTCGCCAGTCGTGTTCGGGCTGGTCGCGCTGGCCCCGGCGGCCGTCATCCTGCGGGTCGCCGAGGTGGAGGACCGGGCCCGCTGGACCGCCCTGTGGCTGTTCTGCGTGGCCAACTGGGTGGGGCAGGACTACTTCGCGCCCCAGGCCCTGAACGCGTTCCTCTACCTGGTCGTGGTGGCCGTGCTGTTGAAGTGGTTCCGGCCCTACGCCCTGCGGCCCGTGCCCCTGCTCGGCTCGCGCGTCGGGACGTTGGAGGCACCGGTGGCGGCCTCGACACCCCGGGCCCGGGTCGCCCTCGTCCTGGTGGTCACCGGCCTGTTCGCAGCCAGCGTGCTCTCCCACCAGCTCACGCCGTTCGCCCTGGCCGCGGCCGCCGCCGCCCTCGTCGTGGGCCGACGCAGCGTGTTGGCGTGGCTACCCGTGCTGTTCGTTGTCGGCGCCCTGGCCTGGCTGAGCTGGGGGGCGGAGGTGTACTGGATCGGACACCTGTCGAACGTCACCGGCGGCATCGGCAGGCTCACGGGCTCCCTCCAGTCGGGCGTGGCCGAGCGGCTGCAGGGCAACACCGGCCACCTGTTCGTCATCCGCCTCCGCATGATCGCCACAGGGCTGCTGTGGGTCGTCGCCGCCGCCGGCGCCCTCCGCTCCTACCGCCGCACGGGCGCGGTGCCGTGGCCCCACGTCCTGTTGATGGCCGCCCCCTTCTCGCTCGTCGCGCTCCAGAGCTACGGCGGCGAGATCCTGCTGCGGGTCTACCTGTTCGCCCTGCCCTTCGTGGCCCTGCTGGTGGCGCTCGCCTTCTTCCCCACCCCGTTGTGGCGGGACCAGAGGCCGTCCCGGTCCACGATCTTCGGAGCGGCGGCGCTCAGCGTCGTGGTGACGCTGGCGTTCCTGGTCATCCGCTACGGCAACGAGCGGTTCGAGTCGTTCACGGCCGACGAGGTGGCGGCCGTGGAGTGGGTGTACGACAACGCCCCGGCCGGCTCGCGGCTCGTGGCCGTGAACCCGTCGCTGCCGTGGAAGCACCGCGACCTCGAGAAGTACTCCTACCTCAGCCTCATCGAGAAGCCCCACCTCGACGAGGGCGGCGAGATCCTCAGCTACCTCATCCCCAAGAAGGGTCGTGCGGACGGGTACCTGATCATCACCCGCAGCCAGATTGCCCATGGCGAGCTGGTGCAGGGGTTCAAACCGGGCTGGGACGAGCGGGTGGCCGAACTGCTGCTCTCGACGGGCCAGGCGCGGGTCGTGTTCCAGAACGACGATGCCATCGTGATCCACCACCCGGGGACCGCCACATGAGGCCGCCGCGCCATCTGCTGGCCCTGTTCGCCCTGGGCCTGGTGGTCCTGCTGCTGGCCGTCGCCGACGTGGACACGCCGGTGCGGCCGGTGCTGACGCTGCTGTTCTTCGCCCTGGGCCCGGGCGCCGTCGTCGTTCCCCACCTCGGCGTGAGGGCCGACGCCCTGATGGAGGCGTCGCTGGCCATCGGGATCAGCGTGGCCGTCTCCATGGCCGTGGCCCAGACCATGGTCTGGGCCGGCCTGTTCTCCCCCCTCGCCGCCGTGCTCGCCATGTTGGCGTTCATGGCCGTCGCCGCTCCGCCGCGGCGTGCCCCTTCGACACAGGAGGTTGCCCGATGACCGGGACGCTCGGACTGCTGGTGACGGGCTCCGCCCTCACGCTGCTCGTCGTCCGCCAGGTCCTCGGCGCCGCGTGGGTGGGCCGCGATGACGTACGGGGCCGGCTGCGCGCCTTCGACCTTGTGCTGATCCTGCTGCTTGTCGCGTTCGCGGCTGTGGTCGTCGTCCGCTTCGACCGGTTGAGCGTGTGACGGCCGTGCACGTTCGCCGAGAGCGCGTCTTCCGATGGTTCGACTGGCCCGTCTACCTGGCCATCACGGCTGCCGCCGTTGGTGTGGGGCTGTGGGCCTTCCGCTCGTGGATGCAGGACAACGTGTGGGGCGACCGTCCGTGGGTCGGGCTGCTCATCACTGCCCTGGCCGGGATCGGGCTGGTCATGTACGGCGTCCGCTGGTTGACCCTGCCCTTGTTGCGCCGGCCCGTCCACCAGCCGCCGTCGCCGGGCCTGCGGGTGGGCGTGGCCACCACGTTCGTGCCCGGGTCGGAGCCGCTGGAGATGCTGGAGCTGACGGTCCAGGCCCTGGTCGACATGGAGTACCCCCACGACACGTGGGTACTCGACGAGGGCGACTCGGCCGAGGTCCGTGAGCTGTGCGTACGGCTCGGCGCCCGTCACTTCACCCGCAAGCACCGGGCGGAGTACCAGACCGAGGAGGGCCGGTACGAAGCCAGGACCAAGCACGGCAACTACAACGCCTGGCTCGCCGAGGGCGCCTTTGAACGCTACGACGTCATCGTCAACTTCGACCCCGACCACATCCCCGAGGCCCACTTCCTGGAACGGGTCCTCGGGTACTTCGACGACCCCGACATCGGCTATGTACAGGCGGCCCAGGTCTATTACAACCAGGCCGCGGGCTTCATCGCCCGGGGGGCGGCCGAGGAGACGTACGCCTACTACTCGTCGGTGCAGATGGCCAGCTACGCGCTCGGGTACCCCATCGTGACCGGCTGCCACACCGCCCACCGCACGGCTGCGCTGCGGGAGGTCGGCGGCTTCGCGCCCCATGAGGCCGATGACCTGCTCGTCACCGTGTACTACCGGACGACCCGGTGGCGCGGCATCTATGTGCCCGAGACGCTGGCCCAGGGCCTGGTGCCCACCGACTGGCCCGGGTACCTCAAGCAGCAGCGCCGGTGGGCCCGCTCGGTTCTGGACGTCAAGTTCCGCTGGTTCCCCAAGGTCGCCCGCAAGCTCGGACGGGTAGAGCGCGCCGTGAGCCTATGCCACGGGCTGCACTACCTGACGGGCCTGGGCACGGTCGCCGGCATCGTCCTGCTCGGGTACCTGCTGGTGACGGGCACGCCCGCCGGTGCGTTCTCGCCCTCGGTGATGCTGCGGGCCCTGGCCCTGGCCGGCGTGCTGCAGGCGTGCGAGTTCTACCGGCAGCGGTTCTTCCTGAACCCCCGGGTCGAGGCCGGGTTCCACCTGCGGTCGGGGATCCTGCGGTTCGGCAAGTGGCCGTACGTGCTCCTGGCCCTGTTCGACGTCGTTCGCAGCCGCCACCACGCCTACCTGATGACCCGCAAGATGCGGGGGCGCGACGGATACCTGCTGATCCGGCCCCACCTGGCGGGCGCGGCATTGGTGGCCGCAGCATGGGCTCTCGGGTCGGCCCGGGGCGCGAGCCGGGGCAACGTCCTGCTGATTGCCGCGGCCGTGTTCGTGGTGACGAGCCTGGCCTTGTGCGTGAGCGAGCTGCGCGAGCCGCCGGCGTCGTTCGACCCCGAACTGGCGGCCCGCCGCCCCCGGCTGGCACCAGGCGAGCGCCAGGGTGGACGGTTGGCGCAGCCGGCGACCCCCGGCCGGGCGGACGAGCGGATGCTGGAGAGCGCATGAGTGGCCGCCGCCGTGCGGTCGTGCTGGCCAACGCCTGGCACGACGACAACAAGGGCGACAGCGCCATCACGCTGGCGACCGTGGCCATGCTGCGGCGCCGGCACCCCGACGCCGAGATCCGCCTGACATCGCTGCTCGACGGGGACGACCCTCGCTTCGCCGACGCCTACCGCCACGTGTGCGCCGAGCACCCCGACGCGGTGGTCATGGGCTCGCCGTGCCCTGCCCCGCCGCCGTCGGCCCGCTCGGTTCAAGTCCTGGTGCGGTGGGTGATCGGCGTGGCGATGGCGTACGGGCGGGGCCGGCGGGGCGGGGCGGCCCGGCCCGCGTTCCTCGACGGCGCCACCCTCGTCGTGATGCAGGGCGGCAGCAATGTGTTCGACTCGGGGCTGGGCTTTGTGCGGCTGGCCCAGGTGCTGTTCCCGGCCTGGGCCGCCCAGCGGGCAGGCGTGCCCACCGTGTTCCTGGGCCACACCCTGGGGCCGTTCCCGCGTGGCCCGTCGCGGTGGTTCGTGCGGCGGGTCCTGGCCCGGAGCCGGGCCGTGGTGGTGCGGGAGGAGCAGTCGGTTGCGCTGGCCGAACGGCTCGGCGTGTCCGCGCCCGTGCTGCAGGGCCCCGACCTGGCCTTCGGGCTCGACCCCGCACACACCGACCGTGTGGGCCATCTCCTTACCACCCACGGGCTGCTCGACGGTTGCTTCGCGGTGTTCGTCGTGCGGCGCCACCCCTACCTGTCCGGCGACGCCGGCCGGCGACTGGTCGAGACGCTGGCCTCGGCTGCGCACACGTTGCGGCGGGGGGGCGTCGTGGCCCAGGTCGCGGTGGTGGCCCACACGTGCGGCCCGACCGAGCTGGAGGACGACCGGGAGATCTCCGCCCAGCTGGCGGCCGCCATCGGGGACGGCACGCCGGTCGTCGACGCCGACCTGCCGCCCCCCGAGCTGGCGGCCCTGTACGGGCACGCCGCCGTGGTCGTCAGCGTGCGGCTGCACGGGTCGTTGCTGTCGCTGGTCGGGGGCACGCCCACGTTCGCCATCTCCTACTTCACGGCCAAGACCGACGGGGTCATGGAGGCCATCGGCATGAGTGACCAGGTGGCGTCCTACGAGGCAGGCGACGGCGAGCGGATCGTGGAGCAGGTGCGGGGGTTGGTGGGCCCGGCGGGCCGGGAACGGGCCCGGGCCGCAGCCGCGCAGTCCCGGCTGGATCTCGAGGCCGTGTCGGCAGTGCTGGCGTGACCGTCCTCGAGCAGGAGCGTCCCACCCCGGCGCCCCTCCTGCGCAATGGCTACGCGCTGATGGCCAACACCGCCGTCACGGCCGCCCTGGGGATGGCGTACTGGCTGGTGGCGGCCCGCTTGTACCCACCTGCTGCCGTGGGAGCCGGAGGGGCGGCGGTGTCGGCGCTGCTGTTCGTGGCCGGCGTGTCCCAGATGAACTTCATGGGGGCCGTGGTCCGGTTCCTTCCCGTGGCGGGCGCCGCCAGCAAGCGGCTCCTGGCGTCCACCTACGCCGTGAGCTGCGCCGCCGCCGGGGTGCTCGGGACGGTTGCCGTGGCCACGTCGCCGTGGTGGGCGCCCGACGACAGCCCGCTGCGGTCGGGCGCGCCGGCGGCAGCCGTGTTCGTGATCGGCGTTGCCGCGTGGTGTGTGTTCGTCCTGCAGGACAGCGCGTTGACGGCCGTCCGCCAGGCCGTGTGGGTGCCGGTGGAGAACGGGCTGTACGGGCTGGCCAAGCTGGCGATGCTCGTGGGGTTCGCGGTGGCCGTCGCCGGCCCCGCCACGGGCACCGGGATCCTGGCCTCGTGGGCCCTGCCCGCCGCCGCCTGCATCGTTCCCGTCAACCTGTTGCTGTTCCGGCGTTTCATCCCTTCGCACATCGCCGCCCGGCGAGACCACGAGCCGTTCCCGCTGAGCATCCGCCGGGTGGCCCGCTTCGTCGGCGGGGACTACGTGGGCTCGCTGTTCAACCAGGCCCTGATCTCGCTGATGCCGCTGCTGGTCGTCGTCCTCGTCGGATCGGAGGGGGGCGGGCACTTCTACGTGGCGTGGACCATCGCCACCACCATGGACCTGCTGGCCAGCAACCTGGCCACGTCGATGACGGTGGAGGGCGCCCTGGACGAGGGCCGCGTGGCCCAGTTCGGCCGGGAGATCCTGCGACGCGTGGCGACCGTCCTGGTGCCCGTCGTGGCGGCGGCGGCGGCGCTGGCGGGGGTGGTGCTGGGGCTGTTCGGCGCCGGCTACCGGTCGAACAGCGCCACCCTGCTGCGCCTGCTCGTCCTCGCCACCATCCCCCGGGCCCTGGCCACCGTCTACGTCGGCCTGTGCCGGGTGGAGCGGCGCGTGTCCCACATCGCGGGTGTGCAGGCGGCCCAGGCCGTCCTCGTGCTCGGCCTGGCCGCGGCGCTGGTGCCGTGGCTGGGGATCGTGGGCGCCGGCGTGGCGACCCTGGTGGGCCAGACGGCGGTGGCTGTCGGCGTGCTGCCCCGGCTGCGCCGGCGGCTCGCATCGGCGGCTGGCATCGCGGAAATCGATTGAGGCGGTGCCGTCCGTGCAGTGACAATGGCGGATGGACGGGTTCGAGGCGGAGACGTACGGCGAGCGCATCGCCGAGGTGTACGACGAGCTGCACGAGGGACGGTTCGACGTGGAGGCCACGGTCGACCGGCTCGTGGAACTGGCCGGCGGCGGGCCGGCCCTCGAACTGGCCATCGGCACGGGGCGGGTGGCGCTGCCGCTGGCCGCACGCGGCATCCGGGTCGACGGCATCGACATCTCGTCGGCCATGGTGGCCAAGCTGCGGGCCAAGCCCGGCGGCGACCGGATCCACGTCACCATGGGGGACTTCGCCGACGTGGGGGTGGAGGGCCGCTACCCGCTGATCTACATCCCGTTCAACACGCTCTTCGCCCTGCTCACCCAGGCGGACCAGCTGCGGTGCTTCGCCAATGTGGCTGAGCACCTGACCGACGACGGCGTGTTCGTAGTGGACGCGTTCGTGCCCGACCTGTGCCTCTACAGCCATCACCAACGGGTCAGCAACCACGGCCTGGGGGCGGGCCGGGTGTTCCTGGACAACTCCTACCTCGACCCGGCCACCCAGCGGGTGGACAGCGTGAAGGTCATGATCACCGAGACCGGCGTCCGGCTGTTCCCCGTCTCGCTGCGCTACGCCTGGCCTGCGGAGCTGGACCTCATGGCCCGGCTGGCCGGGCTGCGTCTGCGGGAGCGCTGGGGCGGCTGGCACAAGGAACGGTTCGGCCCCGACAGCGGCGGCCACGTCAGCGTGTACGCACGCCCGTGACGCCGAGCAGCCCTGCGTTGCGCCGGATCTCGGTCGTGAACTCGTGCCGTTGGAGGTTGGCGGCGACCGCCGCCGAGACGTCCCGGCCCGAGTCGTAGGCGAGATGCAGCACGCCGTGCGGGCGAAGGACCCGCGTCAGGACGGTGAGCTCGGCCTCGGCGGGCGATGTCCAGAAGACGTTCACGTTGATCGCGAATGTCTTGTCGAAGAGGCGGGTGCCCCAGCGAAACCCGCCAGGTCGACCTGCTGGAACGTCGCCCGTGCACTGGGATTGCGCGCCTTCGCCCGGTCGATCGCGACCGCGGACCGGTCGATGGCGGTGATCTGTCCGGTCGTGAGCCGTTCGCACACCAGCGCGGTGGCCACGCCCGGACCGCAGCCGGCTTCGAGGATGCGGTCGTCGGGCGCAACGTCGAGGAGCTCGACGGCCCACACGTGTCGGAGAGCGGGCGGGATGGGGTAAGTACTCGTGCATGACCAATTCCCTGATCTGGATTTCGGGCGCCTCCAGCGGGATCGGCCAGGCGCTGGCCTGCACCGTCCCGTTTGATGGGGCCCGCATCATCGGCATCAACCGCCGCCCCGCTGAGGGCACCGAGCACGTCGAGGCCGACCTCGCCGACCCGGCGTCGTGGCCGGCCGTGGGCGAGTCGTTCCGCAAGGAGCTGAAGTCGTTCAAGGGCGACAAGGTGGTGTTCATCCACGCCGCCGGGACGCTCGACCCCATCGGCTTCGCGGCCGACGTGGACAGCGACGCCTACCGGACCAACGTGGTGCTCAACAGCGCCGCGCCCCAGGTGCTGGGCCAGCTCTTCCTCGCCGCCGCCAAGGACGTCAAGGCCGACCGCCACCTGGTCATGCTCACGTCCGGCGCGGCCAACAGCGTTTACCAGGGCTGGACGTCCTACGGCGCGGGCAAGGCCGCCGTCGACCAGTGGGTCCGCGACGCCGGCGCCGAGCAGGACGAACGGGGCGGCGTGCGTGTCGTGTCGATCGCCCCTGGCACCGTCGACACCGGCATGCAGGCCCAGCTGCGGGAGACGACGCCCGACCAGTTCCCGTCGCGGCAGAAGTTCGTCGACCTCCACGCCAACAACAACCTCACGCCGCCCGAGGACGTGGCCCGCGACATCTGGCGCCTCCTCGACGGCGACCTGGACAACGGTGCAGTCGTCGACCTACGCGAGCGGACCAAGTCGAGCCGGTAGGCGGCAGCGAGGTCCCTAGGAGTAGGAGACCACGGGTGAGGCCCAGAACGTCTGGGCCAGGTCGGCCCAGTGGGCGGCCAGGCTCACGCGGTTCTCCAGCTGGTTCCAGCTGAGGCAGGGCAGGTGGCGCCACGTCTCGCAGTCGGGGACCGTGAGCTGGTAGCCGGACAGCCAGCCGTAGGGCACCTGCTGGCCGTCCATGGACCTGACCCAGAACGGGAAGTGGGCGGCGGCGGCCAGGACCTCGGACGCGGCCGAGTCGGGGCCCCGCACCCGGATGGGGCGGATGGCCCGCACCCGGTGCCAGTGGGCGGCCAGATCGAGTGTTACCCGCCGGATGCCGGGCCGGTGCTCGATACCGTCGAGTAGCCGGACGGGCTTGACCCAGTCCTTGCCGTCGTCCCAGGCATAGGCAGCAGGAATGTCACGGGCGACCAGGGACCACAGCTCGTGGCAGGTGCGGCGGACGCCGCCCATCCTCTCGGTGGCGGGGAGGTAGACGGCCACCACGTCGACCATGAGCGGGCTGGGGTGCGCGACCTCGGTGACGTCGATGGCGGCGAAGTCCGGCTCGCGGAATCCCCACCGGCGCGTGTGGTTCCACCGGCGCACCCGTTCCACTTGTTCTTCAAGAGACGAGAAGCAGATGGCCGCCGAGGGTAGTGACGGACCCGTCCGCACCGGCCCTCAGGCGTAGGCGCGCGCCTGGATGGCATACAGGTCGGCGTAGAGGCCGCCAGCGGCCATGAGTTCGTCGTGGGTGCCGCAGGCGACGATGCGGCCGCCGTCGAGCACGACGATGAGGTCGGCCCGGCGCACGGTGGAGAAGCGGTGGGAGACCAACACGGTGACGGCGCCGGTGAGGCGGGCCACCTCGCGGGCGGCCTCGGCGTAGCGCTCGAGGAGCTCGTGCTCGGCCCGGGGGTCGAGGCCGGAGCTGGGCTCGTCGAGCAGCAGGACGGTTGGCGCGTCGCGCATGAGGGCCCGGGCCACCGCCACCTTCTGCCACTGGCCGGCCGACAGCTCGGCGCCGCCCCACTGCTTGCCCAGTTCGGCCTCGAGGCCGTCGGGCAGTTGGGCCGGGATCTCGGCCCCGTCGGTGCGGGCGAGGGCGGCGGCCACCGAAGGCGCATCGTCGATGCGGGCCAGGTCGCCCACGCCGACCGACTCCCGCAGGCGCACCTCCAGGCGGGCGAAGTCCTGGAAGTCGGCGGCCAGGTGGCGGCGCCAGTCCTCCACGTCGATGTCGCGCACGTCGACGCCGTCCACGGTGATGCGGCCCTCGGTCGGCTCGTAGAACCGGCACAGCAGCTTGACCAGCGTGGTCTTGCCGGCGCCGTTCTCCCCCACGATGGCCACGGTGGCCCCCGCCGGCAGGTGGACGTCGACGCCCTGCAGCACGTCGGTGTCGGTGCCCGGGTAGCGGAAGCCAACGCCCTCGAACGTGATGCCGTGGGCCAGCGGGTGGGGCACCGGCGCGTCACCGCGGCGGGCGGCCTTGGCCGCAGCCGCGTAATCCTGGAGCCACAGCCAGCGCTCCACCGACCGGGTGGCGTCGAGGGCGCCGCCCAGGATCCACAGCGACTGGGCGATCTGGCCGTTGACCTGGGCGGCGAGGATGACGACGAGCAGCACGTCGCCGGGCGTGGCCGCGCCGTCGATGGCCCGCAGCACCGTCCAGGCGATGGCGGCGGCGTCGCCCACGGCGAAGATGGCCCACCCGGCGGCGTCGAGGAAGGCGGCACGCAGCTGGGCGAGGGCCACGACCTCGGTGGAGCGGTCCCACAGCCGGCGGGACCGGGCCGTCAGCTCCTCGCCCAGCCCGAAGATGCGGGACTCGGCGCCCCCCGGGATGCTGGACACGGTGAGAAGTAGGTGGTCCAGGAGCCGGCCGTCGGCGGCCGTGTCCTCGCGGGCCTTCTGGAGGACGCGCCGGCTGCGCAGTCCCGTCCACAACGACGGCAGCGTGAACGCGGGCAGCAGGAGCAGCACCGGGTGCACCGTCGCCAGCACGACGGCGGTGCTGACCACGCGGATGACGAGGACCAGTGCGCCCACGCCCTGGCGGAGGGCGTCGGCCAGCAGGCGGACCTCGTCGCGCAGGAGGGCCATGCGGTCGAGGTACTCGGGGATCTCGTGGTGCTCGAGGCCGGGCGTCTCGCCCGCCAGGCGCATGACCTCCCGGTTGACGACCAGGGACACGGCGTCGTGGATGTCGCTGGTGAGGAGCAGGACGTAGCGGCCGCCTGCGCTCTGGAACGTCCCGATCACGGCCAGGAGGACGGCGGCCACGACGGCGGCGGTCTTGTCGCCGGCGACCACCCCGTCGGCCAGGAGCTTGAACAGCAGGCCCATGGCCGTGGCCGAGAAGCCCACCAGGGCGCTCAGGACGACGGCCGTCACCGCCCGCCGCCGATCCGCGATGACGACGAGCCGCAGCAGGGCGCCGAGGCGCGTGCGCCAGCTCATAAGAACTTGGCCGCCTGCAGGGAGAACAGCTCGGCGTAGCGGTCGCCCTTGGAGAGCAGGTCGGCGTGGGTACCCTGCTCGATCACGCGGCCGCCCCGGCTGAGAACGCAGATGAGGTCGGCCCGCCGCACCGTCGAGAACCGGTGCGAGACGAGCAGCGTCGTGCACGCCGACGTGAGCTCAAGGAAGCGCTCGAACAGTTCGGCCTCGGCCCGCACGTCGAGGTTGGCCGTGGGTTCGTCGAGGACGAGGACGCCGGCCCCGCCCTCCACGGCGAGCAGGGCCCGGGCCAGCGCGATCTTCTGCCACTCGCCGCCGGACAGGTCGGCGCCACCGGGGAACCGGCGGGACAGGACGGTGTCGAGCCCGGCGGGCAGGTGGCCGACGACCTCGGTGGCGCCCGCCTGGTGAATGGCGGCGGCGAGGGCGCCGTCGTCATGGCGCAGGTCGAGGGCGCCGAAGCCGATGTTGTCGCGGGCGGGAAGTTCGTAGCGGACGAAGTCCTGGAAGATGACGGCCAGCCGGCGGCGCCAGGCCACAGGGTCGAGGTCGCGCAGGTCGACGCCGTCGACGAGGATTCGTCCTTCGTCGGGCTCGTGCAGGCGGGCCAGCAGCTTGACCAGCGTGGTCTTGCCCGCGCCGTTGTCACCCACGATGGCCACTGAGCGGCCGGCCGGCAGTTCGAGGTCGACGCCGCTCAAGGCGGGCCGGTCCGATCCCCGGTAGGTGAACGACACACCCTCGAACCGGATCGAGCGTGTGGGGAGGTCGGTGGCCGGGTGCTGATCGCCGCGGGCGGCCTGCGCGGGAACGGCCCGCTGTTCGATCCGTTCGACGGCGTCGAGGGACGCCATGCCGAAGTCCACGGCGTCGTCCTCGTGGCTGGTGGCGGACAGGGTGGTGAGGGCGATTGACGACGAGACGGCGGCCGTGAGCTGGCCCAGGCTGACCCGGCCGGTGGCGGCTTGGTGGGCCAGGTAGGCGAAAGCGGCGGCCTGGGCCACGGTCATCAGGCCCTGGGTCCGGGCCAGCCAGGTGCGCACCGGGCGGCGGTGGGTGATGGCCGTCGACGTGACCGAGGTCCACTCCCGCTCGTGGCGGTCGATGAGCCAGTCCGTCAGGCCGAAGATGCGGGTCTCCTTGGCCGCCCCCGGCGCGGTGGCGAGCGAGGCCGTGTAGTTCGCCCGCCGGAACAGGGGCCAGAGCGGGCGCAGGCCGTTCACGTAGACCAGGTGCTCGCGGTGGGCCCGGGTGCGGACGAGCATGGTGGCGCCAAGCAGGAACACGGCCGCCACGGGGGCCACGGCCGCCAGGACGAGGCCCGAGCCGAGGGCGCCGGTCCAGCGCCCGGCCCGTACCACCAGGCCGACGGCGGCCCCGCCGGGGGTCTCGGGGGTCAGTAACGTGGGGTTGCCGCCGCCCAGGGCGAGGTCGTCGAGCAGGGTCGGATCATGGAGGTGGTCGATGCCGACGGGCGCCTGGATCGCTCGGAGGACCCTCGTCACCAGCCACCCGTCGATCTCCTTCACGGCCCGGATGGTGGCGACGCCGCGTAGGGGGATGATCAGGTGCTGGACGATGTTGACGGCCATCACCGCCGCCAGCGCGGCGAGGGCCCGCCCCGCGGCCGGCGAGCCGCGACCCGCGGCCACGGCGCCGGGCAGGCT
>JBOGID010000111.1:0-2074 GCA_050742295.1 Acidimicrobiales bacterium | reverse complement strand
TCGCGATGGCGGGCCCGGGCTTGATCTCGGTCACGGGCTCACCCGAGGGCTGGTAGGTCATCGACAGCTGGTAGGCGTTGCTCTGGGCGACCAGGCCGGCCGGCAGGGGGCCGAGCGGGGCCGGGTCGACGGGGACGAGCCGGAGCGCGACGGTGCTGTCGGGCGGCTGCGGCGGAACGGCGCCGGTGGGCAGGGTCACGATGATCTGGGCGTCGGGCGTGCTGGCGTTGGTGGCCTCGTTGCCCTCGTCGGTGAGGGGGACGTTGCGCTCCGCCGTCTCCGGCGGCTGGTTGCCGGCTGCGAACTCGGGGCGCGGCATCACCCACCGGTAGGGTGCGGGCGGGGCGAAGCCGTCGAACAGCGGGCGCCCGCCGGTGAGGGCGGCGACCACCACGTACACCACCGCCGCAGCCGCGCCCGCCCACCACAGCCGGCGCTGTGCTGGGCCGGCCTGGGAGGCCGCCGTCACGTGAGGATGGGAATGGGGTGGAGGGGCCGGGTGGCGAACGACGGCGGCCACACGACGGCCTGCGTCTTGGCGTCCACCCACTGCCAGATCACGCTGACTGCGCCCCGGTTCTCGCCCGCGTCGACGGCGCCGGGCGCCGAGAAGTCAAGGCCGGCGCCGTTGGGGAGGGCGCCCTGGGCCAGCTTGACGGTGCGGGCCGCCGCCGCCACCGCCGCCGGTGCCAGGGTCGGCGAGGCCGGGAGCACGTGGCCGACCAGGGCCCACGTGTTGGCGAACCCCGACAGGGCGGCGGGGCTCATCTCTTCGCCGTGGCGCTTGCGGTACTCGGCCCGGGCCCACGCCAGTTCCTTCTGGGCGGCGGGGGACAGGGCGTCGGCCCGAACCTCGGCCCCGTTGGGCTTGTCCGATGCGAACAGGCCCACGGCCGCCGGCCCCAGGGCGGCTGCGAACGACGGCATGCAGTAGCTCGAGCTGGTGCCGATGCTGGCCTTGAGGGGGACGTCCTGGGTCACCGTCTCGCGCCGCAGGGCGATGCCGTCGTCCAGGTAGGCGGACACGAAGAGCACGTCGGGCTGCGTCTCGGCGATGGCCCGGACGACCGCCGCGGCGTCGAGCCGGTTGACGTCGTAGGGGAACGTCCCGGCCAGGACCTGCGCGCTGGCCTGGATCTCGTCCACCGCGCCGAGGCCGACGGAGCGCCCGTAGGCGTCGTCCACGTAGGCGACGGCGTAGCGGAGGCCGCCGGAGCCGTCGAGCATGGGCCGGAGGGTGTCCCGCACGAAGGCCACGGCCGCCTTGCCCAGGCCGCCGCCCATGGGCGCCATGCGGAAGAACGTCTCGCCCGCTCCCGCGTCGGTGGCGATCTGGCCCACCGCGCCCGTCTCCCAGAGGAGCATGCCGTTGCGGCGGGCGGAGACGGCGGCGGGGGCGGAGATGGTGCTGCCGTAGGTCCCCAGCACGAGGTCGATGCCCCGGCCGTGCAGGTCCTCCATGGCCGCGGGTGCGGCCTCGCCCGCGCTCACGTCCACGACATCGAGGCGGACCCGTTCGCCGTGGACGCCGCCCCGCTCGTTGGCCAGGTCGACGGCCAGGCGGGCGCCGTTCGCCTCCTCGGCGCCGCCCGGGCCCTGGCGGCCGGACACGGGGTAGATGGCCCCGATGGTCAGGCCGGCGTCGTCGGAGCGGCTACAGCCGGTGGCGGCGACGAGCAGCGTGGCCAGAAGGCCGGCGGCGGTCAGGCGGGACGTTCGCAGCATGGCCCCAGCCTTGCCGCTGCGACCGGGCGGCGCCAGACAGCGTCAGCCCGTCAGGCCGGGGTCTCGGCCCGTGAGGAACATCGGAACGAAAAGTCACGCAAACTAATCCTGAAACAAGCGCATCTCGCTCGGTGGTGCCCGCCGACGCCTGAGTTTGACGGTTCGCCACTGCTGACGACCGGCGGCTGCTGCGGTGTCGGGCGTCGACAGCTGCTCAGCACGTTTCGCGTGAGGTTCGTGGCGGGCCGGCAGCTTCGGGGGCGTGGCTGAGCAGAGCCCGGAGGCTCGTGTGCGGGGACAGGTCGGGACGAGCGCGGCGTCAGAGGGCGTCGAGGAGGCGGAAGAACGC
>JBOGID010000110.1:0-4609 GCA_050742295.1 Acidimicrobiales bacterium | reverse complement strand
CCCCCGGACAGGGCGGCCGGCCGATGGCGGGCCCGGGGGGCCAGCCCCACGGCGTCGAGCAGCTCGGCGGCCCGGGCCCGGCGCCGATTGGGCCCGATGCCGGCCAGGGTGCAGGCCAGCTCCACGTTCTCGGCTGCGGTGAGGGTGTCGAGGAGGCCGAAGTGCTGGAACACGAACCCGATGGTGCCCCGCCGGTAGCCGGCCAGGGCGTCGCCCGTGAGCTGGGCCACGTCCTGGCCGCCCACATGGACCGAGCCCGACGCGGGCCGTTCCAGCCCGCCCAGGATGGCCAGGAACGTGGTCTTGCCCGCCCCCGACGTCCCCGTCACCGCCGCGTAGCCGCCCGCGGGGAGGTCGAGGGACACGCCCCGGAGCACAGTGAGGCGGCCCCGCGGCGTGTCGTAGCCGTGGGTCAGGTCGCGTACCGAGATCTCAACACCCGCCACACCACCATGCTGGCCCACGTGAGAGGGGGAGTGGGGTGCGGGCGGGCCGGGTACGCCAACGGGCGATGAGCGAGTCGCAGTCCATCCCCCCCCAGACCGAGGACAAGGGGGAGCCCGACTCGCCCCTTGACCTGCCGTCCTCCAACTGGAAGGAGGCGGCCAAGCGGACCACCCAGCAGTTCAAGGCCGACCGCGGCACGCTGCTGAGCGCAGGCATGGCCTTCTACTGGTTCCTGGCCATCTTCCCGGCCCTGCTGGCCACCGTCGGGATCACCGGCCTGGTGGGCGCTTCGGCCGAGACCGTCGACTCCATGCAGCGGGCCATCGAGTCGGCCCTGCCCGGGGACGCGGCCCGTGTCCTGTCCGACGCCCTCGAACAGGCGACGATGCGCTCGAAGGGCAGCTCGGTGGTGGCGACCATCGTCGGTATCGCCCTGGCCCTGTGGTCCGCCTCGGCCGGTATGGTGGCCCTGCAGGTCGGCCTCGACATCGTCTACGAGGTCCCCAAGGAACGGCCCTTCGTCAAGAAGCGGCTGCGGGCCTTCGCCCTCATCGGCGTGTTCGTGCTGCTGGGCGGGCTGGCCAGCGCCGCCATCGTGTTCGGCCAGCCCGTCGGTGGCGCCATCCGGGACCACCTGCCGTTCGGCGGATCGGTGTTCACCCTCCTGTGGACGCTGGCCCGGTGGCTCGTCGGCCTCCTCGCGCTGGGGACGATGTTCGCGGCCTTGTACTACCTCGGCCCGAACCGGGAGACGCCCCGCTGGACATGGATAAGTCCGGGCGGGATCGTCGCCACCGCCATCTGGCTGCTGGCGTCCCTCGGCTTCTCGCTCTACGTGTCGAGCCTGGGGTCGTACGGCGAGACGTACGGCTCGCTGACGGGCGTGGTCGTGTTGCTCATGTGGCTGTACCTCTCGGCCGTCGCCGTCCTCTTCGGTGGCGAGGTCAACGCCGAACTGGAACGCCAGGGCGAGGGGGTGCGGCGCAACCGCAAGGAACGGAAGAAGACGGACCGCCGCCGGGCCGGGGCGGAGCCGGTCCCGCCCGCGCCGCGCCAACGAGAGGTGGAGCCGCCCCAAGCGGCTGCCACCGCCAGCAACGGGTACACCGAGGAGTGGGCCCGCCAGCTCCGCCAGGGCTGGGGCGGCGGCTCTACGTCACACCGGGCCTGACGATGTTTCCTACGTCACGCCCGGCGTGACAATGCCGGTCTCGTAGGCCAGGACGACGAGCTGCGCCCGGTCCCGGGCCTCCAGCTTCATCGGCAGGTGGCTGACGTGGGTCTTGGCCGTGGCCGCGCTCATGTACAGTCGCCCGGCGATCTCGGCGTTCGACAGTCCCCGCGCCACCTGCACCAGCACCTCCCGCTCCCGTTCGGTCAAGGCCGCCAGGGCGTCGGGCGGCGGACGGTCGGGCTCGGGGCGGCGGGCGAACGCCTCGATCAGCCGCCGGGTGATCCGCGGCGACAGCAGGACGTCGCCCGCGGCCACCACACGGATGGCCTCGAGCAGGTCCGCGGGCGGCGCGTCCTTGAGGAGGAAAACCGCTGGCGCCCGCCCGCAGGGCGTCGTACACGTACTGGTCGAGGTCGAAGGTGGTGAGGACGATGACCCGGGTGGCCGTCGCGTTCGCCGCGGTGACGCGCCGGGTCGCCTCCAGCCCGTCCATGATCGGCATGCGGACGTCCATGAGGACGACATCGGGGTGCTTCTGGTCGACCGCCTCGACCGCCTCCGCGCCGTTGGCCGCCTCGGCCACCACCTCGAGGTCGGGGGCCGAGTCGACCAGCACCCGGAACCCGGCCCGCACCATGGCGTGGGCCACGACGTCGTGGAGCTCGCGGGCGATGCGCAGCCGCTCGGCCGCCAACCGCCTGTTCGGCCAGCTCCTCGCGGGCCCGCTGCAGCTCGGCCGCCCGCTGTTCCAGCTCGGCGGCGTACAGGCGGCGGGTGCGGACGTAGTTCCCCAGGAACCACGACCCGCCCAGATGAGGGCCCAGGTCGCCGTCCCCCGGCGTCGAGCCCCTGGACGGCCAGGGCTCCGGAGGCGGTGGCCAGGGCCGGCAGCGAGACGGCGGGAGCGTGGCTGGCGGCCACGCCGTACATGGCCAGCAGGATGATCGGCCCGGGCACGAACACGGGCACGCCGGCGGCCGCCATCAGGATGCCGGTGAGGATCATCGTCCCGAGCACCGGGAGGGGCCAGCGCCGGCGCAGGGCCAGTGCGGCGGTGTGGACGGTGAGGACCGCGTAGGAGAAGGCGGTCACGTCGATGTCGTCGGACAGGCCCCGGAGGGTGGCGATGCCGCCGGCGGTGGCGGCCGCGGCCAGCAGGCCGTCGACCAGCCACGCGGTCCGCGTTCTCACACTCCGACGGTAGCGGCGAGGGGCCGATTCGGCATCAGCCCCGAGGCTGATCGGCCGCTACAACCGGAGTCGGAGGGCGCCTCAATCACAACCGTCCCGTGGGCCGACGACGGCCGGGGCGGCGGAGCGCACGCTGGCCCCATCCAGAAAGGAGCCGGACATGGAAGCCATCGGCGGCATCGTGTTCCTGCTGTTGCTGTTGAGCATGTCGGTGGTGTGGATCGTGGCCCTCGTGCAGGCCGTCAAGGTCCCGGACGACCAGTTCCGGACCGGCAGCAAGCTGCTCTGGGTCCTGCTGATCGCCCTCACCCACATCGTCGGGGCGGTGATCTATTGGGCGGTGGGCAGGCCCCGAGCGGTGGCGTGAGGCCGGGTCAGCCGAGGTCGAGGGCGGGCTGGCCGGGGTCGGCCTTGCGCCGGCGGCGTCCCGGGCCGGTGGCGGTGTCGTCGCCCTGCACGTCGGCGGCGGGGTGCTCGACCAGGGCCACGACCCGGCTGGCCATGAACCGGGCCGACCGCACCGTCCGCCCCGACCGCGTCACCTCGGCCACCTCGACCTGGCCCCGGGCCGTGGACACCTCCACGCGCCGGCCCGCCTTGGTCGCCACCACGTCGAACTCGCGCACGCTGCCGTTCCCCGTGTCCACCACGATCTCGACCCGGTCCCCCCTCATCGACGGTACGCCCCCGGGGCGGTGAACATGCGCCGCGACCAGCGGCGGGGCGTGCCCAGCACGGCGCGGGGGTAGTCCTCGAACAGCCAGCGGCCGAAGTTGCGCTGCGTCCACCCGTTGAGGCCCGCGGCCCGGATGGCGATGCGGGCTCCCTTGCGGTGGCTGAGGCCGCGGCTGAGCAGGTCGCCCAGCCAGTGGTCGGCGAACAGGTCGTGGCGCACTGCCGTCTCGTACCTGGTTGCCACGTCGTCGCCGCCGGCCAGGATCGCCTCCGCCGCGCGCCGGCCGGTCAGGAGGGCCTGGGCGATCCCCTCGCCGGTGAGCGGGTCGGTGGCGCACGCCGCGTCTCCCACGAAGAGGGCCCGCCCGCCGGCAGCAGTGAGCGGCACCTCCCCCACGCGGGCCGGGATGGGCCACGCCTTGTGGGGCGCGTCGGGGACGGCGTCGGGCCCCAGCACGTCGCGCACGTGGGGGCGTTGAAGCAGTTCGGGCCACAGCTGGCCCATGTGGTGGGCGTTGAAGTCCTTGTTGCGTTCCAGGCCGAACCCTACGTTGGCCCGTCCGTCGGGCAGGGGGAACGACCACATGTAGCCCGGTAGCAGGTCGGGATCGAACCACACCCAGAGGTCGCGCGCCTTGGGCCCGCACGCGCTGAAGTACTGGCGGTAGGCGTGCCAGTCACCCAGGTAGCCCTGCTGGTGCACGCCGAGGAACTTCCGCAGCGGCGACCACGCCCCGTCCGCCCCGATGACGTGCTCCGCCTCGGCTGGGCCGAGCCCCTCGACGTCCAGCGTCAGGCCCGACGGCCCAGCCGTCGCGCCCCGAAGCGCGTGCCCGTCCAGCACCTTGGCCCCTGCGGCCCGGGCCAGGTCGACTACGGCCGCGTCGAGCGTCGAACGGGGCGCCACCACGGCGAACAGCCCGTCCTCTGGGCCGCGGGGCAACGGCAGGCCCACGACACGGCCCGATGGCGACCGCAGGTACACGTCCTGCACGCGTTGCCAACCGGCCACCCCCTCGGGCCGCAGCCCGAGGTCCTCCAGTTCCCGCAGGGCGGCGACGGTCAGGCCGTCCCCGCAGCACTTGTCACGGGGGAACCGGGCCTTGTCGACCAGCACCACGT
>JBOGID010000109.1:0-6273 GCA_050742295.1 Acidimicrobiales bacterium | reverse complement strand
TCGGAGCCGGAGATGGAGAAGAAGGGAACGTCGGCCTCGCCGGCGACAGCCCGGGCCAGGCGAGTCTTCCCGCACCCCGGGGGCCCGGAGAGCAGAACGCCCTTGGGGACCGCAGCGCCCATGGCTGAAAACCGGTCCGGGTGGCTCAGGTAGTCGGCGATCTCGCGCAGCTCCTCGACCGCCTCGTCGGCGCCCGCGACCTCGGCAAAGGTGAGCTTTTGCTGGGCGTCGTCCACGCCTCGTGCGCCGGCGCGACCGAACGCGCCGAGGGGGCTCGCGTTCCTCGTGGCGAGGAACAGGATCACGAAGACGTCTCCGAGGATGAGTACGGGCAGCATGGTGCTCAGCGGCCCGACGACGCCCTTGAGCGGCTGGGCCTGGACGGCGGTGGGCACCTTGGCCGCCTCGAGGGCGCCGGTGAGTCGGGCGAACAGGCTCTCGTGGCCACCGGAGAAGTCGACCCAGTACCGTTGTCCTCCACCGTAGGCGCCGACGATCCGGTCGTCGGCCGACATGATGGTGGCCGACCCGACCTGCCCCTTTTCGACCAGGCTCAGGAACTGGTCGATGCGGAGTTGACGGCCGGAGGATTGGGGCCGGGCCCAGTAACCCAAGATCAGGGCGTACGTGGCGATCAGGATCGGTAGGGCGAGCCCGCACAGCAGAAGGGCCAGCCGGCGCGGGTCCTTGTCGGTGCTCGCAGGGGGGTTCAGGGGGCGGTTTTGCGTTGTCATGGCGGCATCGTCGAATTTGGTTGTTGACCCGGGACGGAGCGGGAATGGAATCGGTCACGGCTTCGGACAAGGCTCCTTGAGGCAGAGCCGTCTTCCTTCTGCCGACGACGCCAGCAGCCCCGTCTCGGTGGTCCCGATCCCGCCCCAGACGATCGCCTCGTGGCCCGTCCAGATGGCGACCGGAAGCAGGCGCGCCGACCACGCGTCGATCTCGCGCCACCGACCGGTGGCCGGGTCGTAGGCGGCGCCGGTGCCGAGCAGCCCCGCGCCCCGCCCGGGGGCGCCACCCCACACGACCATCTCGTCGCCGGTCCAGATCTGCGCGAAGCCCCGCCGCTCGGCCATCGGGGACCGGGGAATGGGGCGCCAGCGGTCGACGGCCGGCTCGTAGGCGGCCCCGTCGTCGAAGGCCCTCTCGGACGACTCGCCGCCCCACACGAGCATCTGGCCGCCGCTCCACACGGCGAAGGTGAACCGTGCAGCCAGCGGCGACGCCGCCAGCCCTCGCCACTGATCGGCAGCCGGGTCGTAGGCGGCCCCGTCGTCGAAATAATGCGAGCCGGACTGCCCTCCCCACACCACCATCTCCTGGCCGGTCCACACCGGCACGGCGATGCGCGGCGCGACCGGCGCGGGGCCGAGGAGTCGCCACTGATCGGCAGCTGGGTCGTAGGCGGCGCCCGTCGGCAGGTCCGCGTCCGGGCTTTCCACTCCGGCTCCCTGACCCCAGACCAGCATCTCCTTGCCGGTCCAGACACCGGGCACCTGGAATACCGTCCCGGGTGGTGCCCCGAACTGACCGGCGAGCGGTGATGGAGGCAGCGATCGCCACCGGTTGCTCGCGGGATCGAACGCCGCCCCGTCGGCGACGAATCGCTCCCCGGCCACCCCGCCCCACACGATCAGCTCCCGCCCGGTCCAGACCGCGAGCGCCCCGGCCCGGGCCGAGAGGGGCGAGGGCGGCAACGACCGCCAGGTATCGGTCGAGGGGTCGTAGGCCGCACCGTCGGCATGGGCTCGGATGCCCTGGCCTGAGCAGGCGCCCTGACACCCGGCCCCACCCCAGACGAGCATCTCCACGCCGGTCCACGCCGCGGCAGGCAAGAACCGTTCGCTCAGTGGCGCGACAGCCACCGCGCGCCAGCGTGCGTGACCCCGGCCGTCGGAGGAGTCGGAGTCCGAGCCGCATGCGGTCGCAAGAAGGGCGACGAGGGCGAGCCCGACGAGCGGGCGTGGGAGGATTCGGTCGCTCACCCGGCGCATGGGAGCAGCCTTTGGAGTTTCGAATCCTGGGGATCCTGGAAGTGTGCGACGCCGGATCTCCGGTGGAGATCGGCGCGGCCAAAGAGCGCACCCTTCTCGCCGCCCTGGTCCTGCATGCCAACCAGATTGTCTCGCGGGACCGGCTGGTGGAAGTGCTGTGGGGCGACACCCCACCGGCCACGGCCGCTACCACGCTGAACACCTACGTCTCTCACCTTCGGGCCGCCCTGGAGCCCCGACGGGCACCCCGGACCCAACCTCGTCTCCTGCTCACGCGTGATCCCGGCTATCTCCTCGCCGTCGACCCCGAGCGCGTGGACGCCGTTCGCTTCGAGCGCCTGGCCAGCGAGGGCCGCCGGGCACTGGCGGCAGGCGATGCCGCAACGGCAGCCGCCACGCTGCGGGAGGGACTCAGCCTGTGGCGGGGTCGGGCGCTGGCCGACTTCGTCTACGAGCCCTTCGCACAGCCCGAAGCCACCCGTCTGGAGGAGCTGCGCCTGGCCACCTTGGAACAGCGGATCGACGCCGACCTGACCCTCGGCGGCCACCACGATCTCGTGGCCGAGCTGCGACAGCTCGTCGATGAGCATCCCCTCAGAGAACGCCTGTGGGGCCAGCTCATGCTCGCCCTGTACCGGTGCGGCCGCCAAGGCGAGGCCCTCCGCGCCTACGGCGAGCTGCGCGAGGTGCTCGCCGAGGAGCTCGGGATCGACCCGAGCCCCGCCCTCCGCCAGCTCGAGGACCACATGCTCCAGCAGCGTCCGGACATCGATGCGCCGACCAGCCAGGCGCCCTGGACCGGGCAACCCGCCGCAGAGCCGGTCGCTCGACCGGCCCGGCCTCGTACGAACCTGCCGCCCCGGCTCACGAGCTTCGTCGGCCGGGAGGACGACATCGCCGAGGTCGAGCGCCTGTGCGCAGACGCGCGTCTCGTGAGCCTCGTCGGGGCTGGCGGTGTTGGAAAGACCCGGCTGGCGATGGAGGTCGCCTCCCGTCTCGTGGACGAGCACCCCGACGGGGTCTTCTTGGTGGAGCTGGCTCCACTGTCCGACGCCCGCGGCCTCTACCAGCAGGTCCTCGCCGCCCTCGGGTTGGGGGAGGACGACCGCCGCAGCCCGGCTGACACGCTCGCCGCCCATGTCGCCTATCAGCGGATCCTGCTCCTGATCGACAATTGCGAGCACCTCGTCGACGCCTGCGCGGCCCTGGTCGAGGACCTGCTGACAGCCGGGAGTGGGGTCCGCATACTGGCCACGAGCCGGGAGCTGCTTCGCGTCCCGGGCGAGACCGCATGGCGGGTGCCGTCCATGTCGACCCCCCCACCCGACACTCGGCTGGAGGAGCTCGTCGGCTTCGAGTCCGCCCGCCTGTTCCTCGAGCGCGCCCGGACGATGTGTCCGCAACTCGAGCTGTCGGCCCGAGATGCGAGCCACATCGCCCGCATCTGCGCTCGGCTGGAAGGGATCCCGCTGGCCATCGAACTGGCTGCGGCGCGGACGCGGCTGCTGTCCCTCGGCGACATCGCCGAGCGCCTCGATGACCGGTTTGCGCTCTTGTCGACCGGCGCCCGCACCGGCCCCGACCGCCACCAGACCCTGCGAGCGGCCGTCGACTGGAGCTACGAAAGCCTGACCGAGTCCGAGCGCCGCTTGTTCGAGCGCCTTTCGGTGTTCTCCGGAGGCTTCACCCTCGAGGCCGCCGAAGCGGTCTGCGCCACCCCCGACCTGGCGCCGTCGACGGTCCTCGAGACGCTTGGCCGCCTGTCCGACAAGTCGATGATTCCCTCCGACCCGGGCCGCCCCACCGGCCGGTTCCGCGTGCTCGAAACGCTGCGTCAATATGGCGCCGAGCGGCTGGCCGAGAGCGGTGAGAGCGAGGCCGCGGCGAACCGGCACCTGGCCTGGGCTGCCGGGCTGGCAGCCCAGGCCGAGCCAAACCTGGAAGGAACGGGGCAGGCAGAGTGGATGAAGCGCCTCGCGGTCGAGCATGACAACCTCCGGAGCGCGCTGGGATGGGCCGCCAGATCCTCCGACCGCAGCGCGCTGCTGGCGCTCGCCACCGCTCTCGGCCGCTTCTGGGAGGTCCGGGGGCATTTGAGCGAAGGGCGACGCTGGCTCGAAACGGCCATCGAGGCTGCCCCGGCTGAATCCCCAGCCCTGCGAGCCAGAGCCCACCGGTGGGCGGGCGTGCTCGCACAGCGGCAGGGTGACCATCAAGCCGCACGGCGGTATTACGAGGCGGGACTGGCCCTGAGCCGAGACGCCGACGACCGGCGAGGAACGGCGTCCGCCCTGCACAGCCTCGGCAACCTCGAGGGCCTCGAAGGCAGGTTGGACTCCGCCAGTGCTCTCTACGAGGAGAGCCTGGCAATCGGGCACGCCCTCGGCGACCGGCGAGTGGCAGCCGCGTCCCTGACCAACCTGGGATGGATCGCACAGACCCGGGGCGAGTTCGTCGAGGCCCGGCGGTTCAACGAGGAGGCGTTGGCCGTATGGCGGGAGCTCGGCGACCAGCAGGGGTTGGCCCAGACCCTGACGGCAGTCGCCTATCTCGCCCTCCTGCAGGGTGACTACGCGACGGTGCGATCGCTCTGCGCGCAAAGCCTGGACCTCCAGCATGCGTTGGGCGACCGCTACGGCGCCTGTTGGTCGTTGACGTACCTCGGCTGGGCGGCCCAGAACGAGGGCGACCTCACTACCGCCCGGCAGTTGCACGACGAGGCGCTGGTCGTCCGCCGCGAGTTGGGCGACCGCTATGGCCAGGCGTGGTCCCTTAGCCATCGCGGCGACCTCGAGCGGGCCGCCGGTCGGCCTGACGACGCTCGCCGGCTGTTGGACGAGAGCCTCGCCATCGCCCGCGACTTGGGGGACACCTACGGCATTTCCTGGTCCCTCCTGCGTTTGGCCAAGGTGGCCCGATCGGAACACGACGCCTCGACTGCTGCCGACCTCTTCGGCGAGGGCCTGGCGGTCGCCATCCAGCACGGTGATCGGCTCGCCGCCGCCGAGTGCCTGGAGGGCCTGGCCGCGACGCTTCCCCGCTCCCCCGCTGCGCTCGAGGAAGCGGCCCAACTGCTGGGGACCGCGCACGCCCTGCGCGATGCGGCCGGGACCCCCGTTCCGCCCGCCGACCTGGCCCGCTACGACCGCGATGTGGGCGCCGTGCGCGAAGGACTTGGCGAAAAGGCCTTCGCCCGCGCCTGGGAAGCAGGACGGGGAGCGGCGGTGGACGATGTCGTCCGCCGCCACACCCGGTCCTAGCTGACAGATCCCTGCCGTGCTGCGTCGCACTACCAGCAGTCCGCCGGCTGGGGATCGACGGGTACGGTCAGAGCACGACCGTCGTCGCGGAAGTCGGTGACGACCACCTCCGCCACGGCTGGTCCTGGGTTGTACAGTGTGTGGATGCGACGGGGCTTGGCAGAGCCCGGGTCGAAGAACCCCGCTCCAGCGGTGAAGATCCCGCGCTTGGTGCAGTCGGTCTCGTAGATCGTCACGGTCCCGGCCGTGACCGCCACCACGTGAGGACCGGGGTGGTAGTGCCAGGCCGTGTGCCCGCCAGCGGCGACGCTGAGGCGTGTCGTGGTGACCTGCGTCCCGCGCCTCGTGTTGATGTTGATTGGGTCATCCACCACCACCGCTCGCTGGAACAGTGGCGTGATGTCGGACGGGGTCGCGTCTGGGTGGGCACCGGCCGTGCCCGCCCAGTTTGCCAACGCGCCAAGGGCTGCGACGGTCACGAGGGCGACCGCGCGTCGGGACTTGCTCCTATGGGTCATCTGGTTTCTCCTTGTCTGTTTGTCTGCTACTTGGTGCTTCGCACCATGTGGGAAGGGCGTCGCTGGTTCGGTCAGCGACGCTCCTCGTTGTGCGTGACAGGATCCTCGCCAGGGAGCATTGAGCCGGAGTGGAGCCGACCAGAGCTGGCCTGAATTGACGCTGCGTCGACCTACACGACGGACGTTCCGCACTTCTCGATGACGTTTTGGCCCCCCACCTCCCCTGGTCAGGGCCGTGCGCGGTTGGATCGCCTCGGCGTGCCCGCTTGACGGAGAAGGATCCCCCCGGCCGCTGCTGAGATGTTCTCCATCTCGGTGACGATCCGTTCGAGGCGCCGCCGGTTGGCGATCCAGTCCCGGTAGAGCTCCGCCTTGGCGTTCGTCGAGCCGTCGGCTGACGGTCTTGCCGGCAACGGCGCGGCTCCACTGGTAGTAGGGGCCATGGCGCCGGGGCGGGTCGCCCTGGCAGCGACAGCCCGGCTTGCCGCAGGAGGTCTC
>JBOGID010000108.1:0-2195 GCA_050742295.1 Acidimicrobiales bacterium | reverse complement strand
GGATGACCGGAGTCCCTGGGGGGTCGCTTGAGACCGCCCACTCCTATAGGGAGGAGTGGGCGGCTTTCCCATCACGACGGCCGACGAGCGAGTCGAGAACACGCCAGCTTCCCAGCACGACTGTGATGGCTGACGGCGGGACGGGCAGGCGTTGAGCGTGCGAAGGCTAGGGCGGCGGCCATGTCGAGGGGCGGCCCTACCGTGGCGGTTGTGGAGGACTCGCTGGAACGGGTGAGCGCCGAGATCGTGGCCTGCCGCGCCTGTCCGCGGCTGGTGTCGTGGCGCGAGGCCGTCGCCGCCGAACGGCGGGCCTCCTTCCGGGACGAGGTCTACTGGGGACGTCCGGTGCCCGGCTTCGGCGACCCTCGCGCGTCGGTGGCGTTGGTCGGACTGGCGCCGGCGGCCCACGGCGGGAACCGCACGGGGCGGGTGTTCACGGGCGACCGGTCCGGCGACTGGGTCTTCCGGGCGCTGTGGAAGGCCGGGTTCGCGAACCAGCCGACCAGCGAGTGGGCGGGGGACGGGCTGGAGCTGCACGGCGCCTACGTGGCGGCGGCGGTGCGGTGCGCCCCACCGGCCAACAAGCCGCTGCCCGAGGAGCGGGACCGGTGCGTGCCCTACCTGGTGCGGGAGCTGGCGCTGTTGCCGGAGGTGCGGGTCGTCGTCGCGCTCGGCCAGTTCGCCCACGACGTGGTGTGCTCGTTGTCGGGGGCGGTGCGGCCTCGGCCGAGGTTCGGCCATCTGGCCGAGCACGCGTTGCCGGACGGCCGGCGGACGCTCATCGACTCGTTCCACCCCAGCCAGCAGAACACGTTCACGGGCAAGCTCACCGAGCCCGCTTTCGACGCCGTCTTCGCCCGGGCCCGGGCCATCCTCAGCCGGACAGCACCGCCCGCAGCTCGGTGACGCCGTAGACGGCGGCCAGGACGCCGAGTACCGCGGCGACCGCCAGCCGGAGGCGGCGGCCCTCGGCCCGGATCGCCAGGCGGGAGCCGAGCCGGGCGCCGGGGACGACGCCGACGGCCAGAAGCCCGGCGATGCGCCAGTCGACGTGGCCCAGGGCGGCGTGGGTCACCGTGCCGGGGATGGCAAGGACGCCGACGCAGGCCAGCGACGTGGCGATGGTGACCTTGGTCGGCAGCCTGAGCAGCTCGAGGAAGGCGGGGACCAGGACGAGCCCGCCTCCCAGCCCGAGCAGGCCGGACAGGAACCCGGCCGCCAGCCCGATGCCGGCGCTGATGGTCGGGGGCGGCCGGGGGCGGCGTCCGCTCGGTGGCTCCGGTTGCCCGCCTCGTCCGAGGCGGACGGCGGTCACGCCCAGAAGGGCGGCGGTGATGACCATCAGCCAGCGCCCGTCGCCCGGCACAGCGTCGGAGGCGACCGCGCCGGCGACCGCGCCGGCGACTCCCGCAGGCGCCGTGGCGGCCACGACCCGCCAGTCCACCAGGCCTCCCCGGGCGTAGCGGATTGTTCCCGCCACCGCGCCGGGCAGGATCGACGGCAGCGTGCTCCCCACCGCCACCAGCGCCGACGCACCCAGCACGCGGACACCGGGCGTCGAGAGCACCGCGCCACCGATCCCGAACGCGCCCGACAGGGCGCCCGTGAGCACGCCGAGGACGACCGTCAGGAGGTCGCGGATCACGGCGGGGCCTTGAGGCCCGGCGTCGGAGCGACGCCAGGCGTCGGTTCAGCGCCGAATGGCGGTTGGACACCGGGCCGCGTGCGCGCCAAGCGGGTCACGCTACGGCCCCACGGGGAGGCCCTTGACACCGGCGCCATGAGCCGCGACCAATGGAGGGGATGGGCCGACCCGCGACCGCCGAACGGGGGGCGTGCTGATGGACGAGCCGGTTCCGTACACGCTGGCCGTCTGGCGGGTGAAGGCCGGCTGTGCGGACGAGTTCGTCCAGATGTGGACGCGTGACCTTGCCGGCCACTTTCTCCACCTCGAACGGCGACCGCAGTGGGGCCGCCTGCTCCGGAGCGTCGACGACCCGCAACTGTTCTACTCGTTCGGCCCGTGGCAGAGCCGCGACGACATCGTCGCCATGCGCTCCGACCTCGCCAGCGCCGAGATCTTCGCCCGGCTCGCCGCCCTGTGCGACGAGTTCCGACCGGGCTTGTTCGAGGAGGTCGCCCGGGCCGGGGACGCCGACTAGGGCACCGGCTCCGCCGCCGGCCCGGCGGGGGCC
>JBOGID010000107.1:0-3508 GCA_050742295.1 Acidimicrobiales bacterium | reverse complement strand
AGCGCCACCAGTCCGAACGACTCCGAACGGCTCGGCACCAGGCACACGTCCGCCGCCCAGTAGAACGCGGGCAGGCCCTCGTGGGGGTGGGGCGGCACGAACCACACCCGGTCGGCCAGGCCCAGCTCGCCGACCAGGGCCCGCACCCGGCGTAGCTCGGCCGGGCCGTCGGGCCCACTCGGGCCGCCGACCACGACCAGGGTGGCGTCGGTGCGGGCCAGCTTGGCCAGGGCCCGCACGGCCACGTCGGCGCCCTTGAGGGGCTGGATACGGCCCACGAACAGCAGCACCGGCCCCTCGCCCAGGCCCAGGGCGGCTCGCGCCTCGGCCCGGTCGCCGGGACAGAAGACCTCGTGGTCCACCCCGGGGGGGACGATCTCGATGCGGGTCGGGTCGGCGCTGTACAGGCGCTCCAGCCCCGCCGCCTCGTGGAACGACGAGGCCAGGATGGCGTCGGAGCAGCCGATGACCTCGCCCTCGGCCTTGGCCCGGACCGCCTCCTCCTCCTCGCTCGCCTCCGCCTTCACCCGCGACAGGGTGTGGAACGTCGACACCAGGGGCAGGTTGAGCCGGTGCTTGAGGGCGTGCCCGACCACCCCCGATAGCCAGTAGTTGGCGTGGAGGACGTCGGGCCGGCCGTCCCGGTCGAGGGCGGCGAGGACGCCGTCGGCGAAGGCGTCCACCACCGCGGGCAGCTCCTCCTTGGCGATCAGGGCCGCGGGCCCGGCCCGCACGTGGTGGACCCGCAGGCCCGGCTCCAGCTCGACGGTCGGGGCCAGGCCCCGGCGCCAGGCCCGGGTGTACACGTCGCAGTCGACGCCGGCGTGGACGAGCGCGGAGGACAGCTCGCGCACGTAGACGTTCATGCCGCCGCCATCGCCGGCGCCCGGCTGGGCCAGCGGTGACGTGTGGAGCGAGAGGACCGCGAGACGTCGCACGACGCGTGCAACCCTACCCAGCCGCCGAACCTTCCCTCCCGCTGGCCGCTCGGAACTCCTCGTACAGCCTCACCAGGGTGTCCTTCTGCTCGTCGCCGAGGTCGGGGTCCCGCCGGATGAGCGCAACCAGGTCGGTCTTGCCCAGGTGCTCGAGGATCCCGGCCCGCACGTACAGCTCCTCGACGGGCAGCTCCAGGGCCCGGGCGATGTGCTGGAGGACCTCGGCCGACGGCTTGCGCAGGCCCCGTTCGATCTGGCTCAGGTAGGGGTTGGAGATGCCCGACGCCTCGGACAGCCGGCGTAGGGACAGCCGGTGGGTCCTCCGACGGGAGCGGATGAACGATCCCAGCTCCTCCAGCCGGGAGGCAACACCGTCGGGCACGCGTGCGGGGCTCGGGTCAGGTGGCGTGATCGCGGTCGCTCTGCTCGTACCGGCCGGTCAGCTCGGCCTGCAGGGCGTCGATCACGTCGAACACCTGCCGGCGCTGGGACGACACCCGCTGCTCCAGGTCACGCAGGCGGCCGGCCACGGCTCGCAGCTCGGCGTCGGGCAGGTCGGGCAGGGCGCCCAAGGCCCCCGGCCCGCTGACCTCGTCCAGCTCGACGGTCAGGTCCTCGTCATCGGGCGGCACCAGGTTGGTGGGCATGCGGCCCGGCCCCGGGGCCCGCACCCGGTCGGCGAGGATCTCGGGCAGCCGGGCCACCAGGTCGGAGAGGTCGCCCCCAGTCCCCCCGGTGGCCCGCCGGTCGATCTCGGCGGACACGATGTCGAGGCGGCCCTGCACGAGCCGGCGCAGGTAGGACAGCTTGGCCTCGACCTGCTGGCTCTCGTGGCGGCGGGACCGCAGCTCGGCGTCGTCGAGCGACGCCAGATCCTCCAGGTAGGGCGGCTCCAGCACCCGCTCGAGGTCGTTGGTCATCATCGCTCCCTCAGGGTACCGCTCCCCTCCGGTCGGGCGGGTGGTAGCGGTAGAGGGCGCGCCCCCAGACGCGGCGGCGCGGGACCGGCCCGAACTGGCGGCTGTCGGTGCTGGCGGCGGCGTAGTCCCCGTGCACGGTGACGAGGTCCCCGGCCACGTCCACGACCCGCTTGACCACGAGCCGCGACGGCTCCTGCGGGTCGGCCAGGACGGCGAGGTCGCCGGTTCGGATGGCGCGCCCCGTGCGGACGGCGAGCAGCCGGTCGCCGGGGGCCAGGGCCGGGAGCATGCTTGGTCCCACCACCTCCAGCCGGCGGACGGGCCGGGCCCGGGCGACGACGAGGGCGACGGCGACCAGGGCCGCCATGACAGAGGCCACCGCCAGGCTCAGTAGTGTTCGGGGTCGAACCACCCGATCCGAAGGAGCCTCAGGCATGCCTGTTCTCGACCGCATCCTCGCCCTCGTCGACCGGCTCAGTCCCCCCGAGCGGGTGCACGCCCACTGCGACCTGCCGTGTGGCGTCTACGACCCGGCCCAGGCGCGCATCGAGGCCGAGTCGGTGAAGGCGTGCCAGGAGAAGTACCAGGGGTCCGACGACGAGGTGTTCCGCCAGCGGGCCGTCACGATCAAGGAGCAGCGGGCCGACCTGGTCAAGCACCACCTGTGGGTGCTGTGGACCGACTACTTCAAGCCGCCCCACCTCGAGAAGTACCCCGAGCTGCACCAGCTGTTCTGGGACGCCACCAAGGCGGCGGGCGCCACCAAGGCGTCCAACGACCCCGCCACCGGGCAGAAGACGCTCGACCTCATCGCCGACATCGACAAGATCTTCTGGGCCACCAAGCAGGGCTGAGCCGCGCCCGGCCGCCGGCCTGACCCGGTCGGCGGTCAGCGTCAGCGGAGGAAGGCGGCGGCGACCCAGGCCCAGATCGGAGCCACGACCAGCAACGAGTCAAGCCGCCGCAGGACGGGGGCGTTGGCCTCCCGTTCGCCGAGCAGGGCGGACCCGGCCAGCGGCCCCAGCGGGGTCAGGATGGCGGCGATGACCCCCAGCAGCAGCGGGCTGCCCTCGGGGAACGGCGGCACGAGCGTCACCGCCGAGAGCATGGTGATGGGGATGAGCATGAACACCCCCGCCACCGGGCCCTCCCACGCCTTGGACGCTCCCGTCCCGATGAGGTAGGCGCTGGCGTCGTAGGCGGCGGCGTACGCCAGCAGCAGGAGCGGGGCGTGGATGTTGATAGCGCGCAGCAGGACGACCGAGGCCACAGCCAGCCCGATGACGGCGCCGATGGCCATGGTCAGGGCCACGTCCCGGAACGGGGCCTTAGTCACGGCGAACAGCCGGGCCAGGAACGTCACGACGACGGCGGCGGCGATGGCCCCCGTCATGGCCCGCAGCCCGCCGATGGCACAGAGAGGCAGGGCGGCGGCGGTCGCCCCCGCCAGCAGGATCAGGGGCTTCTCGTTGCGCTCGCGCCAGACGCTGGCCGCCTGGAGGGCGGCGGCGGCGGCGCAGAGGGCGAGCCAGATCCCCACCGGCGCCTGGCCGGCCACGACCGCGCCGACCGTCACCGCCATCCACAGCACACCCAGCCGCCCCTGGGGACGGGCCGGCTTCGCCACCACCGCCAGCGGCGGCACCCTGG
>JBOGID010000106.1:0-8840 GCA_050742295.1 Acidimicrobiales bacterium | reverse complement strand
TGCACGGCCCGACCACGACCTCCCCCCCGCCGGCCGCCGCGGCCACGTCGACCACCGGCCGGCCGGGGCCGCCGCCCGCCAGCCTGTCCGAGGCGTCGGTGTCCTCGATCCTGGCGTCGCTGTCCCGGTCCTCGCCCAGCAGCTCCCTCGACCTGCTCGCCGCTCTCCGGCCCCTCCAGGACCTCGGCTTCACCCCCGAAGCCGCGGCATTGGCGGGGATGGGCCGGTTCCCGCTCGCAGGCCCGGCGTACTACTCCGACGACTTCGGTGACCCCCGCTCCACTCCCGAGCCCCACACCCACAAGGGGACCGACGTCTTCGCCGCCTTCGGCACGCCGGTGCGGTCCCCGGCCAACGGCGTCCTCCGCTACGGCGACGAACCGGCCGCCGGTGGCCTGGTCGCCTACGTCACCGAGCCCGACGGCACCTGGTACTACCTGGCTCACCTACAGAAGTTCGCCCCCGGACTGACGAGCGGCGCCACCGTCAGGATCGGCGACGTGATCGGCTACAACGGCGACACCGGCAACGCCAAGGGCGGGGCGCCGCACGTGCACTTCGAGCTCCACCCCCGTGGCGGCGCGGCCGTGAACCCCAAGTACCTCCTCGACCAGTGGCTCGCCGAGGCCAAGGCCGCCATCCCGGCACTGCTGGCGCAGTTCCGTCAGGACCTTGGCAGCGCCGTCACCCGGCCCCTCACCAACGTGGGCCTCGTTCGCCGGTTCGACCAGGGGATGCTGGCCGGCCCGTCCCGCCTCCTCCGCCCGCCCGTCGTGGGGCCGCCCCACCTGGCGCCCGAACAGCGGCTGGCCGACGCGTTGCTCTCGCCCCTCACCCCGCCTGCGCTCGTGCTCCCCGACCGGGCGGCCGGCCGCCTCTAACCGCTGACGCTAACCGGCCACCAGCCCGCCGAGGCGGGCCTTCAGGGCCGACGGGTCCTCCTTGGACACCGCGGCCAGGGCGTCCAGCCCGTCGCCTTCGAGGTCGGACGCCCGCAGCCGGGCCTGCAGGGCCAGCGCCGCCTGCCAGATGCCGCCCTCCACGTCCACCTTGCGAACCCGGACCTTGCCCGTGGCCGGGTCCCGCAGCTCGTCGAACGGGATGGCCACGAGCTTGCCCGCCTGCAGCGAGATCAAGGCATTACCCGACCCCCAGGCCAGGAACTCCACGGCGCCGAAGCCGAGCGTCCGCGTGTACTGCACGTCGAAGGCGACGGGGTCGGCGCAGCGCAGCTCGTAGCCGATGATCTTGGTGATGAACGCCATCTTCACGCCCCGCTCCTTCAAGCGGGCGGCGACGACGTCGCGCACGACCTTGCCCAGGTCGATCTCGGAAAGGCGGGGGTGGCCGTGCTCGTCGTACTCGGTGACGTACTGCTCCATCTCCTTGGGGTCCATCTGGTCGAGCAGCCCCTCGGCCAGCACGGCCAGGCCCCACCCATCACCCGCCGCCATCCGCTTGAGGATGGCCGCCTCCACCAGGTCGGCGAGGGCGTCGACGGTGATCTGGCCGGGCGGGAACTCCTCCTGGATCGACACCAGCTGGCTGCCCGACCCGACGGCCATGGCCACCGCCAGGTGGCCGGCGGAACGGCCCATGGCGGTGACGAGGTACCACCGAGACGTCGTACGAGCGTCGGCCAGCAGGTTCTTGAGCAGCTCGGCGCCCCAGTACTTGGCCGTCTCGAACCCGAACGTGGGCGCCTCCAGCGGCAGCGGCAGGTCGTTGTCGATGGTCTTGGGCACGTGCACGGCCCGCATCCCGCTGCCCGCCGTCTCGGCCACCTTCACCGCCGACGAGGCCGTGTCGTCGCCGCCGAGGGTCACCAGGTCGGTGACCTCCAGCTTGGTCAGGGCCGAGACGACAGCGTCGAGGTCTTCCTGCTTGTTGGTAGGGTTGGCCCGGGCCGTGTAGAGGACACTGCCGCCCCGGGTGGCGATGCCGTCCACGTCCGTTTCCGTGAGTTCCCGGACGCCCGAGACGTCGCCCACCATGAGCTGTGAGAAGCCCTTGGGGACGCCCAGCACCCGCCAGCCGCGGGCGCGGGCGGAAAGGGTCACCGAGTTGATGACGCCGTTGAGGCCGGGGGCGGGACCCCCGCCGACGAGCATGGCGATGGTCCGTTGGGGGGAACTGGAGTCCATGCGGTGAGATTAGTGGGGGCCTCAGGAGGCTTCGAAACCGGCTGGAGTGCCCGCAGGCGCGTCCGGCTGCGATACTCCCAGCCGTGACCGCCCGGGACGACTGGCGCCGCGCCTACGACGAGGCCCTCGCAGGCGCGTCTCCGAGCGGCGACACACTTTCGGGCGCGTCGGTCGAGCCCTGTTACGGCCCCGACGACGGCGAGTGGCCGGGGGTCTATCCGTACACCCGCGGCCTCCACCCGGGCATGTACCGCACCAAACCGTGGACGATGCGCCAGTTCGCCGGCTACGGCAGCCCCGAGGACACCAATGCAAGGTTCCAGGAGATCCTGGGCCACGGTGGGCACGGCCTGTCGGCGGCGTTCGACCTCCCCACCCTGATGGGCCGGGATTCCGACGACCCGCTGGCCCTGGGCGAGGTGGGCCGGTGCGGCGTGGCCGTCGACACCCTGGCCGACATGGAGGACCTGTTCGCCGGCATCGACCTCGGCGACGTGACCACGTCGATGACGATCAACGGCCCCGCAGCCGTGGTGCTGGCCATGTACGTGGTGGTTGCCGACCGGGCCGGCGTGGCCCGGGCCCGTCTCGGCGGCACGACCCAGGCCGACATCCTGAAGGAGTACCAGGCCCAGAAGGAGTTCATCTTCCCGCCCCGGCCGTCGATGCGGCTGGTCACCGACATGATCGGGTTCTGCACGGCCGAGCTGCCCCGGTGGCACCCCGTGTCGGTGTCCGGCTACCACATCCGCGAGGCGGGGGCGACGGCGGCCCAGGAGCTGGCCTTCACCCTGGCCAACGGCTTCGCCTACGTGGAGGCGGCGGTGGCCAGCGGCCTCGACATCGACCGTTTCGCCCCCCGGCTCAGCTTCTTCTTCAACGCCCAGATCGACTTCTTCGAAGAGATCGCCAAGTACCGGGCCGCCCGCCGCATGTGGGCCCGCTGGATGCGCGAGCGCTACGGCGCCCTTGACCCGAAGTCATGGCAGTGCCGGTTCCACGCCCAGACGGCGGGTGCGTCGCTGACGGCCCAGCAGCCCGAGGTCAACATCGTGCGGACGGCCATCGAGGCCCTGGCCGGCGTCCTGGGCGGGACCCAGAGCCTGCACACCAACGCCATGGACGAGGTGCTGGCCCTGCCGACGGAGTGGAGCGCCCGCCTGGCCCTGCGCACCCAGCAGGTGATCGCCTGCGAGACGAGCGTGCCCCTGGTCGCCGACCCCCTCGGCGGGTCCTACCTGGTCGAGTCGCTGACCGACGAGATGGAGCAGCGGGCCGAGGCGGTGCTGGCCCGGCTCGACTCGGTGGGCGACGGTTCGATCCTCGAAGGCGTCTACGCCGGCATCGAGACGGGGTGGTTCCAGGGCCAGATCGCGGAGTCGGCCTACGCTCTGTCCCGCAGGCTCGACGCCGGCGAACGGGTCATGGTCGGCGTCAACCGGTTCGCGGTGGAGGACGAGCACGACCGCCTGCCCGAACTCCTCGAGATCGACCCCGCCGTGGAGGACCGTCAGCACAAGCGGATCTCCGAGGTCCGCACCAGCCGCTCGCCGGTGGCCGTGTCGGCGGCGCTGGTCCGCGTCGCCCAGGACGCAGCCGTCAGCGACTGCAACCTCATGCCCGCCATACTTGAGGCCGTGAACGCCTACGCCACCATCGGCGAGATTGTCGACTCCCTGGCCTCGGTGTTCGGCCGCTGGACCGAGGACCCGGTCCTCTAGCCCAATGTTGTGCTCGCACTGCGGTGCGCAATTCTCCCCCGGCGTCAACGCCGCGTGCCGCGACTGCCGGCTCGCTCCCCACGAGCGGGCCGAGCCCTCCCTCGCCGACGACGACGACGGGCCCGACGAGGTCGGCTTCGACCTGGCCGACTGGCCCGCCGAGGACCGGGTCGGGATCGGCGTGACCCTCAACGGCGACGGCGTCCCGTTCCGGTGGGAAGAGGGCCCGATGCTCGTCGTGCGGGAGTCCGACGAGGACGCCGTCGAGGCCCTGCTCGACTCGTTGGCGGACGACGAGGACGGCGGCTGGGAGGACGTCGACGAGGACGACGAAGACGAAGATGACGACGACGACGGCGGCGCCCTGGAGACGGTCATGGGCGACCTGTTCGACGTGTCCGACCGCCTCATCCACGCCCCATGGAACCGGGAGTTCGTCGAGGAGGTCCGCCAGCTGATCACCGTTGTCGAGTCCTCGGAGCCGCCGTTCGGCATCGTCCCCGAGATGTGGGACCAGGTCGCCAACCTGGCGTCCGCCGTCGTGGCCGGCGCCGACGACCAGGACGACGTGGCCGTCGAGGACGCCGCCACCACGCTGCGGTCGTACCTGCGCGAGTACGTGTAGCGGGCCTCGCCTCGGGAGCGGAGCTCCTTCGGCGACTCTGTAAGGTGCCCCGGGCGACCGGCGAAGCCGGCTCGCCCTCCGCCGTTTCTTGTATGCCGGCAGCCCGGGAGGCGCCTTCGGCGCGCCTGGAGCCGCCCGCGAAACTGCCGCTCACTCTCGCGCGACTCAGGCGTGTCTGGCGCGAGCTGGGCCGAGGGCGCGTCGCCGGGCGCCCGCCCGGCGCCGTATACCTTTCCGGCAATGCTCCTGGCCGAGTTGGAGGTCCGCCATTCGCGGGCGGTGGCACCCACTCGGCGCGTCGCGCTCGGGCCCTTCTGGCTCCCCACCGACCCCGCTCCGGGCTACGGCGGCGTCCTGCTGGGCGGGATCGTGGCCACCCATCTGGGCGACGTGCCCAGCGAGGTCCGCGACGAGCTGCTGGTGCTGGTCGACGATCTGGAGCAGGGCAAGCGCATCGTCCAACCCCGGCTTCGCCACCGGTTCCAGACCGACGTGGTGGGGCTGGAACGCACCCGCCACGCCCTCGTCGGCGACACCCAGGACATGCGCTTCGAGCTGGATGGCCAGGGCAAGCCCGTGCCCCAGTTGCTGGGGGCGGCGTACGCGGCCCGCAAGATCCACGCCGACGCCCAGCCCGCGGTGTTCGCCGCCATCCGCAAGGCGGCCCGGTGGGAGGGTGACGTCGGTCCCGACCTCATCGCCTACCTGGCCGATCCGACGAGCGCGCCGCCGCGGTCGTGGCGGCGGTTCCCGACCGACGAGCGCTGGGCCCTCCAGATCATGGGGTTCGGCCCCGACCTGCGGCCCGACAAGGACGAGATCATGCGCCGGTTCCGCTCCCTGGTGCGGGCCGCCCACCCCGACCACGGCGCCGAGTCCGAGGGCGCTGGCAAGCGCATCCTCGAACTGACCGAGGCCCGCCGCATCCTGATGGCGTGATGGCGTGATGGCGTGATGGCGTGATGGCGAAGCAAGAAGGGGTCGCCGTCCTGCTCGCGCCGGGCGCCAGCGCGGGGCGCGACCAGCCAGCGCTCGTCGCCATCGAGGCGGCCGTGGCGCCTCGCCCCGTGTCCCGGATGGACTTTCCCTACCGCAGGGAGGGACGGCGTTCGCCCGACCGCCAGCCCGTCTTGGTGGCGGCGGTACGGGCCGAGGCGGAGGCCTTGGCCGCGTCGGCGGGCGTGGCTCCGGAACGGCTCGTGCTGGGCGGACGTTCGATGGGCGGGCGCATGTGCTCGATCGCGGCGGCCGAGGGGCTGCCGGCGCTGGCCCTGGTGCTGGTGAGCTACCCGCTCCACCCGCCGGGTCGTCGCGACCGGATGCGGACCGAGCACTTCCCCGACCTGACCATGCCGTGCCTGTTCGTCTCGGGGACGCGGGACACGTTCGGCACGCCCGACGAGCTGACGGCCGCCGCCGCCGCCATCCCCGGCCCCGTGACCCACGTGTGGATCGAGGGCGGCGACCACGGCCTCCGCCGCAAAGACGCCGAGGTGGCAGCCGCGGTGGCCGAGTTCGTCCGCGGCCTTTAGCCCTAGCCGAGGAGGGCCGGGGGAGGCGGCGGCGAGTCCTCGGGGTTCAGTTCCTCCAGCTCCTTGCCTGCGGTCTCGGGGTAGGCGAGGGCGATCAGGGCGGCGACGAGGAGAGGTCCGGTGGCGAGGATGGCCATGGCCGGGCCCAGGCGTCCGAAGTGGTCGCCGAGGATGCCCGCCAGGGCCAGTCCCGAGGCCGAGCCCGCCAGCCCGGCCATGCCGGCCAGGCCGTTGGCCCGCCCCCGCAGGGAGGTGGGGAACAGCTCGGGCCCGTACACGCCCAGGGCGGGGACGGTGGCGGCGTTGAGCATGGTTCCCATCAGCGGCCACGCCCACAGGCCCAGGCCGCTCGCGAAGAAGAAGGCGACGGTGCAGAGGGTGCCGCCGAGCAGGGCGATCGACGCCACCCGGCGGCGGCCCCGGAGGTCGGCCATTCGGCCGCCAACGACGATCCCGATGATCCCCGGCGCCCCGGTCGTGACCGACAGCAGGGAGATGCGCCCGGCGCTGTAGCCGTGCTCGGTGCGCAGGTAGCGGTTGGCGAACTGGCCCTGGGGGGCGATGAACAGGTTCCCGAGGAACCCCGACGCGCCCAGCAGCCACAGCCGGCGCCCGTGGCCGGCGATGGGGACGTCGGGGTGGGGTGCGAGGAACCGCCGGCTCTCGGTCAGGTGGCGGCGCACGCTCAGGACCAGCGGGATCCCGAGCACGGGCAGCACGTAGAGCAGCCGCCAGCCGCGGTCGCCCAGGTCGGCCAGCTTGAGGGCGATGATGGCCAGGCCCGCGCCGAGCCCGGTGGCCATGGCCAGCAGGCTCACGGCGTAGGCCCGGGCCCGGGCCGGCACCTCTTCGGCGGCCACGATGCCGACCAGCAGCAGGAGGGCGGTGGCGCACCCGCGGGCGACGGTCTGGCTGCCCGTCAGCCACGGCAGCGAGGGCGCCACGGCCCCGGTGACGGCCAGCACGCAGCCGGCGAAGGAGGCGGTCAGCAGGGTGGTGCGGCGCCCACGGCGGTCGGCCAGGGCGACGATGACCAGAGCGAGGAGGCCGCCGAGCCTCACGACGCTTCCCGCGATGCCCTGGGCCGAGTCCCCCGCCCCGAACTCCTCGCCCGCGAACGCGATCGTCTGCGTGAACAGGGTGTTCAGGTAACCGAGGACCACGCCCAGGGCGGCCAGGCTGGCCACCGCGCTGGACGCCCGGGCGTCCATCGGCTCCGGCGGCGCCCACCACGGCAGGTCGCGGGGCGGCCGGGCGATCCGCCGCTTGAACGCCCACACGAACAGCCACCACCAGTACGGCACCGCCAGCTCGAACTCGACGGTCTGAGTCTGCCCGTCGATCCGGCGCTCGTAGCTGCTCACCGGCCCGACGACAGCGACGAACCGCCCGTCCCCGGCCCGTTCCTCGACGACGAGGTCGCGGCGGGGCTCCAGGAGGACTTCCCGATCCGCGGGGTCGACGTACGACCTGACGACCACGCGCGGCACCGGCGGACCTTAGCCACCGATCGATATCGCGCAAGTGGGGGTCATAGACACCAATCGCGCGGAGAGATCGGGGAAGTGATCAGGCCTTGGTAGCGTTGACGCTGACGTGGAAGAGCCTGTGTCCTTCATCACCAAGGCGGAGCACGACGAGCCGCCCGTGCCCGTCGTCACTGCGACGGCGCCGTCGGGCGAGCCCGGTGAGATGCGCGCCGAGCTGGAGGCGGCCATCGAGGCCATCCGGCCCGCGCTGCAGATGGACGGTGGCGACGTCACCCTGGTCGGCGTCGACGAGTCGACGGGTGTCGTCGACATCGAGCTGATCGGTGCCTGCGTCGGCTGCCCGGCCTCGACCATGACCCTCAAGGCCGGCATCGAGCGCATCCTGAAGGACCGGGTCGACGGCATCACCGAGGTGAACGCCGTGGGCCTGGAGCCGGCCTTCGACTACTAAGGCCCCGCCCGACGACCTGCTGGACGCCGCCTCCCGTGGCGACGCGCGCGCCACCGGCAAGCTGATCTCCGCCGTCGAGGCGGGCGGTGAGGCCGAACGGGCCGTGGCGGCCGCCGCCTTTCCCCGGACGGGCCAGGCCCGGGTCGTCGGCGTCACCGGCCCGCCCGGCGCCGGGAAGTCCAGCCTCGTCGACAGCCTGGTCACGCTCCTGCGGGGCCGCGACCAGCGGGTCGCGATCGTGGCCGTTGACCCGTCCTCACCGTTCACGGGCGGCGCCATCCTCGGCGACCGCCTTCGCATGCAGGATCACGCCACCGACCACGGCGTCTACGTGCGGTCCATGGCCACCCGGGGCCAGGCGGGGGGCCTGGCCAGGGCGACGATCGGCGCGGTGCGGGTGCTCGACGCCGCCGGCTGGCCGTGGATCGTGGTCGAGACGGTCGGCGCTGGCCAGGTCGAGATCGACGTGGCCCAGGCGTCGGACACGACGATGGTCGTGGTCAACCCCGGCTGGGGCGACGCCGTCCAGGCCGTCAAGGCGGGCCTGCTGGAGGTGGCGGACGTGTTCGTCGTGAACAAGGCCGACCGTCCCGGTGCCGACCAGGCCGTGCGCGACCTCGAACTGACGCTCGACCTGGCGCTGGAACCGCCCCCGTGGCGCCCGCCCGTCGTGTGCACGACGGCGACGACCGGCGACGGCGTCGAGGCCCTCTGGGACGCCGTCGTGCGCCACCAGGCGTTCCTGGCCGAGAACGGCCGCCTCGAACACCGCCGCACGGCCCGGCTGGCCGCCGAGATCCGCTCGCTGCTGGAAGCCGCGGCCGTGACGGCCGCCCGCCAGCAGGCCGCCGGGCCCGCCTTCGACGCCCTCGTGGCC
>JBOGID010000105.1:0-12280 GCA_050742295.1 Acidimicrobiales bacterium | reverse complement strand
GAGGCAACTAGTGTCCTGTAAGTCTCCTAGTGACGCCGGTGTGAAAGCCCTCGTCCGGCGGCCGACCGCCTCGGCGCTACAGCGCCGAGCGCGAATCACACCAGCCTCCTCTCTAGGAACGGCGTGGATCGTTACTCGACAGCCTCCGCCCCGACCGTGTGGGACGATCCGCGCATGAGCAAGCACCGAAGCGGAGCGATCGAGCGCCGCAGCAAGGACGTCACCGACGGGTTCGCCCGAGCACCGGCCCGGGCCATGCTGCGGGCCATCGGCATGACCGACGACGACTGGACCAAGCCCCAGGTGGGCGTGGCCAGCAGCTGGAACGAAGTCACACCCTGCAACATGCCCCTTGACCGGCTCGCCAAACGTTGCAAGGAGGGGGTGAGGGCAGCGGGCGGGTTCCCTATCGAGTTCGTGACCATCGCCGTGTCCGACGGGATCTCGATGGGCCACGAGGGCATGCGGGCGTCCCTGGTGAGCCGGGAGATCATCGCCGACTCGATCGAGTGCGTCATGCACGCCGAGCGCATGGACGCCCTCGTCACGTTCGCCGGCTGCGACAAGTCCCTGCCCGGCATGCTCATGGCCGCGGCCCGGCTGAACGTGCCGTCCGTCTTCCTCTACGGCGGGTCGATCCTGCCCGGCCGGGGCCGGCACGGCGAAGCCCTCGACATCGTCAGTGTGTTCGAGGCCGTGGGTGCCCACGCCGCCGGGTCGTTGTCCCCTGGGGAGCTGTCGCTCATCGAACGCAACGCCTGCCCGACCATCGGGTCGTGCGCCGGCATGTTTACGGCCAACACCATGGCGTCGGTGGCCGAGGCCCTGGGGATGAGCCTGCCCGGCTCGTCGTCGGCGCCCGCCGTCGACCGGCGCCGCGACGACTTCGCCTACGCGTCCGGCCAGGCCGTCATCGCCCAGTTCGAGGCCGGCATCCGTCCCCGCCAGATCCTGACCAAGGCGGCGTTCGAGAACGCCATGGCCGTGGTCAACGCCGTCGGCGGTTCGACCAACGCTGTCCTCCACCTGCTGGCCATCGCCAACGAGGCCCGCGTCGAACTGGAACTGGAGGACTTCAACCGGGTCGGGCGGCGGGTGCCCCACGTTGCGGACATGAGGCCGCACGGGCGGTTCCACATGACCGACCTGGACGCCATCGGCGGCGTCCCCGTCGTCATGCGGGAACTGCTGGAAGCCGGCCTGCTGGACGGCGGCTGTCTCACGGTCACGGGCAAGACCATCGCCGAGAACCTGGCTGCTCTCGACCCGCCCGGCCCCGACGGGCGGGTGGTCCACCCCTTGAGCGACCCCATCCACGCCGAGGGTGGCATCGCCGTGCTGCGGGGCTCGCTGGCGCCCAATGGGGCGGTGGTGAAGATCGCCGGCCTCGACCAGCTGCGGTTCGAGGGCACGGCCCGCGCCTTCGAGGGCGAGGAACACGCCATGGAGGCGATCCTGGCCGGGCGCATCCAGGCCGGCGACGTGGTCGTCATCCGCTACGAGGGCCCCAAGGGCGGCCCCGGCATGAAGGAGATGCTGGCCGTCACGGGGGCCATGAAGGGCGCGGGCCGGGGTGCCGACGCGGCGCTCGTGACCGACGGGCGGTTCTCGGGCGGCACCCACGGCCTGTGCGTCGGCCACGTGGCTCCGGAGGCCGTCGACGGCGGCCCCCTCGCCTTCGTGGCCGACGGCGACCGCATCGTCATCGACGCCTCGGCCCGAACGATCGACCTGCTGGTCGAGGACGCCACCCTGGCCGCCCGCCGCCCCGACTGGAAGCTGCCCCCGCCCCGCTACACCACCGGCGTCCTGGCCAAGTACGCCCGCCTCGTCACGGGCGCCGACCGAGGCGCCATCACCGAGCCGTAACGCGGGCCGACCACCGCCACAGCCGCGAGGCGGCGGCGCCGGGCCAAAATGTCACACCTGCGGTGTACTCTTGTGCCATGTCCTTCCCCCTCGTAGTCCCGCCCTACGGAAGGATTCACCATGGTGTCCAACGATGATCGCGAGGCGCTTGAGGCCGCCCTACGGCGAGAATTGGGAAGCGGTCCGGCGGCGACGCTCCTCGCTTTGCTGCCGCCCGTGAACTGGGGCGACGTGGCCCGTCAGTCGGAACTGGTTCCGATGCGCGCCGACATCGCCGAACTGACGGCGGATGTCGCCGTGCTCAAGGCCGACGTGGGCGTGCTCAAGGCCGACGTGGGCGTGCTCAAGATCGACGTCGCCGTGCTCAAGGCCGACGTGTCCGGGCTCAAGGATGACGTCTCTGAGATACGCACCGATGTCGCCGGGCTGAAACGGGACATGGTCGAGGTCAAGGTGCAACTGGCCAAGCAGGTCCCGACGCTGATAACGGCCAACGTCGCGTCAATGATCGGCGTGGCCGGCCTGGTCCTGGCCGCGGCCAAGTTCGTGTAGCTGGCGCTTTCCGGCAAGAACACGCCCGGTCAGGTCCTCATCTTGCCGGAGAACCCTCCGGCTCAGGTCTTGGCGGCCTTGAGGCTGGCGAGGATGAAGTTCGACACCTGGCCGACGGCGGCGGCGTCGCGAGGTACGGCGACGACGGGGCGGGCGCCGAAGAGGTGGGTCGACTCGTCGGCGGGGTTGAACGGGATCGCCGCCGTGTCGGGCTGCGGCGGCCGCAGGGTGGTGGCGTCCTCGGCGAACGTCACGACCTGGGCCGCGGAGCCGATGGCCTGGGCGATCATGTCGGCGTCGACCTTGGTCACCGTGGTCGACACGGCGCCAACCGACACCAGGGTCGGCACCTTGACCTTGTTCGCGTCAGTCAGCGGGGCGGCGGCGAACATACCCTTCAGCCACTCGTCCTGGCCCTGGCCCAGCACGCCCTGGTGCTGGGCGTGGATCTGATCGGGGCTGGGGAGCTTGCCGTTCTGAACCAGTTCGGCGACGCTGGCCCGGAACCGGTCGGCCGAGCCCTGGCCGTAGACGGCCTTGAACCCGTCGGCGTAGATGTCGACCAGGGGGCGGCCCGGCGTCGACACCAGCGTGAGGCTCTTCACCCGGGACTCGGTCGCCGCCACCTTCATGGCCGACCAGCCGCCGATGTCATGGCCGACGACGGCGATCGGGTTCTTCCCGACCTCCTTGCGGGCCGTGAGGAACTTCACGGCGCCGGCCCCGTCGCCCACCATCTCTTCGTAGGTCGGCTTCCTCTGGCCGGACTCGAGGCGGCTGGCGCCGATGCCCCGGCGGTCGTAGCGCAGGGTCACCATGCCGGCGGCCCGGAAGGCGTCGGACAGGTCCTTGTACAGCAGGTCGGGCATGGTCGAGTGCTGGAACCCGTCCCGGTCGGTCGTGGGCGCGATCGTGGGGATGATCACCACGGCCGGCGCCGACCCGTTGAGGTTGTCGGGCACGCCGAGCGTGCCGGCCAGCCTCAGGCCGCCCGTGCCGCTGAAGGTGACCAGGCGCTCACCGTTCTCGAGGGCGCCTTCGGTCGGGTCCTCGTCGCCCCCGCCTCCGCCTGAACACGCGGCCGCCGCCAGACCGACGACGGCCAACACGGCCAGGAACCGCTTCTTCGTCCCGTTCATGAGGGTTTGTCCTTCCTGGCCGCCCTCGCCGGGGAGTCTACCGCCACCGAGATTGCACGCACCGGCTCTTCCTGCCACACTGGCACGTGATGGCACAGGCCCGCGTCCTCGTACTCATCGCCTAGCGCACGCGTCCACACGCGCGTGCGCCCACGACCTCCCAGCCGGGAGGTCTTTTCATTTCCGGATTTCCAGGAACCGAAACAGGGAGCCAAATCAGCAATGAAGCTGAACGGAGGCCAGGCACTCATCCGCAGCCTCGAGATGGAGGGGGTCGAAGTGATGTTCGGCCTGCCCGGGGGAGCCATCCTCCCGGTGTACGACCCCATCATCGACTCGCCCATCCGCCACATCCTCGTGCGCCACGAGCAGGGCGCGGGCCACATGGCCGAGGGCTACGCCCACGCAACCGGCCGTCCGGGCGTGGCCATGGTCACGAGCGGGCCGGCTGCGACCAACATCGTCACCCCCCTGTGCGACGCCATGATGGACTCGGTCCCGATCGTGGTCATCACCGGCCAGGTGCCGAGCGTGGCCATCGGCACCGACGCCTTCCAGGAGTGCGACACGGTCGGCATCACCCGCTCGATCACCAAGCACAACGAGCTGGTCACGTCGGCCCAGGACATCCCCCGCATCGTCCGGGAGGCGTTCCACATCGCCACCACGGGCCGGCCCGGGCCCGTGCTCATCGACGTCCCCAAGGACCTGGTCGATCCCAAGAACCCCCGGTCCGAGATGGAGTGGTACTGGCCCGACTCGCTCGACCTGCCCGGCTACAAGCCCACGACCCGGGGCCACCCCAGGATGATCCGGGAGGCGGCCAAGCTGATCGCCGAGTCCCGCAAGCCGATCATCTACGCGGGTGGCGGGATCATCCGCGCCAATGCGTCCCAGGCGTTGTACGACCTGGCCACCCTGCTCGACGTGCACGTGGTCACGACCCTGATGGGTCGGGGGGCGTTCCCCGACTCCCACCCGCTGTGCCTGGGGATGCCGGGCATGCACGGCAACTACACGGCCGTCACGTCGATGCAGCAGGCCGACCTGCTCATCACCCTGGGGGCCCGGTTCGACGACCGGGTCACGGGCAAGGTCGCGGCCTTTGCCCCCCACGCCAAGATCGTCCATGTGGACATCGACCCCGCCGAGCTGGGCAAGGTGCGGCGGCCGGACGTCCCCATCGTCGGCGACGTCGGCCTCGTCATCGAGGAGCTGATCAAGGTCATCCGGGAGCAGGGCGGGCGGGGCACCCAGCCCGATCGCACGGAGTGGGACAACCAGCTCAACCAGTGGCGCGACCGTCACCCCATCCACTTCGAGCAGGGCTGGGAGGAGGGCGACACCCTCAAGCCCCAGTTCTGCATCGACTCGCTGCGCAAGAACACGCCCGAGGACACGATCCTGTGCTCGGGCGTGGGCCAGCACCAGATGTGGTCGAGCCAGATCTGGAAGTTCGACCGGCCCAACTCGTGGATCAACTCGGGCGGCCTCGGCACCATGGGCTTCGCCGTGCCTGCCGCCATCGGGGCCAAGGTGGGCCAGCCCGGCAAGACGGTGTGGGCCGTGGACGGCGACGGCTGCTTCCAGATGACGGCCCAGGAGCTGGTCACCGCCTCCTCCGAACGCATCCCCGTCAAGATCGCCATCCTCAACAACGCCTACCTGGGCATGGTCCGCCAGTGGCAGGAGCTGTTCTACGAGGAGCGCTACTCCGAGGTCTACCTGTCCCCTGACCTGCCCGATTACAAGATGTGGGCCGAGGCCATGGGCTGCGTGGGCATGCGGGTTGAGCATCCCGAGGAGGTGGTGCCCGCCATCGAGAAGGCCAACTCCATCGACGACCGCCCGGTGGTCATCGACTTCCGGGTCGACTCGGAGGAGAAGGTGTACCCGATGGTGCCGGCGGGGGCGTCCAACGACGACATCATCCTCGGCCCCGCCCAGGGCCCCGGGGGCCACTGATGCCCTCCCAGGTGCCGCCCGCGCACCACATCCTGTCTGTGCTCGTCGAGAACAAGGCGGGCGTGCTCGCACGGGTCTCGTCGCTGTTCGCCCGGCGCGGGTACAACATCTTCTCCCTGGCGGTGGCGCCGACTGACGACGAGCGGTTCAGCCGCATCACCGTCGTGGTCGACGTGGAGTCGACCACCCTGGAGCAGATCACCAAGCAGCTGTTCAAGCTGATCAACGTGGTGAAGATCTCCGAGCTGGACCCCGCCACCGCGGTGGTTCGCGAGCTGATGCTGTGCACCGTGCGGGCCGAGCCGGGCACCCGCGGCCAGGTCATCGAGCTGGTCCAGGTCTTCGAGGGACGCATCGTCGATGTCGGCCACGACGACATCACCATCGAACTGGCGGGCCCGCCGTCCAAGCTCGACGACTTCGAGGACCTCATGCGGGGCTACGGGATCGACGAGCTGCAGCGCACGGGCCGGGTCGCCATGGCCAAGCTGGAACGCGAGGTGCCGCGCCTGCGTAGCCTCGGCCGGGTCGGATAAGAGCGGAGGAACGCAACGATGGCGCACGCCTACTACGAGAAGGACGCCGACGCCGGCCTCATCACCAGCCGCAAGGTGGCGGTGATCGGGTATGGGTCGCAGGGCCACGCCCACGCCCGCAACCTCAGGGACTCCGGGGTCGACGTGCGCGTCGGCCTGCGGGAGGGGTCGAAGTCGTGGGCCAAGGCCGAGGAGGCCGGTCTGCGGGTCACCACCGTGGCGCAGGCCGCGGGCGAGGCCGACCTGATCATGATGCTCCTGCCCGACACCGAGCAGGCCGGGGTGTACGAGTCCGACATCGCCGCCCAGCTCACCGACGGCGACGCCCTGTTCTTCGCCCACGGGTTCAACATCCGGTTCGGCCTGATCAAGCCGCCCAAGGGCGTCGACGTGGGGATGGTGGCGCCCAAGGGACCGGGCCACCTAGTCAGGCGGGAGTACGACTCGGGCGGCGGCGTGCCGGCGTTGATCGCCGTGGCCCAGGACGAGTCGGGCAAGGCCAAGGCGCTGGCCCTGTCCTACGCCCACGCCATCGGGGCGACCCGGGCCGGCGTGCTCGAGACCACGTTCGACGAGGAGACCGAGACCGACCTGTTCGGCGAACAGGTCGTGCTGTGCGGCGGCATCACGTCGCTCGTGCAGGCCGGGTGGGAGACGCTGGTCGAGGCCGGCTACCAGCCCGAGGTGGCGTACTTCGAGTGCCTCCACGAGCTCAAGCTGATCGTCGACCTCATGTACGAGAACGGCATCTCGGGCATGCGCTTCTCGATCTCGGACACGGCCGAGTACGGCGACTACACGCGCGGCCCCCGCATCATCACCGACGACACCCGTGCGGAGATGAAGCGGATCCTGGCCGAGATCCGCGACGGACGGTTCGCCGAGGAGTGGGTGGCCGAGAACCGCAACGGACGCCCCCGCTTCAACGAGTACCGCCGCCAGGCCCAGGAGCACCCCATTGAGGAGGTCGGAGCCGGCCTGCGGGCCCTGATGCCCTGGATCTCCGCCGGCAGGGCCAACATCAAGGACGTGTCGGGGGGCTGACGCGACTCTCGTTGCGTTCTGTCCCGGTTTTCCGGAACGGAACGCAACGAGAGTGAGGTTATGAGGGGTTCATGCACGCCTTCACGGCGGCGCGGATGGCGGCGCGGTCGCCGGGGTGGTCGGCCTTGGCCTGCTGGAAGCACGCCAGCCGGTCGGCCCGGCGTTCGGCCTGAAGCGGACGCAGCGGGCGGGCGATGCCGGCCGCCTCCAGGCACGGACGGGCGGCGGCCAGCACGGTCACCCGGTCGGCGTCGGGGTCGGCGGCCTTGGCCTCCTGCAGGCACGCCTTGGCGGCCGCATTCTGCTCGTCGGTGAGGCGCTGGCCGGGAGCGAGGCCCTGCGCCTCCAGGCAGGCCTTCACCGCCGCCTTGATCGTCTCCCGGTCGGCGCCCTGGTTCTGCTCCCTGGCCTCCTGCAGGCAGGCCCGGGCCGCCTCCCGCCTGGCGGCGCGGTCCCCGGTCTGGGCCCACGCCACCCCGGCCCCTCCGGCGACCACGCCGGCGAGGACGAGCGACACGATGATCCGTTTCATGGTTGGTTTGCTCCTGTCGTCGAGGGGACGACCCCATCGTCGGTGGCGGCAGTAAGAAGCATGCGAGACGGGTGTGAGGGAACTGTTAGGCCATCCACATGATGGCGCCGGTGAGGGCGATGGCACCCGTCGCCACGCCGATGGCAGCGATGAGGGCCCACGGGTGCTGCGGCGCGACGAGGGCCCAGAGGCCCAGGCCGATGGCCGCCACCTGTCCGGCGACGTTGAACCAGAACGCCACGCCCACGGGCGGACACTCGTCTTCGCAGGTCATGCCGACACCGACCGCGATAAGTGTGCCGAGGAGGAGCAGGAACACCGCCCATACCAGGGCCACCACGGCCACGAACCTGGCCAAGACCCGCTCCCAACGATCCATGCCCCCATCGTGACGGCCGGATCAGCGGGGCGGAATCGGGGGACGCCCCTATTCGGCCCTGGGCAACGCCCCCACGACGTAGTCGATGGCGCGGGTGAGGATCTCGACGTCGTCGGGCTCGACGGCGGGGTACACGGCGATGCGCAGCTGGTTGCGCTTCAGGCCCCGGTAGGAGTCGGTGTCGACGATCCCGTTGGCCCGCAGCACGGCGCTCACCACCGACGCGTTGACCGACTCGTCGAGGTCGACCGTCGCCACCACCGTCGAGCGGTCCGCCGGATCTGCGACGAACGGGGTGGCGTAGTCGGACTTCTCGGCCCACCGGTAGACGATGTCGGACGACGTCGCGCACCGCTCCGCCGCCCACGCCAGCCCGCCCTGGGCCGCCATCCACTCCAGCTGGTCGGCGAACAGGAACACGGTGGCCAACGCCGGCGTGTTGTAGGTCTGGTCGAGCCGGGACTGCTCGATGGCGACGGGCAGGCTCAGCGCCGCCGGGGACCACCGCCCGCCCGCCTCCAGCCTCGCCACCCGCTCCAGCGCCGCGGGCGACAGCAACGCCACCCACAGCCCCCCATCGGAGGCGAAGCACTTCTGCGGTGCGAAGTAGTAGGCGTCGAACTCGCCCGGGTCGACCGCCATCCCGCCCGCCGCCGACGTGGCGTCCACCGCCACCAGCCCGGAAACGCCTGAAGGCCGCCGCACGTCCATCGAAACGCCCGTCGACGTCTCGTTGTGGGTCAGGGCGTACAGGTCCACCTCATCGGACGGCCGCAGCTCGGGGTGCGTCCCGTACGGCGACTCGATGACCTCGGGGTCATCCAGGTGGGGGGCGGCCGCCACCACCTTGGAGAACGTCGACGAGAACTGGCCGAACACCAGGTGCTGGCTCCGCCGCTCGATCAGCCAGAACGAGGCGATGTCCCAGAAGAAGGCAGCGCCGCCGTTGCCCATGGCCACCTCGTAGCCGTCCGGCAGGGAGAAGAACGACGCCAGCCCCGTCCGCAGGCGCCGCACGACCGATCTGACGCCTTCCTGACGGTGGCTGGTGCCCAGGTACGACGGTGCCGCGGCCACCAGGGCCTCCACGGCGTCGACCCGGACCTTGGAAGGCCCGCTGCCGAAGCGCCCGTCGGCGGGGCGCAGGTCGGCGGGCAGTCGGATCTCGGGAATGGCGGGGATCAGGGTCTCCTACGATCAGGAAATGCTTTCCACCCAGTCTGCCCGCGTCTCGAAGCGTGTCGGTTCCATTGCGGAGTCGGCCACCTTGGCCGTCGACGCCAAGGCCAAGGCCCTCAAGGCCGCCGGTGAGGACGTCATCGGCTTCGGCGCCGGCGAGCCCGACTTCCCCACGCCCGAGCACATCGTCGCTGCCGCCGCCGAGGCGTGCCGCGACCCGAAGAACCACAAGTACACGGCCACCAACGGCCTGCCCGAACTGCGCGAAGCGGTGGCCGAGAAGACCAAGCGAGACTCCGGCCTCGAGTGCACCGCCGCCCAGGTCCTGATCACCAACGGGGCCAAGCAGGCCGTCTACAACTCGTTCGCCGCCCTCCTCGACCCCGGCGACGAGGTCCTCATGCCCGCGCCCTACTGGGTGACCTACCCCGAGGCCATCCAGCTGGCGGGCGGTGTGCCCGTGCCGGTCCCCACCGACGAGTCCACCGGCTTCCAGGCGACCATCGAAGCCCTGGAACGGGCGACGACCGACCGCACCAAGATCCTCCTGTTCGTGTCCCCGTCCAACCCGACGGGCGCCGTGTACTCGCCCGGCGCGGTCACCGCCCTCGGCGAGTGGGCGGCAGAGAAGGGCCTGTGGGTCGTCACCGACGAGATCTACGAGCACCTGGTCTACGGGGACGCCACGTTCACCTCCCTGCCCGGCCTGGTGCCCGAACTGGCCGAGCGCAGCGTCGTGGTCAACGGCGTGGCCAAGACGTTCGCCATGACGGGGTGGCGGGTGGGCTGGATGATCGGTCCCAAGGACGTCATCGCCGCCGCCACCAACCTCCAGTCCCACGCCACGTCCAACGTGGCCAACGTGTCCCAGCGGGCGGCCCTGGCTGCGGTCACCGGCGACATGGGGTGCGTCGCCACCATGCGCAGCGCCTTCGACCGGCGCCGCCGCAAGATGCACGAGCTGCTATCGGCCATGCCCGGCGTGTCGTGCCTGGAGCCGGAGGGGGCGTTCTACGCCTTCCCGTCGTTCGAGAAGGCCCTCGGCGGCGACCTGGGCGACACCACCCTCGACCTGGCCGCCACCGTGCTGGAGCGGGCCAAGGTCGCCATCGTGCCGGGCGAGGCGTTCGGGGCGCCCGGTTACGCCCGCCTGTCCTACGCCCTCGGCGACGCCCAGCTGGAGGAGGGCCTCGACCGGGTCGCAAAGCTCCTGGCCAGCGGCGGCTGATGGCCCGCGTCCTGGTCACCGAGGAGCTGGCCGAACGGGGCCTGGCCCGCATGCGCGATGCGGGCCACGAGGTGGACGTCCGCCTCGGGCTCTCGCCTGACGAGCTGTTGAACGTCGTCCCCGGCGCCCACGCCCTGGTCATCCGGTCCGAGACGCAGGTGACGCCCGCCGTCCTCGAAGCAGGCAAAGATTTGGTGATCGTCGGCCGGGCGGGGGTCGGCATCGACAACGTCGACGTGCAGGCGGCCACCCGCCTGGGCGTGATGGTGGCCAACGCCCCGCTGTCCAACGTCGTGTCCAACGCCGAGCACACCATGGCCCTGCTGCTGGCCCAGGCCCGCAACGTGCCCCAGGCCAACGAGTCGCTCAAGGGAGGCCAGTGGGCCCGGTCGAAGCTGGCCGGCGTCGAGCTGTACGGCAAGACGTTGGGGCTGCTCGGCCTCGGTCGAGTCGGCACCCTCGTGGCCCAGCGGGCCAACGCCTTCGGCATGCGCATCGTGGCCTGGGACCCGTGGATCTCCCCCGAGCGGCCCCGCAAGCTCGGCATCGAACTGCTGGAGCTGGACGACCTCGTGCGCCAGGCCGACTTCCTGTCCGTGCACCTGCTCAAGACTCCCGACAGCGTCGGCCTGATCAACGCCCAGTTGTTGCGCAACGCCAAGCCCGGCCTGCGCATCATCAACACGGCCCGGGGCGGCATCATCGACGAGCAGGCCCTGGCCGACGCCGTCGCCGCCGGCACCGTCGGGGGTGCGGCCATCGACGTGTTCGCCACCGAGCCGACCACTGCGTCGCCCTTGTTCGGGCTGGACAAGGTCGTGGTCACGCCCCACCTCGGGGCGTCGACGAGGGAGGCGCAGGACAAAGCGGGAGAGGCCATCGCCGACCAGGTCGTGCTGGCTCTGGCCGGCGACTTCGTGCCCTATGCCGTCAACATCGACGCGGACGAGGCGGCCGAGGGGGTGCGCCCCTACCTGGCCCTGGCCGAGCGGTTGGGGCGCATCTTCGGGGCGTTGGATCGCTCCGCCACCGGCACCATCCAGGTCGGCTACCAGGGCCAGCTGGCCGACTACGACACCCGCATCCTCACCCTGGCCGTGCTCAAGGGTCTGCTCGGCAGGCTCGTCCGGGAGCCCGTGTCGTACGTCAACGCCCCCAAGCTGGCGGCCGAGGCGGGGATCGAGGTGGACGAGTCCCGCACGTCGGCGGCCGCCGACTACGTGAACCTGATCACCGTCCGCAGCCACGACCACGCCATTGCCGGGACCCTGTTCGGCGTCCGCAACGAGGCACGCCTGGTGATGGTCGACGAGCACACCGTCGACATCCCGCCCGCCCGCCACATGCTGGTGGTCCGCAACGACGACCGTCCGGGGATGATCGGCGTGGTCGGGTCACGGCTGGGCCGCGCGGGCGTGAACATCTCCGACATGGACGTCGGCCGATCGCTGTCGGGCGAGGCCGCCCTCATGGTCCTGTCCACCGACCAGCCTGTGCCCGACCGCGTGCTGGCCGAACTGCGGGCCGAGCCCGGCATCCTCCGAGTCGACGGATTGAGCCAAGCGGGGGAATGACGGCCGGGCGCAGGCGCCCGCCTCGTCACCGTCCCGTTAGCGCTTGGCCTTGCGGAGGCCGTCGGACTCGGCCGCGGCCTCGTCCTGGTAGCACCGGTCGGGGGTGGTGCGCTCGTAGGCGGTCATCCCCGGGAGGTGGAAGATGCCGCTGGCCAGCTTGGCCTTCACGGGGTGGCTGGTCGGGCAGATGGCACCGTCGGGATCGACCCACAGCTTGGGCCCGGTCGGCGCTGGCTCGGCCGCGGCGGGCGCCGGCTCTTTGGCGGCGCGGGCGGCGGCGCGG
>JBOGID010000104.1:0-1777 GCA_050742295.1 Acidimicrobiales bacterium | reverse complement strand
CGACAAGGTCGGGCGGGAAATCCTGAACTTCCTCAACGCGTCCTCGTCGGTCCACTTCGACACCGGGTGGTGGGCATCGCCCCGCGGAGCGCGACTCGTCGGCGTGGTCCTGGGTCTGGCGCTGGTGTTCATGCTCGGGTTCCTCCTCCTTGCCCTGATCCACGGGATGCTCGCCGGCGACCCAGGAGGGATGCTGCGCACTGCCTTCGTCCAATTGCCGCTCTCCATCGCCGCCACGGCAGTGCTGACCACCGTCACCGGCGTCCTGCTCCAGGTGACCGACGAGGCGTCGAACGCCGTCCTCGCCGGCGTGCCGGAGGACCTGAACCGGTTCTTCGCCGGCTTCGGGACAGCGAGCTCGGTGGTCACCCACGGCTTCGCCGGCATGATCATGCTGGTCCTGTTCCTGATCGGCGCACTGCTGCTGTGGATCGAGTTGGTCGTCCGGTCCTCACTGATCTACTGGCTAGTCGCTGCCGCGCCGCTATTCGCCGCCGCTCGCGTCTGGCCGGTGGCCCGGGGCGCGTGGCGCAAGCTCGTGGAACTCGGCTGCGTGCTGATCTTCAGCAAGCTCGCCATATCCCTCGCCTTGGCCGTCGGTGCGGCCGCCCTTGCGGGAGGCGGCCCGGCTGAGGGTGACCTCGGGACGCAGGTCGGCACCGATCTGGGCGGGCTCCTCGTCGGCGCCACCTTGATGCTGCTGGCGTCGTTCACGCCGTTCATCCTCCTGCGGCTTCTCCCGATCGTGGAGGCCGCGGTCGTCGCTCAAGGCGTGAGCCGCATGCCTGTCCGGGCGACCACGACGGTGATGCAGATGGGTTACTACGCGGCCGGTCTCGCCAAGATGGCTTCGGGCCCGAATGGCAGAAGCCCCCATGCGGGCGGTGGGGGAGGCACGGCGCCTGCCGGAGGCGCCGCGCCTGGCCGGTCAGGCCCATACGGAGGCCCTGGCGGACAAGGTTCAGCCGGTCCATCAATGCCGCCAGCACCACCGCCCGCCCAGTCGACGGGTTCTCCGCCGGCGGGATCCCGTGGCGCTGCCTCGTCCTCCCCGGACTCGTCATCCGCGCCTAACCGCACCGCAACGCCTGGAACGAGGGCCTCGGCCCAATCAGCGACCGCGTCGTCAGACGGAGGAGGATCATGACGACCACGCCCGCAACCGGGCGGCTGTACACCTTGTCGCCCCGGGACCGGACGGGCTTCTTGGGTTTGGGCGGACGGCAGGTGCTCGCCTTGGGGACGGCGGTTGTGGTGGGCGTCCTGCTGGCCTCCCAGGCCCGTACCGTCGCACTCGGCGTATGGCCGCTCGCCGGCGCGTTGATCCTCTCGTTCCTGAGGGTCGGCGGAGTCCCGGTGGTGGACGCCATGGGCCCCGCTGCGGTCTTCCTGCTCCGCCGGGGGCGTAGCCGGACACGCTGGTCAGCCGCCGGAGCTCCCCAAACGGACAAGGTCGGTGGTCATTCAGCCATTGGCGAGCGGGCGTTCCCGCCTCCCCTCGACGGCATGCAGATCCTCGAGGTGGACGGCGACCGCTACCGTCCCGGCGTCGCAGGCACCCGCATCGCCGTCACACACGACCGCGCCCGCCAAACCTACGCCGCGACGGTGAGGACGACATGCATCGGCGGGGAGCCGTTCGCCCTCACGGAGGGCCCTCAGCAGGAGTACCTGCTCGACCGCTGGGGTGAGGCTCTTGCGGGCTTCTGCCAGCAGCGGTGCCCGGTTGCCTGGGTGCGATGGGCCGAGTCCGCCATCCCGGCGGACAACGTAGAGC
>JBOGID010000103.1:0-4737 GCA_050742295.1 Acidimicrobiales bacterium | reverse complement strand
AGCACCTGCCCCCCGAGCCCGACACGTTGTTCCTGCCTGACGCCGAGCCCGTCCGGGTCGGCGCCGGCGCGGGGGCGGGCGCCGGATCGCGCCTGTCCTGATCCGTCCCGAATAGGGTCACGGCGTGGAGTTACGAAGTGCGTTCCATCGGGAGCTGGAGGCGATCGACCTCCAGGTCCGCCGCCTGTTCGCCCTGGTCATCGAGGGCCTGGGCGGTGCCACCGACGCACTGCTGGCCGGCGACCGCCAAGCGGCACGAGACCTCGTGGCCCGCGACCAGCTCCTCGACACCGTCTACGTGGACGTGGAGAAGGTCGTCCAGCGCCAGTTCGCCCTCCAGGGACCGATGGCCGCCGACCTGCGGTTCCTCCTGTCGGTGCTGCGCATCGTGCCCGAGCTGGAGCGTAGCGGCGACTTGGCCGAGCACATCGCCCAGGCCGCGGTGCGGGGCATCACCAGCGAGCTCACTCCCCGTCTGCGGGGCCTGATTCAGCAGATGGGGCGGGTAGGAGTGTCGCTGTGGCAGGAGACGGCTCGCGTCTTCGACGAGCGGGAGGGCAACGCCGCCGAGCGCCTGCGCGAGCTTGACGACGAGCTGGACGACCTCCACGTCAGCTTCATCGCCGAACTGGCCACCGGGAAGGTCAGCGTCCCCGTCGCCATCGAGCTGGCCCTCGTGGGCCGGTTCTACGAACGCCTCGGCGACCACGCCGTCAACATCGCCGCCCGAGTCGACTACCTGGCCACCGGCGGCTTCTAGGTGGCTGGCGCTATTCGCGATCGGCGCTTCGCGCCGAGGCGGCCGACCTACCCCTGACCAGCCCTCTTGCGTTGCAGCCGAAGCTCCAACGGGGCGGTCGGCCGCCGAGGGAGGGCTTAGACACCAGCCTCCTAGTAGAGGACTGAGACCGTGCGTTTCCGGCTGATCCCCACTGACGAGACGTTCTTCGACCTGTTCAACAAGGCCGCGGCCAGGAGCTGGTCACCGACCTCGGTGCCCTGGAGCGCCTGACGGGCGTCCGCCCCACCTCGACGCCATCGACCGCCTCGAGACCGAAGGCGACGACATCCACCGCCGGCCCTGTCCCACCTGTTCAGCGGCGAGCACCCGGCCCTCGAAGTGCTCAAGTGGACGGACATCGTGGAGGCCATGGAGGCGGCGCGAATCACCATCGAGGACATCTCCGACGTCGTGGAGGTCGATCGTCGTCAAGTTCGCCTGACCGGGCCGCCCGCACCGCCATCGCATGGAGCTCGCCGTCGTCATCGTCATCGTCGTGGCCCTGGCCTTGGACTAGACCAACGGCTTCCACGACGCCGCCAACTCGATCGCCACCGTCATCGCCACCCAGGTCCTGTCTCCGCGGCGGGCGTGGCCTCGGCCGCCTTCCTCAACTTCGCCGCTTTCCGAGTTCCTGTCCGTGCTGGCCATCGGCGGGACGAGCACGACCTCCTCGGAGGCCCCCACGACGGCGGCACCCACGACATCGGCCCCGCTACCGAACCAGAACACCACCACCTCGACCACGCCGGTGTCACCGACCACGACCCGCCCGCCGGCCACCACGTCCACGACCCGGCGGGTGACGGCCACGACCATCCGGACGGACCCCGCCGACCACCACCGCCGCCACCCCGCCCGGGCCGGCCTGACGGGCTGAGGTTTCGCCTGCGGGCTCGCCACGGTAGAAGCAACCGGTCCCGCTCTATGTCGTGGCGCGGACCGGCTAGGTTTGCTGTGGAACAGGAGGCTTCATGGATCTCGGTCTCGAGGTTGCGGAACGAAACAAGTTCGCCGTCCTCAGCGTGAGGGGCGAGGTCGACGTCTACACGGCCCCCAAGTTCCGCGAGCGCCTGATCGAGCTGGTTGGGCAGGGGAAGCACCACATCGTCGTTGATCTCGAAGGGGTTGACTTCCTCGACTCCACGGGTTTGGGCGTCCTCGTCGGCGGCCTGAAACGGTTGCGCAGCCACAACGGCGACCTGGTCCTCGTCTGCACGCAGAGCCGCATCCTCAAGGTTTTCGAGATCACCGGGCTCACCAAGGTCTTCTCGATCTACGACTCCGTCGACGACGCGACGAAGCCCACGCCCAACTCGCAAAACTAGGCGGCAACGGTTGTCCGAGGTCGTCGAGCTTGAGATTCCGGCTCGGCCCGAATTCGTCGCCTTGGCCCGCCTCGTGGTCTCGGCAATGGCGGCCACAGACGCCTCCCTGTCCGACGACCAGGTCGACGACCTCAAGATCGCCGTGTCCGAGGCGTGCACCAACGCCATCGAAGCCCACAGCGCGGTGGAGACCGAGGTTGGTGTCCGGGTCAAGTGCTGGTCCGACGACCGGGGGCTGCGGGTCTCAATCGAGGACCGGGGGCCCGGGTTCGACCCGTCCACCCTGCCGCTCCACCCGCCGCCCACCGACCCTGACAGGCTGAAGTTCGAGCGGGGCCTCGGCCTCCCCCTGATCCGGGCCCTTGTCGACGACGTGGAGATCAGCTCGTCGGGCGAAGGCACCGAAGTGCGCCTCGCCATGTGGCACGTCACCAACGGCCGGCGGTAGGCCTTCACCGCGACGGACGCCCCGGCGACGCCGTAGAGTCTCGGCGTGGCTCTGAAAAAGGTGCTGCATCGCCTCACGGCCCCGATGTCCGAGTTCGACGAGGAGAAGCTGCGGGAGTTCTGCGCCGGGCGCGAGTGCCTCGCCATCAGCGACGCCGAGCCCCGTCGCGAAGTCACGCTCGTCGGCGAGATCACCAGCCTGCGCATCGTGCCCCGAGCCGGCTCGCCGTCGCTCGAGGCGACGATCAGCGACGGCAGCGGCGCCCTCGTGGCGGTGTGGACGGGGCGGCGGCGCATTGCCGGCGTGGCGCCGGGACGCCGGCTGATGATCGGAGGCAGAGGCGCGCCGATCGGCTACCGGGGCCGGCTGCTGTTCTACAACCCCCGCTACGAGCTGCTGTAAGCCCCGGTCCTCCGGCGCCCTCACAGTGGTTGTCAACGGTTGAAGGTCGTCGACTTCGGTGAGGAGCCGGTCGGGCTGATCGCCATCGGGGGCAACGCCACCGGGATCCTCGCCATCGGCCAGCTGAGCACGGGCGTGGTGGCCATCGGCCAGCTCGCTCGCGGGGGCATCGTCGTCGGCCAGCTGGCCATGGGCCTCGTCGCCATCGGCCAGCTGGCGGTGGGCGTCGGGTGGTCGGCGGGGATGCTGGGCGTCGGAGGCACCGCCGGGCCCGGCCTGATCGCCGGTGCCTTCGGCCGCCTGTCACTCCTGCGGCTGTTCGGCCGCCATACCGGCCGGCCCCTCGAGCGGGCCGGCCTGTTCAACCGGCGCCGGATCGTTGTCGGACTTGTGGTCACCGCCGCAATCGCCGCCCTGTGGTGGTTCGCCGCCGGCCGGTGGGTCATGGATGCGCTGACCCGAACGGGCGGCATCCTCTTCGACCCTCCGCGCGTTCTCCGCTGACCGTGTCTTTACCCGGCCGGCGGAGGCGCGCCGGAAGTCATATCGACGTTCGGTGCGCCCCGCTGGGCTCGTTCTGCTCAGTCGGCCCCGGTCAGCACAAGGCCGGCCAGCGCGGTGGCCTCCGTAGCGACGAGCGTGAGCGCAATGGTGGTGATTGCCGTGACGAGACGGGTGATCAGCGTACGCATCAGTCCTCCTTGGGAACGTCGGTCACCCAGTACTACGGACGGGAGCCGGACTTGGCCTTCGTCCACGTTCCTCGTTCCGTCGCGTTCATTCATGTACTATTGACGGGTCGCACCGAGGCCATGCAACAGAGGGACCGGTAGTTCCACTGTGTCAACCGTCGAAAACGGCGCTCGCTATCTCGACGTTGGCGCGCCCGGCACCGGGACGACATCGGACAATTAAGGAGGATGTATCCAATGCCCAAGAAGGCTGCTGCGCCGGTCGCCAAGGCCAGTCGCACGATGAGCGACGAGCACAAGGCGGCTTTGGCGGAGGGTCGGGAGCAGGGCCGGGTGGTAAGGCGGTACCTCGAAGCCCTTGAGTCGCACCGACCCAAGCGGGGCCGCAAGCGCACGCCGGAAAGCGTGCAGAAGCGGTTGGCCGACATCGAGCAGAGACTGGCAAGCGCCGATCCGCTGTCGCGTCTGCACCTGACCCAGGAGCGGATGGACCTGGAGCAGCAACTGGCTGCATCGGGCGACGGCACCGTCGATATCTCCGCCCTTGAGAGCGACTTCATTGTGGTAGCCGCGGGCTACAGCGACCGCAAAGGCATCACCTACCAGGCGTGGCGGGAGGCGGGCGTCGAGCCGCGTGTCCTGAAGGCGGCCGGTATCGGGCGAGGCCAGTAGGGAGCAGCCGCGGCTGCGAGACCGCGGCTGCGATTAGGGAAGTTGGCCGCCGGGGGGCAAGAATGAGCCCATGGGCCCCCCGGCGTTGCTCGCGCCTGCCCCGCGGCTCGGCGGAAGCGCCGACGAACGCGGGCTGATCAGGGGCCGGTCGGCGGCGTGGACGCGACGCGACCAAGGCGGATCCGGCCCGCTCCGGCGGCCGGGCCCCGTGTCCTCTGCGGTCCCCGCTGCGCCCTCGCGGCGTGCGCCTGCGATCCCCGCTGCGCCCTCGTGGCGTGCGCCTGCGATGCCGGCGGCGCCTGCGGGGCCTGCGGCGCCTGCAAGGCCGGCGGTGCCCTTCCCGACTCCGGGTCCCCGCCCCCTCGGCCCGGCGCCCGGTGACCCCGACGCCGGCTTCCTGGCCCGCTACTGGGC
>JBOGID010000102.1:0-1733 GCA_050742295.1 Acidimicrobiales bacterium | reverse complement strand
ACGGGCGGTAGCGGCGGTAACGGCGGTAGCGGCGGCGGTAGCGGTCGCTGCCGTCCTCGTGCCAGCACCGGTGGGGCACGGCTCGACGGCCCAGGCCCGTCCCAAGAAGAGCGCCACGTCTCGGCTCGCGGGGCCCGTGCTCCGGGTCGCGGGCCAGGGCGCCGGCCCCACCACCGCCCTTGGCCCCGCCGTCCGGGTCAGCGGCGGCAAGCTCCAGCCGGCGTTCCGGGCCGGGCGCCCGACGGGAGCGGCTGAGGAGGCCGCCCTCAAGGCCACCGGCGCCACGGGGGTCCGCTCCCTCACCGTCCCCGCCAGCCTGGGCATGGCCCCAGCCGGCGTGTTCGAGGCGTGGCTGCCGCGCGACAAGGTCCAGGCCGCAAGCCAGCTGTCCTGGGTCACCTCGGTCGGGGCCCCCGCCTACGCCCGCTTCAGCCCCCACGGCGGCACCCGCAACACCGTCGTGCTCGAGACCGCGGCCCTGAACGCACGCGGCATCACCGGCGCGGGCGTCAAGGTGGGCGTGGTCTCCGACGCGGTCCAGAGCCTGGCCGCGGCCCAGGCCGCGGGCGAACTTCCGGCCGTCACCGTCGTCAACCAGGGGACCGTCGGCCTCGGCGACGGGAACGAGGGCATCGCCATGCTCGAGATCATCCACGACATGGCCCCGGGAGCCCAGCTGTTCTCCCACGCCGCCGGTCTCCCGCCCGCTGGCCCCGGCCTGCCGCCCGACGTCACCCAGGTCACCCTGATCAACGCCTTCGTGGCCCTGGCCAGCGCCGGCGTCAACATCATCGTCCACGACGTGGGCTTTTTCGACGAACCGATCTTCCAGCAGGGAATCGTGGCCGCCGTCAGCGACAACCTGGGCCGGGCCGGGATCTCAGTGCACTCGGCCGCCGGCAACGACGGCGTCACCCACGCCGCCAAGGTGGCGGCCGCGGGCACCGGCGCCGGCCCCGACGGGCGGCCCGGGCCGTTCACCAACTGCTCCATCAACCCTGACAACGTGGTCGCTATCGCCCCCAACGGCGACACGACCTTCGACGTGGTCCTGCCGCCGGGCGCCGCCCAGATCTTCACGCTGCAGTGGAGCGAGCCCCGGGCCGTGGTCCCGACACCGACCGGCGGCGGCTTCACCGACCTCGACCTGTACCTGATGGACGAGGCCCTGACCCAGTGCCTGGGCGAGTCCGACCGGAAACAGATCGACGGCATGGGAGACACCTTCGAGGCCATCGTCGGCGCGTCGCCGTTCGCCGTGCCCACGAGGGTCAAGCTGGTCGTGAACGATGTTCGACACGTCCGGCGCGGTGGCGCCCCCGGTCATCGACCTGCGCTGGCTGGGAGCGGCCGCATTCGACCCCCCCACGGGCGCGGGCAGCGTCGACGGCGTGAACAACTTCACGTCGGGGCTGGCCGCCGCCACCGGTGCGTGGTTCAACCAGGAGGTCGAGCCGTACAGCTCCCGGGGACCGGTGGAGCTGCGCCTCACCACCGACCGCCCGCCGGGGACGGTGAAGGCGGGCGACGCCCCGTGCGAAGGGGTGGCCGGACCGCCCGCCCAGGTGCTCCAGAGCCCGGCGTGGGTGGCGCCCGACCGGATCCCGGTGAGCGGCACGGGCGGGTTCCCCACCCCGTTCGCGGGCACGTCCGCCGCCGCGCCGGTTGCCGCGGCCTGCGACGCCCTCGTGCGTTAGGCCGTCGGCGTGCCCTCCGGGCACGTGGCGACGATC
>JBOGID010000101.1:0-15772 GCA_050742295.1 Acidimicrobiales bacterium | reverse complement strand
AACTCCACCCACGCAGGAGTGCCGCCAACGCCGCTCGCGTTCGTGAGGACCCAGACATCAGCGGGGTGCGGGTGTGGGGTGACGTTGTCCTCACCGCTGAAGACGATGATCCTGTCGTTGACCTCGTCATAGGCCTGCGCTCCGTAGACCGATCGGGGGGACGGACGAGTTCCCGGCGGCGTCAAGTTGACCCACTTGGACACGGTCGGCACCGACATGATCAAAGGCGGACGGTTCACCTGCCCACTCACGGCGACCGTGATAGTTACCGTCGTCTCTGTGCAGGCATCGGACGTGTCGCAGGCAGCGTAGCGGAGCGTGTCCACGCCGGAGAATGAGCCGGACGGCGTGTAGGTCAGCGAACCGTCGAGGCCCAGTACGGCATAGCCGTTCTGCGGCGGGGCGATGAGCTTGGCAATCAGGGCCGACGCCTCGACGTCGTGGTCGTTCCCGAGCACACCGGGCGCGGCGACACGAAGGGTCGTGGCGGACGGCGGCGTCGCCTTCACCGCGAGGCCTTCCACGTTGCCCAGGCCGTGAGTCCCGATGAGGGTCGCCGCGCCGGTCATCGGATCAACGGCGTACAGGCGTCGGAATTGGCTATCGGACGCATACAGCATGTTCGCGAGGGGGTCGTAGTCCAATCCCGTGAGGTGAACGGCGCCGGTGCTGCCGATCAGCGTGGCCGCGGCCGTGTTGATGTCAATGGCATAGAGGCTTGTCACGGACGCATTCCCGAAGGTGGCGAGGAGCCGCCGGGTGCGCCAGTCGAACGCCAGCCCGACGTTGGCATCCATCGACGACACCCGTGGCATCACGGTGCCGATGAAGCGCGCCACGCCGGAGGCGAGGTCGATCTCGTACAGGCGGTGGTCACTGGTCACGGTCAGCTCGCCCGAATCGGTGATCATGTACAGGCGTCGCATGAAGGGGTCGAAGGCGAGCCCGGGGTCGTAGTGATCGACACCCAGCCCCGTGCCGATGAGCTGGGTCACGCCCGTCGCCGGATCCACCGACATCAGACGGGTCACCTCGAAACCGCCGTCCACCAGGTACAGGCGGTCGGCGACGGGGTCATGGGCGAGACCCACGTCCCCGCCGACGTTAATGGCGGTGCCGCTCGCGTCGCGGATAGTGCCGACTGTGGTGGCCGCACCGGTTTGCATGTCGAAGGTGACGAGCACGTCAGGGTCCGTCTCGGAGTTCACGCCGTAAAGCACCGAGGGACCGCCCGACACGAGTGGTCCGACTTCGACGCGGTAGGTGTTGGGACCGGCCACAGGCGGGTCGTTCACGGGGTCGACCTGGATGGTCACCGTAGCGATGTTCGAGTCGGTGCCGCCGTCGTTGGCCTTGAAGGTGAACGTGTCGGTGCCGTTGAAGTCGGCGGCGGGTGTATATGTGCGGGCGTTGCCGGTACCGCTCAGTGTCCCGTGCTGTGGGCTCGTCGTCGTGAATGTGAGGGCATCGCCGTCCGGGTCGGTGGCTGTCAGCGTGACCGCGACCGGGGTGTCCTCCGCCGTCGTCACCTGGGCACCGGTGGCGATGGGCGGGCCTCCACAGCCGGAGACGCCGATTTGGAGGTTGATCCCGTCGCCCTGATTGTCCTGGGTCGGTACGTCGAGCCTCGTCGTGAAGGCGATCTCGCTGAACACTCCGAACAACCTGACAGTGCCGTTGGCGTCGGTGAACGCCGGGTTCTCGTCGAGGACGCCGGAAACCGTTGAACCCGAGACGACGAATGTGTCTTGCCCGCTGACCTTCCCGAGAGTGATTCCGGTGAACGTCAACGTCGAGGCGAGCGACCCCAGGTGCATGGTGGGGTTCGCCACCGGCTGGCTGAAGGTGAGCCGGTAGGCGTCGCCCGTGCGTCCGCGTATCTGTACCAAGTCGGCGGCCGGCAGCGGTGGTGTGAACTCGGCATGATTGAAGACTGGCGCCGTCCCATCGATGACGAAGCCGTTCTCCGAGATTTCGGAACCCGAGAGCACGACCGTCACGCCGCGCAACGTTCCGGTGGCGGTGTTCGCCACATGGTCAACGGCGGTGAGGTCGAGGAACGCACTGCGCCTCCCGGCAGCGCAGGCTGCCGTGACCCTGACCTCGACCGGTGCCTGTGAGCAACCGCCGCCGGGATCGCAGGCGAGGTAGGTGAAGGAGTCGCGGCCGACGTAGCCGGCGTGCGGCGTGAAGGTGAATGAACCGTTGGGTTGCACGACGACCGTGCCATGGGATGGGCCCGTGGCGAGGGCCGCTGTGAGGGCGTCCCCGTCGGCATCCGTGTCGTTGCCGAGCAGCCCCGGGAGGGGGACGGCGAGAGCGGTGTCCTGCTCCGTCTCGAACATGTCGGAACGGGGCGACGGACGGTGCGGGAGGGGCTGGTCGCCGATCCGGAACAGCTCCGCGGAGGCCAGACCGGGCCCAGCGCCGCACGTGCACCGGCTCGCCTCGCCGCCGGTGACCAACACGGTGCCGTTGCCCAACGCCGTCGCCGTGTGCTGAGCCCGGGGTGTCGACATCATCGGCACCGTCGCCCAGGCCCCAGCCGCGGCGTCGAAAACCTCCGCGCTCGCCAGGGTCGGGTGGGTGACCGGTGTCTCCTCGGTCATCCCGCCCACGATGAGAATCTGGCCGCCGGGCAGCAACGCCGCTCGGGCGTAGGCGCGCGCCACGGCGAGCGAGCCGGCGGCGGTCCAGGCCCCCGAGGCGGGGTCGTAGGTCTCGGCCGAGGACAGAAGCGGCCCGAACCGTATCCCGCCTCCGGCCACCAGGACGCGCCCGTCCGGAAGGCTGGCCCCGGCGAGGCCGTCCCTCCCGACGCTCATCGAGCCCGTGGGCGTGAAGGTGTTCGTCGTGGGATCGAAGAGCTCCGCGCTGCTATTCGCCACGGCCAGATCGTCACCGCCGGCGAGAAGCACCCGGCCGTCGTTCAGCCGGACCGCGACATGTCCGAAGCGCCGGGTGGACATGTCAGGCAAAGCACTCCACACGCCCGTTGACGGGTTAAAGATCTCCGCCGAAGCGAGCCGCACCGCGGGCTGGCCTGGCGCCGTGGCCGCGCCTCCTCCGGTCACGAGGACTCGCCCATCCGAAAGAAGAGTCGCGGTGTGCCCGTGCCGGGCGGAGTTGAGGCTCGGCCCGGCCGCCCAGGTGTTCGAGGCCGGATCGAAGATCTCGGTCGTCGCGAGGTAGAGGCGCGTCTGCGGCGCCGCCGGCTCGACAAACTCGCCGCCAACAACGATCACGCGCCCGTCTTGCAGGCGACTCGCCGTGTGACCACTACGCGCTTGAGCCAGCGTTCCGGCGGGCAACCACGTACCGGAGGCCGGGCAGTAGCGCTCGACAGTGCTGACCAGGGTCGGGGGCAACCAGCCGCTGACTGCAAGTACTGAACCGTCGGCAAGCTCGACAGCCGCGTGGGCCACACGGCTGTCCGCCATGCTGGCCGTTGCGCTCCACCCCGGAGGCCCGCTCGGGGCCGGGCCTGCCGAGCACGAAGGCGAGGTCCGCACGTGGATCGTCACCACGGCCGGCTCGCTGCAGGCGCTGCTCGGGTCGCACGCCCGGTACTTGAACGTTTCGTCGCCGCTGAACCCGGCGGCGGCCGTGTAGGTGAACCCTCCGTCCGCCCCGAACTCCAGCATGCCATGGGACGCGCCGGCGACGAGCTGGGCTGTGAGCGCGTCCCCATCCGCATCGGAGTCGTTGGACAGCACGCCGGGCGCCGCAACAACGAGCGCGGTCCCCGCCGTCGCCGAGAACTCGTCCATCGTCGCCACAGGTCCGTCGTTGACGGGGCGGACCGAGATGGTCACCGTCGCGACGTTGGAGTCGAGAGCGCCGTCGTTGGCCTTGAACGTGAACGAGTCGGGCCCGAACGAGTCCGAGTCCGGCGTGTAGGTCCGAGTCGGACCGGTTCCGCTAAGCCTCCCGCGTGCCGGAGCGGACACGATGAAGAAGGAGAGCGGGTCACTCTCGGGGTCTGTCGCACCGAGGGCGAGGGTTTTCGGCGTGTCCTCGTTGGTCGACTCGGTCGCGTCGGTTGCGACCGGGGGGCGGTTGACGAACCGCACAGTGACGTTCACGGCCGCCTCGGCGCACCGCGGCGCGGGCGCCCCTGCGGTGACCCCGTCGTCGCACACGCGGTAGCGGAAGGAGTCCGTGCCGTTGAACCTCGGCCGGGGCGTGTAGGTCACGGTCCCCGACGCCAGCGAGACCTCTCCGACCGTCGTCTCGACCTTCGACACCGAGTCGATCCGCAGCGTCTGGGTGGCCTCGTCGGGTGGGCCCGGAGTGTCGTTGGCCAACAGCTCGGCCGCCGGGATGGTCAGGACCTTGTCCTGGTCGGTTGACTTGGAGTCGGGGTTCGCCACCGGGGGATCGTTGACGGGGGTGACGGTGATCGACACCGTGGCCGGGGCGGACTCTACCGACCCCCTTTTGCCCTCGTAGGTGAACGAGTCCGGCCCGTTGTAGTCGGGGTTGGGGGTATAGACGACCTGCGCGGTGCACGTCGTGAGCGAAGCGACCACGACCCGGATCCCCAACGTGTTGAGGACGAACCCGATGCCGCGGCTGCATGCCGGCGCCGAGATCGGACCGAGGCTCCCGTGGGAGGGCGGGGTCACCGTGAATGAGATGTCGGCCGGGTCGAGGGAGGACGCGGACAGGGCGATCGCGACCGGGATGTCCTCTGCGGTCGTCACCTTCGTGTCCTGGCCCGCGGGCGTCGGCTCGCAGCCGATCCGGGCCACGAGCCGAACGGTGATCTTGTTGTCCGGCAGCCGGTGCTCGACGATCCGGACAACGGCGAAGCCCGACACTCGGTAGTTCACGTTGGACCCCGTGCCCGACACCTCGGCCCAGAGCGGGACGACGATGTCGACGTCCTTCAGCTTGTCCAGCGCCTCCCGGACGTTGGAGCTGTTGGCGACGCCCGGGCGCCCCCGCACCAGGTCTCCCACCGACAGGACGCGGTCCAAGGGATTGTCCGGACTTGTGTAGGTCTCGCCGTCGCCAGGCAACGTGAGGCTCTTGATGAGGGCGGGGAGCCCCGTCGTCCCCGTCCAGCTCAGCCAGCCGAAGTTCCCGGGAGCGCTCCCGAGCATGACGTCGGCGACGGTGGCCCCCGGCGCCACGCTGGCGAACACCCGGACGGAGATCGCGATCGGGAAGAGCCGGCAGGCGATCGTCTCGGCAGGGGCGGTGATCCGGCCATTCGGGTTCACGGCGACCGTCTGGGCCGCCGCCGGGACCAAGCCGGAGGCCAGGACCGCGACCGAGAGCGCCCCGACCCCGATGGCCCACAGCCGTCGGCTCCTCCGCACCGCTCAGAACCCCTTCGGCCGTCTCACCGGTGCGCCGACGGACCTCATTCGGCGCACGGGTTCCCGCTGAAGCCGGCGCGGGCCTCTCCGATGATGATCGCCGGCACCAGTGGTGCGCTCACCCGCAGCGCGGTCTGGGTGATCGACGTCGCTGTCGTCGCCGTGCCGTTGACCTGGAGCGTCAGACCAAGAAACGCGATCGAGGCCGAGCCGCCGGCATCAACCGCCAGCCCGTTGATCCTGAGGCCGGCGATCCTCGATGAGCCGGAGAGCGCGGGGACAAGGCCGCCTCCCACTGACGGCACACAACGGACGCTCGCCTGCGACTGGATCGAAGTCACGTCTACGGTGAGCCCGGCAATGACCACCCTGACCGTGGCCACGCTCGCCGTGGCCGTGGCGCTGTCACCCGTCGACGGCGACGTCGACTCGAGATCGTCGGGTGTCTGGTCGGTGGTGACGCCCAACCCCTGGGCGTTGACCGACGCCGCCAGCAGCCACCCGGCGAAGAGCCGGTTGCTCGAAAGCGTGCGACCGCCGTCGGTACACGGCGTGAAAGGCTCGTTCGCCACGAGGGGCTCCCCGCTTCCGAGGCGCACCGCGCTGGCTCGGCAGGCGAAGCCCCCGTTGCGGTCGTCGTCGACGATCGTGGCGACGCCTTGGTCGTCGTCGATGCCGGCGTTCACCGGCGCACCGAGGTTCACGGCGAACGTCTCGGTCGGTTCGTTCAGCCTGTCACCCACCACCTGAACAGTGAACGGCTTCGATTGCTCTCCTGCCGCGAAAGAGACGGTGGCGTTCGTGCGCGCCACATAGTCGGCCGGCGACAGTGCCGAGAGTCCGGCTGTGGAGGCCGACACCGTGACGCCCGCGGCGCCGGCCGGCTCAGACAGCGACACGGTGAAGGTGGCATCGGTGGGGCCGGCATCGCCCTCGACGACGGTCACGTCTCCGATGCTCACGGTGATCTTGGGCACCGATCGAATGCGGATGTCGGAGAGGACCGGGCTCTTGCCGTCCGCGTCGGGCTTCAGCGTGGCCCGCACCTGGAGGAACCGTCCGACCATGGCGAAAGTCGCGCCGTTCTGGACGGCCGCGTAGCTCCGGCTGCCCAGCGCCGCCTCCGTGTCAGCTGCCCGAGCCTCGACGATCAGGCTGGCACCGGGCGGCACCGTGCCCGGCGCCTCGGTGTTCCAGACGACCTGGCCCCACTCGGTGCCCAGGACACCCCCGTCCTGGACGACCGTCCAGGATCCCTGGGGTGCGGTCGAGCTGAATAGCTGCTGGCCCGTCATGTCGCTGTAGTTGTAGGGATGAGCAAGGGGGCGGCCGTCGGGGCCGGCGGGAAAGTCCACGGTCAGGTCGACCTGGCCCAGGGGCGTGCCCCCGACGACCGGACCAGCTGCCGGATCGATCCGAACCGCTGTGCTGGAGTTGTAGTTGGCGGTCCACACCTTCCCGGCCGCGTCGATCGAAACTCCCGTGCTCCCCGAACCAGTCGGGGTGGGAACGGTGCCCACCATTGAGCCGTCGTTGCGAAGGTGGGAGATGCCACAGCCGCCCCCACACGCAATCGACGAACTGATCCACACGTCGCCTTTGCCGTCCACAGCCAGGCCCTGGGCAACTGCGTGGCCTTGGGGGAACGCTCCGAGCAAGTCGCCCGCCGGTGAGAACTTGCGCACGATCCCCTCACCCGCCGTGGAGACCCACACGTTGCCGGTGCTGTCGATCGCCATGCCGTAGTTGCTGAACGGAAGGCAGCGCGGGTTGTTGGCATCGACGGGGAGCGCTGTGTCGAATCGTAAGATGCTCCCGCCGGACGTCGCCGACCAGACGACGCCCTTGCTGTCAATCAGCCCTCCGTACCCGCCGCACGCGAAGTCGAGAGGCCCGACAAGCAGGGCACCTGTTTGGCCGTCGTACTTGCGGAACACGCTTCCCCCGTCGCGGTTACCCATCCAGAGGTTGCCGTCCTTGTCCACGCTCATGTGCCGGGAGTCCCCACCTCCTCCCGAGAAGAGGTGGTGGAGGATGCACTCGTCCTGCGCGTCGGACACTGGGGCGCCAGCGCCCGGCCAGGGCTTCACGTCGCCGTAACCGGTCGACGTCTCGATCGTGCCGTTGCCATTGCGGTCGAGACAGCCGTTCAGCTCAGCCAGCGCCACATGGGTGACCCTGTCGCCCCCGCCGCGGTGGCCCACCCAGACGCTCCCGTCGGTGCTGACGGTGGTGCGTGACGACTGGGCGCAGGGCGTGCCGTCGGAGAGGGTCCGGTACTCGCCGAGGATGGCGCCGCTCTCGGTGTCGATCTTGGCAATGGTGCACCGGTCGGTGAGCGCGACCCAGATGAACCGGAAGGTGCGGCTCGGCGTCGTGAGCTGAAGCTGGTTGCCATTGGGCGCGTCGTGGTTGAGATTCACGAGCGTCCCGCGGTCGAACCCGGCATCAACCGTGTACGTGACGTCTGTGCCAGCGACAGGCGCAGCCGCTGCACGCCCGCTACCCGCGACGACCACTGTGCAGAGCACCCCGAGCAAGGCGCACGCGGCCGCGACTGTCCGCCGTCGACCGAAGGTCGCCTTCGCCGATCGTTCCATCTGCCGACTCCCCCTGTCCCCCGCTCACTGGCGGCTCGCCCCGTCAGCCATTTCGGGCATTCGGACCGCCGTTTCAGGCGTTTTTCCGCGTTGACTGGGACGCACCCGCTCCCGCCTGCATCCTCCCGCCGCCGTCAGGGAACCATCCTGCACGAAAGCCAGCCGTAGAAACAGGGGAAAACTCCCCTCCGCTGAAATCGCGCCTCGACCTCATTCGCGTCAGGGACGCGGCGTGCGCTTGTCCATCGGTGACGCCATCCCGAAAGGCCGGCTACCAGTTACGACCTCACGACTTCACCGCGATCAGCTCCACTCCGTAAAGGGTCACTTACGTCGACCGTCGATCGGGGACCGCGACGGACTCGGCATATCCGGCATATGCGGCCTCTGCTGCCGCCGCCGACACGCGCCGCGTGTAAGGCCGACAAGCAAACTGTGCTCCACCCCCCAGCTCCCGCCGATCGAGTCGGCCACGCGCCAAAGGCTGACATTGCTCGCCTCGGAGTCGGATGTCAAGCGAAATGGCGGCGGCGCGTCGCTTCTGGAGTCGCCCCGTTCCGTCCCGCTCGAAGGCAACCCGAGCGTAAAACTCCCAGCCATGGGTTTCCGGACGCGTTCAGATAGCACGGCCGGAAATGCCCTGCTCCATCCCATGCTGGCCCCGTCGGAACTACGCCCTCGCCGTATCTCCCACGTCGTCGGTTCGTTTCGGTGGCAGTCTGCGGCGGCGCGCTCGTCGGGCCACAAGACGTCGCTGGCGCGATGCCCGTCGACGACCATCCTCCTCGGCGTGTTCCTCGTCGCTGAGTTGGCACCAAGCGTCGGCCTCCATGGCGAACCGCGTGAGCGCAGCGCGCGACCCGTCGAGCAGCCCGGCCTTCTGGCGTACGGACGCCAGCCGGTTCTCGACGGCCCGGGGACTGATGGAGAGCGTAAGCGCGACCCGTTTGTCGGGCATTCCCTGTGCGATGCACCGCAGCACGGCTCGCTCGGCGGCAGTCAGGTCGATGCCGGCGCCAAGCAGCGCGCCAGCCAACGTGGGCGTCACGTAGGTCCCCCCGGCGGCGACCGCGTGAATGGCGTTGATCAGCTCCGTCAGTCCGACCGACTTTGCGAGGTAGCCGCGGGCCCCCTCGGCGAAGGCCAAGACGACATCGGTGCCGGAGGCGTACGCGGTAATGACGAGGACCGCGCTTGATGGCCAGCGCGACAGCACATCGCCGATGGCAAGCCGCTTGCAGCTTCCCGGTAGGCCGAGGTCGAGCAGCACGATGTCGGGCGAACCGACGGTCGCCAATGCCTCATCGAGGTTCCCGGACCCCGTCAGCACCACGATCCCGCTGACGCGTGACAACTCCCGCTGGAGGCCACCCCGGAAGAAGGGGTCGTCGTCGACGATGAGCACCGACACCGGCTTCATATCCGTGATCCTGCCGGAACGGGTCCGTAGCGAAAGAGGGGAAGACTCCCCTTTTCGGACGGCTGAAGGCCTTCGCGTGCCCGCGGCTGTCCGACCGTCCCGCCGAGGTCACTCCTCGGCCCGCCAGATGCCGCGTGATGCGCCGTGTTTCAACGGTAGTACGAATCCGCACACCCACTCAAAGACTTAGGCCTCCGCCTTCGCGTCCTCGCGGTCCTCCTCGCCAATGGTCAGTTCCCAGACGCACCCGCCATCGTCGAGTAGTGTCCGAGTCGCCCGGTCGCCCGCGTTCGTGAGGTGGGCGGCAACAGTATCGAGGAGCCCCTCGCCGCCTGTGCTACTCGTGGGGTCACGCAACAGCACACTCACTCCGTCGACCCGACGCTCGGCGAACACCGTGATCGTGCGCCTCGGCGCCCCGGCGCGCCGCTGCTGCAGCACCTCTCGCACGGCGTTGGCGAGGCGAGCCGTGGCGGCCGTCCGCGGGTAGCCGTCGAGCCCGAGTGCCACGACTTCAATCTCCGCCTGATCGTCGCGTTCGAAGGAGGCCGCCATCGCCTCGAGTTCGGCTTGCAGCCCCGGCTTGAGGTCACCCGTGCGGAGGACGATCCTCACGTCGAGCGCACGGCGACGCGCCAACTCACCGACCTCGAACAGCAGGGCGGGCGATGGCGCACGCTCGCGGATCTGCTCCGCTATCTCGTCGAGCGTTGTAATGATCTCCTTGCCGGACACTGCCAAGGCGTCGGACCGCTCGGCTTCCAAGCCCGCTCGATGGCGTTCGCTGGCGAGCATTCCCGCCCCGCTGCGCACGACAGCGACGATTCCCCGCGCCAGCAAGAACGCCGCGACGAGCCACAAGGCGCGGCTCGCCAGCGCGAGCCAATCGGTTGCTCCCAATGCCACGCCGTTGACGGCCGCCGCGGTCAGCTGCAGAGGGATCCCGATGCCAAAGAGGAGCGCGGCACCGGTCCGTGTGCTCCCGAATCCGGTCCAGAGCGCGACGGTGCCCTGCGCGTACACGGTAAATGGATCGCGGTTGTCCAGGTACACGGTGCCATCTGGGAGGGTTCCCGCGGACCACAAACTGAGCAGCGCCAGGGCCGTGACGTCGGAGGCGAACACCCAGCGGCGCACGAGCACGTTCGGCCGGCGGGCCACGACCGCCAGAAGCGCTCCCTGCATGAAGGCGACCGCCGCCATGACGCTCAGGATCGGTCCGATCCTCGCCGGCCCCGACGCGTGAGAGCCGATCAGGCCTGCCCCCCCGATAAGAAGTCCGATGATCCGGTAGGCGAGCGGGATGAAGCCGGCGGCGGCGACAGTGCGATCGACCAACGGCTCAAGGTTTCTCGGAGGCCCGGTTCCGCCGGTGCCATCCACCGGGATCACGAAATCCCACGTCGTGCCGCTCGGCCCCGTTCGCAGCGTCGCGGTCCCTCCGACCATCGCCAGACGTTCCACGATCGCGTTCCGGATTCCGTAGCCTGGCGGCGCAGCACTCGGATCAAATCCGACGCCGCTATCGCTGACGCGCACGCTGTAGCAGGCGGCCTCAGCAGCAGACTCGATCGTGATCGACGTCGCGGACGCGTGGCGGCGGGCGTTGTTCACGGCCTCCCCAACAGCGCTGACCAAGGCGTCGATCTCATCCAGCGCGAGGGACGGTTCGTTGCCGTCGCTCCGGACACTCACCGTGACGCTGTCGGCGCTTTCAGCCGCGCGGCCGGCCCGCTCGAACCTGGCGATCAGCCCGCCCATCTCGTGTTCGGGTACGCCGAGATGCGCGCGCAGTTGAGCGGCTCGGCGCCGGCACTCGCGCCCGATCTCGTCCAGAGCCTTCTGGAACTCGGTTCCGCCGCCGGCCGCCCGGCGCTCGATGCCGATCAGTGTTTGCAGGACCACGTTGTGAAGCGCGTCGAGCATGCGCCTGCGCTGTTCCCTCCGGCCGGCGAGCTCACTCTGGGCGGTTATCGCCGTCCTCCCTGCCCGCAGCACGTTCCACAGCAGCAATCCGACAGCGAGCGCAGCGAGAAGCCAGAGGCTGCGCATCACGAATCGTGCCCGTGCGGATGCGTCGAGAGCCGCGTGATTGACACCCACCATCAAGGCCTGGACCGGCAACATCACGCCGAAGAGGTAGCCGACGCCCGTCCTCGGGCCCCGCAGCGCGGACCAGAGCGCGAGCGTGGCGATGCCATACGCGCCAAAGGGATCGCCAAACCCGCGAAACAGCGCACCGTCCGGGATCACGGACGCGGACGCCCAGATATTCAGGAGCGCGGCGACCGAGAAGTCCAGAGCGACGAGCCTCGGCGGAACCGAGTGCAAGTCTCGGCGGGTGCCGACGAAGACGAGGGTGAGGTGGACGACGGCGACTGCGGCGGTGACCGCGCCGAGCGCATGCTTGGACGAGGGCGGAACGTCGGCGGAACTCGCCGTGATCGCGGCGGCGACAAGGGTAACGAGAGTCCGATAGCCCAACGCCACGGCCACGAGACGGTTGAGCGTACGCCGCACCAACACGTGCCCGGTTGGCCACGTCGCGAGATCCCGGCGTCGTGCGCTCCCCCCCAAGCGGACTGAAACACTACCTGCCCTACGAGCCGGCCGGCCGGCCAAGGTCCGCTCTACGCGCCGGAATCAGGACCGCACGCCGGGAAGGTTCGGCATCGGAATGTCCTGTGACAGCGCCGGGCCGCCAGGGGCCGGCAGGCTGGGGCATCCGTTCGGGACAGGCGACGCCTCCCGGGGGGACCCCGCCAGATGCGCCCGCACGTAGTCACACGACTCGACGGCTGACACGGGTGCTTGCTGCGCCGGCGTCGTACCGACGCTTTCGCCGCCCCGATTCCAGACCTCCTGACCCACACGCAGAAACCCTGCAACCTCGTTCCTACCGGGAGCCGGCACGGCAACCGTGAGCACGCTGGTCACGACCTTCCGCCTGCCCGCGAGACGGGTCAGAGCCTTGCATCAATTTTGGTAGGGCCGTGACCAGCCATTTTGCGCTGACCTGCGGCGATGCTCCGCTGTGGCAGGAGGTCTGGATTCGGGAGAGCGAAGAAAGGACAGCCGTGCCGGCGAGCACCGGGAGAACTCTGATGGTCCCTATTGAGAGGCGCCAGGGCGTCGTTGCGGCCACGGCCACTCCGTGGGCAGAGCGGCCCGTGGCAGCGCGGGCACTTCCGTCGGCCGGACGACGCTCGGCAGAGAGCCTTCGATCATGTCGCGCGTCAGCGTGATGCCGAAGGCCAGTTCCACGAACCGTGCACCCTTGATTCCGGCGTGGGGGAGGCCGTCATCGAATCCGGCCTCCGAGATAGCCGCCTCGAACAGGGCGTTTCGCTCACGCAGGGATGGGGTCGTCATGTCGAAGAACCAGGTAGGTGAGCCGTCGCTCGCGTGCGCAAAGGTGACGGATGACAACGTATAGATGAGCGCGAACGCCTCCCCCCGGAGGGAGAGGCGCCCGAGCTGTTCGTAGTAAACGTCAAGGTCGATCGTCGTTTGGACCGTGTAGCCCCAGCCCTGGTGTTCGCCGGCCCGAATCGTGGGTCGGTCTGGCGGGTCTTCCACTTGGTCGTCGAGCGACCGCCCTACTGCCCTGGCTGGGTCCAGGCCGAATACTGTCGCCAGCATGTCCTGCCAGCTGCGCCCCGTGGCGAACATGAGGCGCAGGGTGCACCACTGGACCAGGTTGTCTAGCCAGGCGAACCGTTCCTCAGCCATGGACCACGCTATGGGAAGGAGATGAACAACGGGTCCGTGGCGAGGATGCGTTCGTTCTGGATCGCGCTCGAGTACGCCTGGCCAGGGTTCGAGTTGTACGCGCCCGAGACGTGTCCCCGTGCGCACCGATGTCCCCAGAGGGCAGTAGCAGCGCGTGTGGCCGCCGATCCCGCAGCAACTGCGTGATCTCCGGCAGGGCGAGCAACTCGCCCCATTCACGAGTCGGGTCCTCGATCGGCCGGCGCCACGTGATCACTGTGAAATCGACCGAGGCGCGACAGCGCGTACGTCTCGACCAGCTGATCGAACTGCGCGCGGTCACGGGCAACGAGAGCGTCGAAACCGCCTCGACGGTGGCGTCGACCGCCCGAACGGCGAAGCCAGGAGGCTTGGGAAGCCCTGGTCGAGCAGCAGCCGGAATTCATGCGGCAGCTGTTGACGGGAGGTCGAAGCCACGAAGTCGGCGCTCCAGGACGTAGGCGTCGTCGGCGTCGGTGACCGTCAGGCCCGCGTAGAGCTTGACGATGTCCTGCGCCGACAGGCCGCGTTCTTCGTGGAGCGCGTAAACAGCTGCCGTCGGGATCCTCGTCTGCTCGACGCACGGCTCACCGGCGAGGACCCAGGGCGAGATGAAGGTCTGCTCGCTCGGGCGCACAAGGTCGGGTGCCCACACCCGGCCCTGACCCCGCCGGCGCAACTCTTCGATGGGGTCGAGGAGGTCGAACGTGTGTAGCAGCGCGTGCAAATCCTCGAACGGCAGCAGGTTAGGGTTAGGTTAGGTTGGGGCCGAGCGAGTCCGCATGCTCCTCATTGAGGACGAGTGAGCGCTCGTCTGTTCGTATCGTCCGCACGTCGCCATGCTCGGTGGCCCGCCGGCGCACCGTCGCGATATTCGCTGCCGCCGACGGTCGGGGCATACCGAGTTGGCGCAGCCACGCCAGCAAACGTAGGAAGACAAGGTCGCGGTATGACCAGGCGTACGGCTTGGCACCCTCGTAGTCGGGCACGTAGACCTTGTCCAGACGCCAGTCATAGAGCGTGCTGCGTGGGACGCCCGAGAGCCGGGGGTTATCGACCACGATGCCCCGGCTGACCTTGGAGTTGACCACGGTCAGGGCCCCCCGGGTTGACCGTGGCCGGCCCCACCACCCGGGTTGAGCAGCTGCAAGCTGTCGCCGCTGTTGACGGTGAGCGGGCCGAGGAAGTCACCGGTGACTGTGACGGTGAACGGCGGAGGCTCGAAGGCGGCGATGACCACCGACTCGTTGGGAGCGTTGCAGGCCGAGGTGGCCGTGTTGTTGTTGGCGTCGCCGTTGTAGACCGCGGTCCAGCAGTAGGTGCCCGCCGCCGCCGGCGTGAACAAGTCGGAGGCGGCCGGCAGCGGGTTGGTGGAGCTGAACAACTGGGTGGTACGGGCGTTGTTGGAGAACAGGCGGAAGGGCACGTTGCCACCGGGGTTGAATCCCCCGGAGAGGGTGGCCACGTCGCGCACCGGGGTGGAGCCCACCGGCCCGCCGGGCGAGGCCACGGTGGCGATGGTGGGCGAGGCCTTGACGATCGTCGCCGACTCATTCGCAGCCTGGCAGGGCGAGCTCGGGCCCGGTTGGTGTGAAGGGGCCGGAGGTGGCCGTCGCCCCGCTCAGGGTCTTGGTCGACGTGGTCCCCACCTGGGTCGTGCAGGTGGTGTCGCTGAAGAGCTTGAAGGTGACCGTCCCCGTCGGGCTCGAGCCGCCGGAGACGGTGGCCGTGTCGGTGACCGGCGTACCCAGCGGCCCGCCGGCCGAGGCCTGGGTGGCGATGGCGGGGCTCGCTTTCAGTGCGAAGGCGTAGAGGCTTGTCGTCGTCGGAGCCGACGTACACCATCCCGTTGGCCACCGCCGGGGAGGAGAAGACATCGCCGCCCGTGGTCGCACTCCACAGGGGCGAGCAGGCCTTGGGCACGCCCGAGCAATTGGTCGACCCGGCGGCGTCGAGGGCATAGAGCTTGCCGTCGATGCTCAGCGGAGGCCGAAGACCGTGATCAGGGCGTCGTCGATGCCCCAGAGTTCCTCGCGCGTGAGGTGGCCAGCGAGATCGCCCAGCCGCCTCGCGTCGACAGCTCCGACCTGCTCGACGAGAACCCGCGTGGCACTGCCCTCCACCTCGATCTCCGGCCGAAAGGACGCAGGCCTGGCGCTGCGCGACGTCGGCGCCACGAGTACGACTGATCGCGGGAGCAGTTCGTCGGCCTGGACAAGCACACCAAGACGATCGCCGTGTTGTTCGTGGCCGACTCCCTTCGGGAGTTTGAACCGAAACACGTCACCCCTGAGCACGCAGCGACTCCATCAGCGCCGCGACTGACAGCATCTCCTCGCGGTCGGCCTCGTCGGCCTCCAAGGCGGCAGCCTCGGCAGCGAGTTCCGACCGCTTGTGAAGGCGGCGGGCGGATGCGATCAGCGCGGTCCGGATCGCCTCAGACCGGGTCATCCCGGCTGCTTCGAGAGAACGCAACGCCCGCTCGGCATCGGCGTCGAGTCGCACCGAGACTGCCTGGGCCATACCGGGAGCGTATCACATGTCGTCATACACCGGTGGGCGTGTGGGCGCGCTCCGCCGGCGAACGACCTTGGCCGGTTGCCGTACCGATCGACGGGAAGGGTCGCTCTCCCCGGCCGCTCTCTGGCGCGCCAGATCGTCGGCCGGCTCGTGGA
>JBOGID010000100.1:0-5800 GCA_050742295.1 Acidimicrobiales bacterium | reverse complement strand
CCCGGGGCGGGAGGTGTTCCACCGGCGCGGGCAGGGATGGTTCCGCCGTGGTCGGTGTCGGCGTCCGGGATGGCTACGCCTTTCGAGGTCTTGGGGGTATCGAGCTCGCATGCGGTTTTGACGCCGTGGATCAGCGACCCCATTCCTGGGCGTGGCAAGCTGTCATGCGTCGTCCAGGCGCATGGCAGTCATGCTCGGTGCGCGATGAATCGGGTGGAGATGACCGATCTTCTCGACCAAGCACGTCGCGCCTTCGAGAGGGGGACCTGGGCCGAGGCATTCCGCCGATTCTCAGCCGCTGACGTCGAGCAGCCGCTCGCGTCGGAGGACCTGGAACAGATGGCGGCTGCCGCGCAACTGGTCGGGGCTGACGCGGTTGCTGCCTCGACGTGGGAGCGCGCCCATCTGCGGCTCCTCGATGGGGGCGAGGTCGAGCGGGCGGTGAGGTGCGCGTTCTGGCTGGCGTTCGGCTTGCTGAATGTGGGGCAGATGGCGCGGGCCGGCGGCTGGATCGGCCGTGCGCAGCGGCTGGTGGAGGAACACGGGCTTGACTGCGCGGAGCAGGGGTTGCTCATGATCCCCATGGGGCTCCGGACCCTCGAAGGGGGCGACCCCGCCCAGGCCCACGAGATCTTCGGACGCGCGATCGCCATTGGTAGACGATTCGGTGAGGCCGACGTCGTCACGCTCGGCCGGCTCGGGCAGGGCCGATCGCTCGTTGTAATGGGGCGACAGTCCGAAGGCCTGGCGCTGCTCGACGAGGCCATGGTTGCGGTGACGGCGAGGGAGGTCAGCCCCATCGTCGCCGGTCGCGTCTACTGCGCGGTGATCCTCGTTTGCCAGCAAGCCTTCGACCTCAACCGCGCTCACGAGTGGACCGCGGCTCTGAGCGACTGGTGCGACGCCCAACCCGACATGGTGCCCTTCCGGGGCCAGTGCCTCGTGCACCGCGCCGAGGTCATGCAGTGGCACGGGCAGTGGCTCGAAGCGCTCGCCGAAGCGAAGCGCGCACTCGACCGGCTCTCCGATCCTCCGGGTCAGCCGGCGGTGGGCTTGGCCTTCTACCAGCTCGGCGAGCTTTACCGACTACGGGGAGACTTCGGTGATGCCGAGGTTGCGTACCGCGAAGCGAGCCAGTACGGCCAGGCTCCCCAGCCCGGGCTTTCCTTCCTCCGCATGATGCAAGGAGATGTCGGAATGGCCGGAGCCGCCATCCGCCGCGTCATGGCCGAGACCCACGATCGGGCGACGAGGGCGAAGCTGCTCGGTGCCGGGGTCGAGATCATGCTTGCGGTGGGCGACGTCGACGCCGCGACTGAGGCGGCAGCCGAGCTGGCGGTCATCGCAGCCGACGTCGACGCCCCCGTGCTGCGTGCGATGGCCATGCAGGCCAGCGGCGCTCTGTCGCTGCATCGCGGCGATCCGCGAGGCGCACTCGACGCGGCCCAGCAGGCGGCCTCGGCGTGGGCCGGTCTCGAAGCCCCTTACGAACATGCCCGGTCGCGCCTCCTCGGGGCGCTGGCGTGTCGCGATCTCGGGGATCGAGATACCGCCCACCTCGAGGTCGATGCCGCGCGGCGCACCTTCGAACAGCTCGGTGCTGCGCCCGATCTGGCCCGTCTGAAGGCGCTGTTCCCGACGGCCGCCCCGCCTCCCGCCGGGAATCTCACCGGGCGCGAGATCGAGGTGCTCGCGCTGGTGGCAGGTGGGAGGACCAACCGCGAGATCGCTACGGAGTTGACGGTCAGCGAACACACCGTTCGTCGGCACCTGCAGAACATCTTCCACAAGGTGGGTGTCACCTCGCGCGCCGCCGCCACCGCGTTCGCGTACCAGCACGGGCTCATCTGATCAGGCGCACCGGCATCGCTTGCGTGGTATGGCTGTACCACGCGGCGATGCCGGATCTTTGGCACACACGGGCGATGACGCGCCGTCGGGGTCGTCTTACCTTGAACGCTGAGACGTCAACCACCCCCGAACGACAGGAGACGACGATGTCCGTGGCCATGCTGGTCGACAACCCCGATGGATCGCAGGAGCTCTACGAGGCGCTCCGTAACGAGATGAAGTTCGACGGGCCGTTGGGCGGCACCGTTCACGTCGCCGGACCAGGGCCCTCCGGAGGCTGGCGTGTCATCGAAGTCTGGGACTCGGTCGAAGAGGCGAGCCGATTCATCAAGGAGCGCTTCTTGCCCGCCCTCGAGGCCGTTGGCTTCACCGGCCGGCCTCCGAAGCCCGAGTTCTGGCCCGTCCACGCCTGCCTGACCGCGACCCCCAGCGGCCGCACGGACGAGTCTCGGGGACGCCCGTGATCGGCATGGAACCCGCCTGGAACCGCGGAAGGGTCGCGGTCCTCGCGGTGGCGCCAGCAGTCTTGGGCGCCGCGCTGCTGGCGCATCCCTTCATCTCCGGACGACTGCCCAACGAAACGGCGATCGCAGAGGAGGTCACGGCCGACCCGACCGTGTGGGGGGTGGTTCACCTCGGAGCGGCCGTGGGCTCAGCCCTGATCGCCCTCGCGTTCCTGGCCGTGCGGAGCTACCTACATCAGGCGGGCGAGAATCGCTACAGCGTGCTCGGACTGCCGCTGGTGGTCCTGGGTAGCACGATGTTCGCGGTCTTACCGGGCATGGAGTTCGCGCCGCTGGCAGCGGCCGAGAGCGGCGCTGCCGCCTCGGTGTCAGCCGTCACGAAAATCCCTGGTAGAAGCGTTTCTCCGTCACGGAATTCCCTGATCCGCCGTCACGGAATTCCCTGACCCTCCGTCACGGAATTCCCTCGGGGGATCCACCGCTCGGGCCGCAGGCCTGTTGAGCATCCCTCCTCGTCCAAAGCGACGAGGAGGCCCCCCGAGTGGCAAGGAGAACGATCAGGGTGATTGACGTTGTCGAGATCCTCGTGCACTGGCACGCGGGACGGCGCATCGGCGAGGTGAGCTCGTCGCTGCGCATCGACCCCAAGACGGTGCGCAAGTACACGGCGCCGGCCATCGCCGCCGGCGTGGTGCCGGGCGGCCCGCCGCTGTCGAACGAGCAGTGGGCGGCGCTGGTGGAGGGATGGTTCCCCGAGCTGGTCGACCGCAACGTGCGCCAGCGCACGTGGCCGGCGATCGAGCCGCACCGCGAACGGATCAAGGGGTGGCTGGGCACCGTCACGGTGTCGACCATCCACCAGCGCCTGCGCGACGACCACGGCCTGGATGCGTCGGAGTCGTCGCTGCGCCGGTTCGTCTGGGCCAACTTCGACGCCGACGTGGCCCGGGCCGCGGTGCGGGTGCTGCGCGACACGCCGCCGCCGGGCGACGAGGCACAAGTTGACTATGGGCTGCTCGGCCGTTGGTTCGACCCGGCGACGCAGCGCATGCGCCGGGTGTGGGGCTTCATCATGGTGCTGGCGTGCTCGCGGTTGCTGTTCCTGCGACCGGTGCTGCGCATGGACGAGACCTCCTGGGTCGAGGCCCACGTCGCCGCCTTCGAGTTCTTCGGCGGTGCGGTGCGCCGGGTCGTGCCCGACAACCTCAAGACCGGCGTCGTCAAGCCCGACCTCTATGACCCGCTCATCAACCGCGCCTTCGGCGAGTTCGCCGCCCACTACGGCTGCCTCGTAGACCCGGCCCGGGTGCAGAAGCCAAGGGACAAGGGTGCGGTCGAACGAGTTGTCCCCTATTGCCGGGATTCCTTCTTCGCCGGCCGGGCCGAGGAGTTCGAGTCCCTGGCGGCCATGCAGGACGACGCCCGCCGGTGGAGCGCGGAGGTCGCCAACCAGCGCCAGTGCCGGCCCCTGGACCGCGTCGCCCCCCAGGCGGTGTTCGACGCCGAGGAGCGCCCGGCGCTGCTGGCGCTGCCGGCGGCGCCGTTCGAGCTGGCGCGGTGGTACACGCCCAAGGTCAACCCCGACATCCACATCAAGGTCGGCCCGGCGCTGTACTCGGTGCCGTGGCGCCACATCGGCCGCACCGTCGACGCCCGCGAGGGCGTGCGCACCGTGCAGGTGTTCCTGGACGGCCAGCTCATCAAGACGCACCCCCGTATCGACAAGGGCCGCCAGACCGACCACGGCGACTACCCGCCCGAGAAGATCGCCTTCCTCATGCGCACCCCGGCGTGGTGCCGGCGCAGGGCCGCTGAGCTGGGAGTTTGCGTCGCCGGGGTGGTGGCGGCCATCTCCGAGGTCAACGCCCTGTATCGCCTGCGCCAGGCCCAGGGCGTGGTGGGCCTGGCCGACCGCGTCGGCGCCGAGCGGCTCGAGGCGGCGTGCCGGCGGGCACTGGCCGTGGGCGACCCGTCCTATCGCACCGTCAAGGGCATCCTCGACGCCGGCACCGAGAACGACGGCGACGAGGCACAGGCGCCGCCCTCGGCGCCCGCCCACCTGCACGGCCCGGCCCGGCTGTTCGAGGCGGGAGCGGCAGGGTGAAGGCGCACCAGCTGGAGGAGGCGCTGCGCCAGCTGAAGCTGTTCGGCATGGTGGACACGCTGTCGACGCGCCTGGCCCAGGCGGCCGCCGGCGAGCTGGGCCACGCCGAGCTGGTGGCGCTGCTGTGCTCCGACGAGGCGGCCCGGCGCGACGCGTCCGGGCTGGAGCGGCGGCTGCGGTCGGCCCGCTTCGAGCAGGCCGCCACCATCGAGGACTTCGACTTCGCCTTCAACCCCAAGGTCCCCGCCGCCCAGATCCGCGACCTGGCCACGCTGCGGTTCGTCGAGGCGGGCGAGTCGGTGATCCTCCACGGCCCCGTCGGGGTGGGCAAGTCGATGATCGCCCAGGCCCTCGGCCACGCCGCCTGCCGGCGGGGCCACAGCGTGTGCTTCACCAAGACGAGCCGGCTGCTGGCCGACCTCGCCGGCGGCCACGCCGATCGCAGCTGGGAGGCGCGGCTGCGCCGCTGGGCCCGGCCGACGGTGTTGATCCTGGATGACTTCGCCATCAGGGACTTCACCCTCACCCAGGCCGACGACCTGTACGAGCTCGTCACCGAACGGGGGGCGAGGCCGGCCGTCTTCACCGCCAACCGCCAGGCGTCGGACTGGTACACGCTGTTCCCCAATCCCGTGGTGGCCGAGTCGATCCTGGACCGGATCGTCAACTCCGCCCACCACGTGCACATGGACGGGCGCTCGTTCCGGCCCAACCGCCGGCCGGGCGCGAAGGGCAAGCCGTGATCACCTGCGCGTCGCCGGACTGCGACAACCGGGTCGAGCGCCGGCCCGGCGCCCTGGGCCGCCCGCCCATCTACTGCTCGCCGACGTGCCGGCCCTCGCGGCAGGGCGCGTGCGCCGACCGGCGCATCGTCGTCGAGGTGGAGCAGGAAGACGACGACCACGACGGCGCCGGGCGGTCATGGGTCGTGCGCATCCGGCGGGGAAGGCACAGCGTCGTGGTGGGCCGCGACCTCGGGCGCTTCAGCGCGACGGTGTTCTGCGCGGAGCTGCGCGCCGTGTTGCAGCCCCGCTCCCGACAGGAAGGAGACGCGATCGAGTAGACATCGAGTTCACGCCCGGCGAGGGAATTCCGTGACGGACACGCCAGGGAATTACGTGACGGTTGACACCTCGGAGGTCGCTGCTGTTCAGGGCGCGATAGTGGGCTGGTTCATGGCCGTGTTGTTGGTCGGCGGTATCGCATTCGCCGCAGGAGCCTCGCTGTTCGCTACTGCCATCTCGAGGGCCGGGGTGGCCAGTGCCGGGCTGACACGAGTCGTGGTCGCCGCGCTCTTCGTCATGGCCTTCACTCGGTTCGTCCCACTATCCATCGCCCAGTTCTATCTGCAGGCCCTCGCCGGGTTGTCCGCGCTATGGCC
>JBOGID010000099.1:0-3462 GCA_050742295.1 Acidimicrobiales bacterium | reverse complement strand
CCCGCCGGCTCCCGTCCCCACGACGTGGCGCCCGCCGCCGACGGCACCGTCTGGTACTCGGCCCAGGGCTCGGGCGAGCTGGGCAAGCTCGACCCCCGTACGGGCCAGACCCACCACATCAAGCTGGGGAACGGGTCGGCGCCCCACGGGGTGATCGTGGGGCCGGACGGGGCGCCGTGGATCACCGACGGCGGCCTCAACGCCATCGTCCGGGTCGACCCCCGCACCGAGGAGGTCACCCGCTTCCCGATGCCGGCGGGGACGCCGCCCATCAACTTCAACACCGCCGTGTTCGGCAAGGACGGCACCCTGTGGTTCACGGGCCAGGCCGGGTACTACGGCCGGGTCGACGTGGCATCGGGCGGTCGGGTCCAGGTCTTCAACGCCCCTCGGGGCCGGGGCCCCTACGGCATCACCGTGACGCCGGACGGCTCGATCTACTACGCCTCGCTGGCCGGCAGCCACATCGCCCGCATCGACCCTGCGACCAACACGGCCACGCCCATCGACCCGCCCACCGCCAACCAGGGCGCCCGTCGGGTGTGGTCGGATTCCCGGGGCCGGATCTGGGTCAGCGAGTGGAACGCCGGCCAGGTCGGCATGTACGACCCGGCCGCCAACAGCTGGAAGGAGTGGAAGCTGCCGGGCGGGCGGCCGCAGGCCTACGCCGTCTACGTCGACGACAAGGACAAGGTCTGGCTCACCGACTTCGGCGGCAACGCCATCGTGCGCTTCGACCCCGGAACCGAGCAGTTCACGTCGTTTTCGCTGCCGGAGGCGAACGCCAGCGTCCGCCAGCTCCTGGGCCGCCCGGGCGAGTTGTGGGGCGCCGAATCGAGTGCCGACAAGCTCGTCGTAGTTCGACCTGCGTCGTAAAGGCGGTCAACGGGGTAGACAGTCCGACGTGACCGACTCATCACCTCGTCGTTCGGTGGCCGGCAAGGTCGCCGCCGCCCTCTCCAAGATCACCCGGACCGCAAAGCGCTCCGCCCGGGACATCAGTCCGGCCGCAGAGCCGCCGCCCGTTACGCCGGCAGGCAAGGACGTGGCGGTGTCTCCGAACGGTCCCTCGCCCGAAGCGGCCGAGCCGTCAGCGGTGCCCGAACCGGAGGCGGGCCCGATGCCCGCGCCGCCCCAGGCATCGGCAGCGACGAAGGCAGCGGCCGAGCCCAGCGTGGCGGAACGGGTGGCGCGGACCCGTGCCACCCTGGCCGACAAGGGCGGTGCCCCGTCCGCGCGCCCTCAACAGGCGGACGCCGCGAAGGCGGCGCCGGCGCCGAGGGCGGCACAAACAGGGCGGGGGCGGGCCGCGGCCACAGTGAAGGCGGGAGGGCCAGCGGCCAAGGCGGCGAAGGCGACGCAGGCGGACAAGCCCGTGAAGAAGATGGCGGGCACGACGGGGACCATGGCCGAACCGATGGCGGCCGCCCGCAAGGCGTCCACCACGGCGACGGGGCGGAAGGTGGCGAAGGCCGTGCGTGGGGCGGCGCCGACGACCGCGACGGCAAAGGCACCCGCACCCACGTCGCAGGCGACAACGAAGGCGACCAAGGCGCCCGCGAGGAAGGCGGCGGGCAGCACGGGGACCAGGGCGCGCCAACTGAAAGCCGGAGGTGGGACGGCGGCGAAGGCTCCGGCTCGGCCGGTCCGGAGGGTGGCGGCCTCGAAGGCGCCCGCGGAAACGTCGCCAGCGACGGCGAAGGCCTCCAAGCCAACCAAGGCGCACGCGAAGAAACGGGCGGGCACCACAGGCACCATGGCCGAACGGGTGGCCGCGGCCCGCAGGGTCCTGGCCGGTCAGCCGCCGGCGCAGAGCCTCAACGCACTCACCGAGAGCGAGAAGAAGTAGCCGCCACCGTCGGCGTGATCCACTCGACCGCCGTCCGGATCGGCCCACGGGGCTGACGTGCTCGCGGTAGGACTCGTGCACGGGCAGGGGCTTGCCGTCGAACGTCTCTCGGGCGGGTGGTCTCGGCCGCCTCCAGCTGCTTGCGAGCTCCCGGCGCCGGCCGCCCTGGCCGGACGGCGGGGGAGGCGCGAGGGAGCCGGACGGGCTGAACTGGTCAATGGGCGGCCCCGCCGACGCTACCCGGGGCGCCGCACCTGGTAGCGCAGGTGGGTGACCCGCTCGCCCTGGACGACCGAGGTGGGCCCGTCGAGCACGACCGGCTTGGTGGCGAGTTGCTCGAAGAACGGCGTGCCACCGCCCAGCAGCACGGGCACGAGGTCGACCCAGATCTCGTCGAGGAGGCCTGCGTCGAGGCACTGGCGGGCGATCGTGCCGCCGTTGACGCCCACGACCTTGTCACCCGCGAGCTCCTGCGCCTGGGCGACGGCCGCCTCGATGCCGTCTCTGACGAACGTGAACGGCGCGTCGGCCCGCGGCCAGCCATCGGGGACCGAGTGCGTCAGCACGACGACCGGTACGCCGAGGGGATGGTTGCCACCCCAGCCACTTGTGAAGTCGAACAGCTTGCGGCCGACGACCAGTGCCCCGGTCATGTCGCGAAGGGCGGAGAAGTGGTCAGCGCTCACCTGCGTCAGCCGCACCGTCATATTCGGGTCGGCCGTCGGCACCTCGACGTCGCCGTTCCCGTACCAGTCGAAGAGGTGCTCGAACCCACTCTCGCCCGGCCCCGAGATGTAACCATCGATCGACATGCTCGCGCCCGTGTACACCTTGCCCATCGTGGTGCTCCCTTCGTCTCTGGAAATTCTGACGTCGGGAGCGCAGCCAAACTCATCGGGGCATGGACGGCGAAACGAGGGCTGTTTCCCGCGGACTCGCCGGCATCCTGCGGTCAGGGTCACGGCCCCACGGCGAGGCGTGCAGGGGGGAAGGCGGATGGGCGGAAGCAGGCCGGCGCAGTCGGCGATGATGGGGACTGGTGGCGGCACCGGTGCTGATCCGGTTGCAGGACGGCCCGGCGTGGCGCCCCACGTCGCGCAGTTGCAGGTGAGCCCCACGAAGGGGAGCCCCGGGCCAGGAGGTCACGGCCCTCGGGCCCGGGGGTACGGTGCCACCAATCCCGTCGGGATCCAGCTGGGCTCGCCAACCGGGCCGGTGCTCGCGTCGTCCGTCCCGACAAGCAACGGTTCGCCCAGTGGGGCCCGGAAACGGTGGTGATACCGGCCGACACCAAGGGCGGCCCGCACGTGCTGTGGGCCACGCACGAGCTGCCCGACTGATTCCCACATCCGCGACGTCCCGGCCCGAGCGGTCACCGAGGTCGCCGGTCCGGCCGGATCACCCCTCGTCGGCGCTCCCGCCGGAGCCCCGGTCGAGCAGGTCCGGCCCACTGCTTTGGATACGTCCGAGGAGGGCGCGGGCCTCGGGGCCATCCTCCTCGTCGGCCTCAAGGTGGGCGTGGTCGCGCAGCTGGCGGCAGGCGCGGCGGCTGGCGGCAGGCGCGGCGGCCGTCCTGCTGAGCCGCAGAACCGCCGCGCCGTGGCGGTCAAGGG
>JBOGID010000098.1:0-5085 GCA_050742295.1 Acidimicrobiales bacterium | reverse complement strand
ATCCAGGCCCAGATCGTCAACCTGCTGGAGGACCTGCAGAACCGGTTGGGGCTCACCTACGTGTTCATCGCCCACGACCTGTCCGTCGTGCGCCACATCAGCGACAAGGTCGGGGTCATGTACCTGGGCCAGCTCGTGGAGGTGGCCGACCGCGACAACCTGTACGAGCACCCGACCCACCCCTACACGGTGGCCCTGCTGTCCGCCGTCCCCATCCCCGACCCCGAGAAGGAACGGCGCCGGCAGCGGATCATCCTGACGGGCGACGTGCCCTCCCCCGCCAACCCTCCACCGGCCTGCCGCTTCCACACCCGCTGCTGGAAAGCACAAGAGGTCTGCCGCACCGTCACCCCGCTCCTGGAGGAGAAGTCCCCCGGGCACTGGGCGGCCTGCCACTTCCCGGAGTCGCGCGAAGTTCTGTGAGGAGGCCGGTCGGAAAGCGGCGCGTCGCGGTCCTCCTGATGGCCGCCTCCCTGGCGGCGTCGGCCTGCACGGTGACGGGCGGCGGCGGCGGGGGCGGCCTGCCCGACGGCGTCCTGCGCATCGGGCTGGAGCGCCCACAGTCCCTCGACCCGGCCCAGGCCCGCTACATCGCCGACTTCCTGGTCGTCGACCAGCTGTTCGACGGGCTGACCGGCTACGACTCGGCCACGTTGCAGGTCCAGCCTGCGGTCGCGACGCGGTGGGAGAGCACGCCCGACCAGAAATCGTGGACGTTCTTCCTGCGGCCGGGCGCCAAGTTCGCCAACGGACGGGCGATCGCCGCCGAGGACGTGAAGTACTCCCTCGACCGGATCGCCAGGAAGGGGTCGGACTCGCCCGCCGCCCCCCAACTGGACGCCATCGTGGGCTTCAAGGACCTGAACACCGACGGCAAGGGCGACGGCCTGGCCGGGGTGACCACGCCGGCCGCGGGCACGGTCAAGGTCGACCTGCAGTGGCCGCTGTCGTCGTTCCCGGCCGTGCTGGCCCACCCGTCGTTCGGCATCGTGCCCCGGGAGGCGGTGGAGGCGGCGCCGCCGGCTCCCTCGTTCGCCGAGCAGCCGGTGGGGAGCGGGCCGTTCATGTTCCGCTCGAGGAGTATCGACGTGCTGCGGCTGATGCCGGCGCCGGGGGCCAAGGTGGCGGTGCGGAGCGTCGAGGTCCACCTGGGCCGCGACGGGGCCGAGCCCTACGCGGCCTTCCTGCGGGGCCAGCTGGACTGGACGGCCATTCCCGCCGACCGGGTCGACGAGGTCGTGCGGGACCGGGGGCGGGCCGGGTTCCAGCCCTATCCGGCCGAGCTGCTGTACGGGTTCAACCTCAAGAACACCAAGTACTCGGACCAGCGGTTCCGCGAGGCGATCGTGCGGGCCATCGACCGAGACGCAATCGTGCGGGTGGTCTACGGGAACCGGGTGCGGGCCACGTCGGGGGTGGTGGCCCAGGGCGTGCCCGGCTACCAGGATGATGCCTGCGGCGACCGCTGCCGCTTCGATCCGGCCAAGGCCAGGGCGCTGGTGGGCGAGGTGTTCGGGTCACGGCCGGTGCCGACGGTCAACATCGACTTCGACGACGACCCGACCCAGGAGGCGGTGGCCCAGTCGATGGCGAACAACCTCAAGGCCGCCGGCATCCCCGCCAACCTGCGCCCCCACGCCTATGCGGAGTACCTGAGGTTCGCCTCGAGCGGGCAGCAGGAGCTGTTCCAGCTGGCGTGGATCGGGTCCTACGCCAGCCCCGACGCCTTCCTGACGCCGCTGTTCTACAGCGGCAAGCCCGACAACGTGTTCGGCTACAACTCGCCCGAGTTCGACGCCCTGATCCGGGCGGCACGCGAGAGCGCCGACCAGGCCAAGGCCCTGGTCACCTACCAGGCGGCCGAGAAGTTCGTGATGGCCCAGATGCCGGTCGTGCCCATCGCCCAGTACGAGACCCACACCCTCGTCTCGTCCCGTGTCCGCGACCTGACCATGTCCGCCTTCGGCACCTTCGACGCCTCTCGGGTACGCCTCGTCGATTAGGGATCAGCCGACGACGGTGCCGTACATCTCGCCGAGGGGGTCGGCGATGAGTTCCAGGCGGGCGCCGTCGGGGGCGCTGAAGTACATGGACGTGCCGCTGTGGACGGCGACGGGGACGCCGGCCTCGTCGAGGCGGGCCTTGGCCGCGTCCCACTGGTCGGGCGCCACGGAGATGGCGATGTGGTGGAGGCCGCCGAGGACCTCGGCGTAGGGGCCCAGGTCAAGGCCGGGGAAGTCGAAGAACGCCAGCAGGTTGCCGTTGCCGAGGTCGAAGAAGAAGTGGTTGGACCCCTTGTAGTCCCGGTTCTCGAAGATCTCGGTGAGCGGGAAGCCGAGGACGCCCTGGTAGAAGGCCACCGTCCGTTCCACGTCGGACGACAGCAGGGCGATGTGGTGAACGCCCCGGGCCGTGGAGGGCGGCCGCTCACCCGCCTCCTTGCAGTAGGTCGTGCGGATCCGGTCCCGCTCGGCTTCGATGCGCTCCAGGTCGATGGCGGCGTCGGTCATATCCGGAAGAACAGGTTACGGAACCGGTCGGCCAGGGCCGGATCGCCGCGCCACGAGGGGCTCATGAAGTTCCACTCGTCCATGTGCATCCCCCTCCCGGGACGGCGCTCCTGCCGCCCGACACACCATTTCAGCGCGCGAACGAGACGTAGGCACCGCGGTCGATCGGGCCGCGGCCCCGCTAGACTGGCGGGTCCACCACGTCGGAGTGGCGGAATAGGCAGACGCGCCAGGTTGAGGGCCTGGTGCCCGCAAGGGCGTAGGGGTTCAAGTCCCCTCTCCGACACGACAAAAGGGCAGGTCACAGGGGGTGCGCTCGACCCTCCGACGGCCATTTTGTCATTAAATTTGTCATCACTTTCGCGTGGAACCTCGTGTCGTGCACGACCGAAGAGCGGCGGCGCGCGCCGTACCCCGGAGAACTGGGGCGGCTGGCGTCACGCCATGAGTCCCCTCCGAGGGGGCGGCCAGCCACTGCTCATCGCTCCGTTCGTCTCGGAAGACCTCGGCAAGCGCCTCATCGCCGCTGGGTGGTCGTGGGCCGATGCTCAGGGCAACTTCGATTTGCGAGCGCCAGGATTGCGGCTACGCCAGCGACTCGCCTCCGACCGATCGCCGACCACTCGGGGATCCCTTCCGACGGGAAGCGGGAGTTGGTTCGTAGTCCGTTGGCTCATTCGGCACGGTGATCTTTCGAGTCTGAGCAAGCTTGCGGTTAAACCGAACGTGAGCCAACCGAGAATCTCCCAGGTCATGCGCCGCCTTGAGGACCTCGGGCTGGTCTCGAAGCCCACGCCGCGGGGCTGGGAAGCGCACCGGGAAGACCTCCTCGACCGCTTCCTGGCGGAGTACCCCGGCCCGGGTGGCTCCAGGTCCTACCTCTACAGCCTGGACGAGCCGATCGAGGCGTGCCTTCGGTTGGCCGCTGGCAAGCCGAGGCCATCGATGGCCATCTCGGCCGACGTCGCCTCCGACCTCCTCCCGCCTTGCCGTCGCCCAACACATGCGGTCATTTACACCGCGGGGCCGGTCGAATTTGGAGCGCCGGCTCAAGGTAACCAGGGCTCACGGCCCTGCCGACGCGAACATCATCCACACCGTCCCGGACGATCGAAGCGTCTTCCTGCCTGATGCCGAGTCGGACATCCGACAGGTCGAAGTAGGTGACGTCGGAGTCCCCCTGGCCGACCCCGTGCAGGTCCTCTGGGACCTCGATGCCCTCGGCGGCGACGACCGGGCCGAGGCCGCCGAGAAGTTGCGACAGTGGATCCTCAGCTCCCCCTGAGCCGGCTCGTCCTGAGAGCCAGTTCACTGGCCGACGATCTCAGCTTCGTTGCGCTGACGGACGTCAGTGGGATCCTGAGTGACGCCGACAGCCGAGTGATCGGCGGCTCGACCGGGCGACGTCGCGACGCGAGGGCCTCGCGGAGGAGGTGTCGGTCGCCGAGGGCCGCCTGGAGCACGCCCAAGACGTCCTCGACGAGCTCGACCGCCCGCTCGTGCGCCGCCTTCACCGCGCCGAGATTTCCCAGGCCCGGCGAGAGGTCAACCAAGCCGAGGGGACGATCCGAGACGGCGGCCGTGAGCTGGCCAAGCTCGACGAACGGATCCCCCAGTTGCAGGCGTCGTTGGCCGAGGCCGAGGCCACGCTGGCCGACCGCCCGAGCCTCGACCGCGAGCGCCACGGCGTCCGCCGCGAGCTTGACCGCGACCTCTCCGCCCGCGCCCGCATCCTCGGCCCCCATCCGGAGCACGTCGTCGACCGCATCGGGCACCGTCCGTCGGGAGCGGCCGTGGCCGACCTGTGGGACGAAGCGGCAGCGCGCCTCGACCAGCACGAGACAGCCTTCCCCGCCAACCCGGAGTACCGCCCCTCGGCTTCTCGCGCTCGTGGGACGACTCGCCCGCAGCCGCGAGCCACCGGGCCGCGGAACGGGCCTGCGAATCGCTTGGACCACAGTCTCGGGCGCGGTCGGACGATTGAGCCGCCCCACCTCGAACTCGGCATCTCGCTCTGACCCAGGACGCCTGCAAGCCCACTCGACCGGGCGTGTTCAGCCTCGGTCCGTACCCGTCCGCCGAGCACATTAGTGATGCTGTCATCCGCTGGGCCGGCTGAACATAACCGGCGAGCGTTCTGGGACGCCTGCGCCGTCGCCGAGGCGCCCCCGAGCCGTCGTTCGGGTCGGTACGAGCACGGGGTCCCTTCGATGCCGACCGCCCCGCTCGGGATACCCGCTTCGGGAGCGGCCCACTCTCGGTGCGAAACCGATCGTCTGCCAGGGACCGGCAGCCTGCAAGACGGGCCGTCGCCGGCCCGTCCACGGTAGATGAGATCGTCATTGAGCGACTAGCCGCTGGGTAACGCCGGTTGCCGGGCGCTACGTCGAAGAGAACATCGGCTTGGGGCCGACAGGAGGCCAGGGCGTTACCGAGCACGCGCGACCGCCCGGGGCGGGAGGTGTTCCACCGGCGCGGGCAGGGATGGTTCCGCCGTGGTCGGTGTCGGCGTCCGGGATGGCTACGCCTTTCGAGGTCTTGGGGGTATCGAGCTCGCATGCGGTTTTGACGCCGT
>JBOGID010000097.1:0-1930 GCA_050742295.1 Acidimicrobiales bacterium | reverse complement strand
CCTCATCGGTGGCTGGGGCTACGCGCGGCGGGTGTACGCCGCCGTCAAGTTCTTCCTCTTCACCATGTTCGGCTCGGCGTTGATGCTCGTCGGCATCGTCGCCCTCGCCGACCTCCACCGCGATGGTGTCGAGGACCGGAACCGCGTCGAGGCCACTGTGCTGCTCGCCGAGCAGGAGGGCCCGCAGGCGGTACCCCCCGACGTCCAGGATCGGGTCGCGGAACTGCAGGCCGACGTGCCGCTCAGCTTCGACCTGGTCGAGATCGCCGAGGCCCGCACGGTCACCGACGACTCCAGCGGCGCCAACCCGTTCGATTGGACGGCGGCCCGTTGGATCTTCCTGGCCTTCGCCCTGGCGTTCGCAGTCAAGGTGCCGCTGTTCCCGCTGCACACCTGGCTCCCCGACGCCCACACCGAGGCACCCACGGCGGGATCCGTCATCCTTGCCGGCGTGCTGCTGAAGCTGGGCACCTACGGCTTGCTTCGCTTCGGGCTCTACCTGTTCCCGGACGCCGCGTCGTTCTTCGCGCCCACGCTGGTGACCCTGGGCGTGATCGGCATCGTCTATGGCGCCATCGTCGCCACGATGCAGCGTGACCTGAAGCGATTGGTGGCCTACTCGTCGGTCGCCCACCTTGGGTTCATCGTGCTCGGAACGTTCGCCATCACCACCCAGGGACTGCAGGGCGGGCTGCTGCAGAGCGTCAACCACGGCCTCTCGACCGGCGCCCTGTTCCTGTTGGTCGGCATGATCTCCGAGCGACGTCACACCCGCGAGATCTCCGCCCTCCGGGGCTTGCAGAAAGCGGCGCCGATCTTCGCCGCCGTCTTCACCGTGGTGATGATGTCTTCGATCGGGTTGCCGGGGCTCAACGGGTTCGTGGGCGAGTTCCTGGTACTGATCGGCTCGTTCCTCACCCGGCGATGGTGGACGGTGGTCGCCGCCACCGGCGTGATCCTCGCCGCCCTGTACCTGCTGTGGGCATACCAGCGCGTCTTCCACGGCGAACCGGACGACGACAACCGCCACTTCCCGGAGATGAACTGGCGCGAGGGACTGGTGATGGCGCCGTTGCTGGGGCTGATCGTCTTCCTCGGCATCTATCCCAAGCCGGTGCTGGAACGGATGCAACCCTCCGTCGACCGCCTGATCGAGCACGTCGAGGCCAACAGCGATTACACCGAGCCGCCGGTCGCGACCGAGGGACCGGCGGCAACTACCGGCGATGAGGCCGGGGACGCGGAGGCCGAAGGAGGGTGATCGGCATCCTGGGAACCCTGAGCCAGCCACTGCCGGTCGACCCGACTCCGATCGAGCGGCCCGGTGTCGACTGGGGCGCGGTTGCCCCCATGCTGGTGCTGGTCGGCGGCGCGCTGGTCCTGATGCTGGTCTCGTCGCTCGTGCAGAGCCGCCGATCGACGGTCGGCTACACCATCTTCACCTGCCTGGTGGCGCTCGGGGCCGTCGGCGCCGCCATCCCCTTGTGGCTCGAGGTCAACGACGAGGACCGGGGACCGTTCTCCACGCTCGCGGGGTCGGTCGGGGTCGACGGGTTCTCCACCTTCGTCACGTTCCTGATCGCCGCGGCCGTGCTGCTGTCGGCCCTGTTCATCGACGACTACCTGCGGCGTGAACAACTCGAGGGCGTCGAGGCCTACGTCCTTTTGTTGGTGTCGGCCACCGGCGGCGTGATCATGGCCCACGCCAACGACCTCATCGTGCTGTTCCTCGGCCTCGAGGTCTTGTCGATGGCCGTCTACGTGCTGGCGGCCATGCACCGGCGGCGGGTCACGTCACAGGAAGCGGGCATGAAGTACTTCGTGCTCGGCGCGTTCTCGTCCGCGTTCTTCCTGTATGGCATCGCCATGATCTACGGCGCCACCGGCACGACCAACCTGGTCGAGATCCTCAGCCTGTTCAGCACCAGCG
>JBOGID010000096.1:0-11889 GCA_050742295.1 Acidimicrobiales bacterium | reverse complement strand
GCCCGGCGCCGGGCGGCGCGGGGCGGCGGGGCGGGGCGGGCCCAGTCGGGGATCTCCTGCATGGGCAGCACCCACGTGCGCTGGGCATCGGTCGGAGGCTGGGCCCGGCCGACGGCCGCCTCCAACTCCTGTTGCGCCTCCCGCTCCATGTCCGCCTTGGACATCTTGGTGCTGAAAAAGTCAGAGAACTTCATCGGCAGGGTCCTTTCGACCGGCAGCCGGCGCGCCCCTCGTCCCGAGGCGGGCCTGGCATCGACATGCCCACAGGGTTCGGCAGTGGCGTCGACGAACTTGATGCGGTTCGCCCGGCGGCGCCTCCACGCCGTCGCGGTCAGCCGTGACGAGGCCGTCCCTCGACCGCCGGCATCGTACCGCGACGGCCCGTCCGCATCGACGAACCGGCCGTAGCCGGGTGGCGCGCGCGAGGATGCGAGGCGTGCCCCCCGAGACGCCTCGTTCCGCCGCGGGCGACGTGGGCGACCGCGCCGCCGAGGAGTTCCAGGCGGGGACGGTCGGCCCGGGTACGTACGCCGCCGTCACGTCGGCGGGCCCGGAGCTGATCCTCAAGCCGACGGTCGGCGTCGAGTTCGACGGGCGCCAGCCCGCCGACTGGTTCACCGAGCAGTGGAAGGAGGGCGGGCAGGCCGATTTCATCGACAACCGGGCCGTGCTCGACGGGGCCAGCGTCGGCTACCTGGGCCTGTTCGGGTCGGAGCGCTCCCTCGAGTTCGTGGCCACCTTCGAGAAGCGGCCCCACCAGCACGTCGGGTTCGGGACCGACTTCCGGAGCGTGCCGTGGATCACGTTCAGCACGAAGTTCGGCCACGGGGTCTACGCCCGCAGCAACTTCATCATCCCCGAGGACGTGCGCCTGGCCGGGTCGCTGCTGGGCTCGCCCCACCGCTACCGCATCGACTGGAACGTGCTCGACATCGACTTCTGGGTCGACGGCAAGCTGATCGTGCACCAGCTGGTGCCCATGGTCGGGTGGATGCGGCCTCTGGCCAGCAACGGCAGCCTGGGTGGTGCGCCGCTGACGGTGGAGTGGATGCGCATGACGCCCTATGCGCCACGCGGGACGTTCACGTCACGCGTGCTCGACGCAGGCGTGGAGGCGTCGTGGGCGGCCTGCGAGCTGGACGCCGACGTGCCCGAGCGCACGTCGGTGGGAGTCGAGTTGCGCAGCGGCGCCACGGCCGAGCCCGATCAGACGTGGTCGGAGTGGGCGTTGGTCGAGTCGGGCAGCCACCGGGGCCGGTTCGTGCAGTACCGGGTGCACCTGGCCACCTCGAAGTCCACCCGCACTCCCACCGTGCGCACCGTCACCCTGCGCTACTCGTCGTCCTCGTCGTCGTCGTCGTCATCATCGTCGTCGTCTTGGGGGCCGAGCGTGGGCGGCGGGGCCAGCGGCACGTAGGTCGACTTCTCGACCTTCCGCCACATGAAGGGCTGGAGGTCGGGCCCGATGCGGGCCTCGGCCGCAGCTGTGGCCGCCGGGACGTGGAGGGCGTACCAGACGACCACATCCTCCCGCTCCACCAGCTCGTTCGACACGAACCGGTCGAGGCCGGCCCGGGCCCGGGCGGGGTCGGCGGTGACGCCCTCGCCGTCGTCCAGCTCGTCGCTGTGCTGGGCCAGCACCCACACGTCGCCCGCCCCGAAGGCGTCGGCGGTGCCGTCGTGGGAGCCGGGCAGGACGGCGTAGCCGTGGGGCGTGCGCACCGACCGCACCCGCCACTCGCGGCCGTGGGCGGGGTCACGCCGGCGGCTGACCTCCCAGCGGATCGTGTGCCAGGGGGCCAGCTGGCCGGGCAGCGTCGGCTCGTTGTGCTCCTGGACCTGGTTGGAGTGGGGCGTCACGATGTCGAAGTCGAGCCGCAGGTAGGCGTGGTGGGTGTGCGGCAGGTGGGTCCGGGGGTTGCGGACGGCGCCGAACCCGAGCCGGGGCCGGATCGTGCCGTCGGCGTTCAGCCGCCACTCCGAGACGTACCGGTACCAGCCCGCCTCGAGCTGGCTGACGATCACGAGGTCGTCGCCGTCGAGGTGAAGGGCCACGCCCCGGTAGTCGCCGCCGCCCTCGCCCCGTTGCAGGATCGTGCAGGGCGGCGCCGTGCAGACGCGGAACCCGGCCACCGGGTCCGGGTCCACGGAGGCGTCGGCGTCGGCGTCGGCGTCGGCCGGCGCCTCGAACGGGGATTCCTCGTTCAGCCAGTTCCTCGACGCCTGGCCGTCCTCGAAGGCCACGTTGGCGATGGGGACGTTGGCCCGGTGCAGCACCCGCACCCCCAGGAAGTCGACGGCCCGCAGCTCCACGCCCGATCCGTTGGCCCCCGATGACGCCTGGGGCCGCACGACAACCAGGTCCCAGAGGAGGTCCTCACCCCGCCACACCCGGACCCGGGCCTGAGACCGGTCCCCCGTGGCCGGCGGCTGCGGCGCGGGCGGCCCGGGCGGCGCGGGCGTCCCGGGCGGGAGCCCCCCCTCCTCGTGCGAGGGCGGGCTGACCTCGGTGACCTCGCCGTCGGACGAGCTGACGGCCAGCGTGCGGTGCGTGACCGTGCCGTCCGGGGCGGTCTCGCGCACGCCCACCGTCACCTTCCGCAGCACCGAGCCGTCGGCGTCCCGGGCGCTGGCGAGGGGCGGCGTGGGCCGGTACAGCTCGGCCTCGCCGGCGTCGATGCGGGCCGCCAGCGCCTTGTCTCGGCGTACGAGGTCGGCGGCCCAGGCGTGCTCTTCGTCGTTGGGCAGGCGAGGCCGAGGGGTGGGGCGGGCCTCGACACGGTCCAGCTCCCACAGGTACCCGTCGGCTTCAACCACCACGCTGCCGGCCATGTCGGCCAGCACGGCGTGGAACGGGAGGTTCTCGTCGTCCTCCTCGAGTTCCACCTTGTGCAGGAAGTCGAGGGCCACCAGCCACAGGTCGGCGTTGGGGAAGTGGGACCGCACGACCGGGTTGGCAAGCAGGGCGGAGCGGAACTCGCGCGTGATCTCGGCGGGAAGCGGCTCGGGCGCCACCTCCAGCCGCAACGGTTGGGAGGCGTCGGGGTCGGCCATCGGCGCCGTAGGTTAGGGCGCCGCCGGCGGCGCTCCGCCCGGCCAGCTGATGATGGCCGCCGGCTGGGTGCGGAACGGGGCATACAACCCGCCGTCGCGCCGTTGCAGCCAGGGGTCGAGGAGCCGGGTCAGCTCTTTGCGCACCTCGGCCGTCTTGGGCAACACGAGCGTGTCCCGGTAGACCTCGACGGCGTCGGCCAGGGAGTCGTGGCGGGAGCGGGCCCGCACCTCGACGACCTCGACGGCCGGCCGCAAGCCCAGTTCCTCCACGACCCTGAGGGCGTCCACGTAGGTCGGCCCCGGCTTGCGAGGGTTGTTGTGGAAGTGGCGCCAGAACGGGTCGAGGACGGCGTCGATGGCGTACGCCCCGACATAGAGCAGGACCTTCTGGCGGGCGGCGGCGTGGAGCTTCCGGATGAACGGGGCGGCGTCGGCCACCAGGGTGACGACGTGGGAGCAGAGCACGACGTCGGCGGGCTCGACGTCGACCTCCTGCCACTTGCCGTGGACGGTGCGGACGTTGGAGATGCCCTGCTCGCGGGCCCGCTTGCGCAGGATCTCCAGCATGCGCCGGCTGGGGTCGACGGCGGTGACGGCCGTGGCCCGGGGGGCGATGAGCAGGCTGAACCGGCCCGGCCCCGAGCCCACGTCGAGCACGCTGCGGGTGGGGGCCCGGTCCCCGCCCACGGCCTGCCGCAGCCGGCTCGCCATCGGGTCGCTGTCCGCCGAGGCCATCGGACCTTTGCTGAACCGTCGGGCCCGCTTGTCCCAGAACTGGCCCCCGAGGACGCCCCGGCCCTCTTGGAGCCGTTCCATCTCCCCCAGGCGGCCCTCGACGAGCTTCTTCCAGCGGATCGCGGACGGGTCCATGGCCGCAGTATCGTCAATGGCCTACGACCATGCCTGCGACGCCTGCGACCCGACTCGTCCATGCCGTGCGGTCGGTGGCCTTCGGGGACACCACTGCGTTCGACGCCGGCACCTTGACCGTCTCCGCCGTCGACGTGGCGCCGCTGTTCGCGTCGCCGGCCCTGGCCGGTGTGCGCCTGGCCTGGGCCTCGCCCGGCGACTCGGTGCGCCTGGTGAAGGTGCTCGACGCGGTCGAGCCCCGGGCCGGGGGCCATATGCTGCGAGGCGTGGCCGTGGTGGCGGCCGGCTACTTGCCCCGCGCCCAGGAGGCGATCGTCGAGATGTCGGGCCCGGGCGCCGGCCTGTCGCCCCTCGGGTCGACCCACAACCTGGTCGTCGAGTTCGACCCCGCCGAGGGGGCCGACTGGGTGGAGGTCGACCGCGCCCTGCGGGCCGGCCTGCTGGCGGCCGCGGCCCGGCTGGGCGACGCGGCGGCCTCCGCGGACGCCGAGCCCGACGAGACCGAGGCGTGGCCCGAAGGGGCGGCTGAGGGCCTGCCCCGGATCGGCGCCGTCACCAACCTCCAGACCCAGGGCCACTTCAAGGACGTGTTCGTGTACGGGCGGAGCTTCGGCGCCTCACTGCCCACGTACCTGGAGCCGGCCGAACTCGACGGGGGCGCCATCGCCAGCGGCCAGTACGGCCACCCGGCCCTCAAGAACCCGACAATCGTCCACCAGAACCACCCCGTGTTGGCCGCCCTTCGCCGCCGCCACGGCCGGGACGTGTCGTTCGCCGGCCTGGTCATATCGCCGGAGCCGGTCGAGGCCGCCCAGAAGGAGGTCGTGTCGGCCCACGCCGCCCGGCTGGTGGCCGCCCTGGGCTGGGACGGCGCCATCGTGACCAAGGAGGGCGGCGGCAACGCCGACGGCGACATGGCCCTCAAGATGGACGCCCTCGACGAGTTGGGCGTGGTCTCGGTCGGGATCTACGCCGAGATGTCCGGCCCCGACGGGACCGGGCCGCCCGTCGTCGTCCCCCCGTCAAAGGCCACGGCCATGGTCAGCGCCGGCAACTACGACGAGCGCATGACGCTGCCGGCGGTGGAGAAGGCCCTGGGCGGCGAGCGCCTGGCCCTGCTCGACCTGCCCGCCACGGCCGAGATGACCCTCCCGATGGCCGTCATCTACGCCTCGTGCAGCCCGCTGGGGTGGGGCCGCCTGCAGGCAGTGCCGAGCAGCGAAGCCCCGGCCGGTATCGCGCAAGTGGGGGATGGAGACACCACTAGCGCGGAGAGATCGGCGGGGCCGGTCCGGGTCGTGCACTACATCAACCAGTTCTTCGCGGGCCAGGGCGGGGAGGACTCGGCCGGGAGCGGTCCGTCGAGCCAGGACGGGCCCGTGGGCGCGGGCCGCAAGCTCGCCAGCCTCCTCGGCGACGGGTTCGAGATCGTGGCCACCGTGTCGTGCGGGGACGACTACGCCGTCGCCGGCCCCGAGCGGGCCACCGAGATCCTCGACCTGGTCAAGACGGCCGAGCCCGACCTGCTCATCGCCGGGCCGGCCTTCACCAGCGGCCGCTACGGGCTGGCCTGCGCCCGCCTGGTCGCCGCCGCTCAGGCCGACGGCATCTCCTCCCTCGCCTCCCTGCACCCCGACAACCCCGGGCTCGACGAGGCCGGCGCGGCGACGGTGGTGGCGGCGGGCGAGGTGGCCCGCACCATGGGCCCGACGCTGGAGAAGCTGGCCGGCGCGGCCCGCAAGGTGGCGGCCGGCGAGCCCCTCACCGACGACGACGGCCGCATCGGCAAGGTCCCCCGCCGCAACACCATCGCCGACCGCCACGCCGCCGAGCGGGCCGTCGACCTGCTCCTGGCCCGGATCGGCGGCGACCGGGACGCCACCGAGGTCCCGCTCCCCCGGTTCGACCACGTGACCCCGGCGCCCCCGGTCGAGGACCTGTCCGCCATCACGTTGGCGCTGGTCACCGAGGGTGCGCTCGTCCCCGACGGCAACCCCGACGGGCTCGAGTCGGCCCGCGCCACCAGATGGCTGCGCTACTCGCTCACCGACCGGGACGACCTACCGGCGGGCGACTGGCAGTCGGTGCACGGCGGGTTCTCGACCCAGTGGGCCAACGCCGACCCCCACCGCATCCTGCCCCTGGACGTGGCCCGCGACCTCGAACGGGAGGGCCGCATCGGCCACCTGTACGGCGAGTACCTGGTCACGGCGGGCAACGGGACATCGGTGGGCAACGCCCGCCGGTTCGGGGTCGAGTGGGCCGCCGACCTGCGCCACTCGGGCGCCCGCGCCGCCATCCTCACCTCCACCTGAGGAACGGGCACGCGTTGCGGGGCAACGCTCGCCAAGGAACTCGAACGGGCCGGCATCCCGACCGCGCTCCTCTGCAACCTGACATCGATCGCGGTGCGGGTGGGGGCGCCGCGGATCGTCCCGACCCGCGGCATCCCCTATCCGACCGGTGACCCGTCCCTCGACCCCGCCGCCGAACGGGCCTGGCGCCGCCGCCTCCTCGAACGGGCCCTGGAGGCCCTGAGCGCGCACGTGCACGAGCCGACCATCTTCGAGGTCGCCCCCGCCTGACAGCCCGAGGCGGACCGATCTCTCCGCGCGATTGGTGTCTCTGACCCCCAATTGCGCGATACCGAACCAGGAGAGGGTTTACCGGCCCATGCGGGCCCGGGCCGCGGCCACGGCCGCGCTCATCGAGCTGGCGCCACCGCCGGCCGCGGCACCAACCGGCACGGGCTCCTCTTCCTCCTCGTCGTACTCCTCGTACTCGGCCTCTTCTTCTTCGTACTCGGCCTCGTCCTCGTACTCGGCCTCGTCCTCCTCGACCTCGGCCGCCTCGTCCTGGTAGACGGGAAGCCGGGGCTCGGCGCCGCGGGCCCTGGCCACGGCGTCGTGCATGCTGGTCGCCTCGGGCGCGGGCGCGGCGCCCAGCGCCTCGCCCACGGCCGTCAGGACGCCCTGGAGGTCGCTTTCGATACCGCTGACATCACCGAGGATCCCGGCGAGGACGGGGTTGGCGGGCCTTGTCTGCTCCTTGATGGCCCGCAGCCCGACGATGATCGTGCCCAGGGTGAAGCTCAGGCGCCTCAGCCCCATGGCGATGGCAAAGACGTACAGGGCCAGCGCCAGGACGATGATCCCGACGATGACCAGCGTGGCAACGGTTTCCGCACCCATCGAAGTCTCCCCCTGTCCCTACGACGATCGAACCATGTTGAGCACGCCCGCCCCGTAGCGGCCCACGAGCCCGCGCGCCGCCGTCGTCAGCTCGTTGGTCGTCAGCAGCCCGGGTAGGGCGTCGAGCTGGCCCGAGAGGCCTACGCCGTGCTCGAGCACCCGGTCGGCCAGCTTGTTCAGGCGTTGCACCTGCTTGAGCAGCCCCGTCAGCAGGATCAGGCACACGGGTGCCACGACCAGCAGTAGGACGGCATTGCCGATCCACCACAGCGTCATTTGTTCATTCCTTCCTCTGTCGTGTCTTTGTCGACCTCTGAACTTCGGTCGCGGCTGAACTTCGGCGGCGCCGCGCCCCGTCCCATGGCCCAGGTGACTCCGCCGAGCCGCCCTTCCTCAAGCACTTCCGGTGGGCGCTTCCGGTAGGACTCGGACAGCACCGCGCCGGCGCTCCCCGCCGCATTGGCGGCCACGCACGGCGGGCGATAGTCGCAAGCGCCGCAGTGCGCAAGCGAAGGATTCGGATAGATCCGTACGTCGGCGGCGGTCATGTCCTGCGCCTCGGCCGCCAGTTGGGCCCGCAAACGGCCCAGTTCGCCGTCACCGCGCGGCACCCTCGTGCGGCGGGCGAAGTCCCCGCCCTCGACCGTCAAGACGTCGCTGGGCACCGGTCCTCCCTGGACATACATGCGCCGGTGCCCCGTCCGCACCGCGGCCGGCCCAACGGCGCCGGAAACTACGGCCGTCCCCCCCGCCCTCACCTCGTTGTAGATCACGCCCGCGATCTTCATACCGAGAAAGAACAGCTCCCACGCCCAGCAAAAGGACGAGGACCGTTCTTCGAGCAGGAGCAGATCAAGGTCGGTCCAGTCGTCGTCGACGACCCTATGGTCGACGATCCAGTAGTTGTCATCGGCGTCCACGGCCAGTAGGTCGATGCGCCCTTGGTAGTGAATGGGCTCGCCGGACGGCGTGGCCAGGTGGCGGTCGGGCTGCGCGGGATCGGGCACGTTGACGTCGAAGTCCGTCTCAACGCGGACGGGAACGAAGTCGTCGACACCGGGCGCCCAGTCGAAATAGCGGTCGAGCAGGGCCGTTCCCCGCTCGACGAGCGCCGCCTCGTCGTCCCCCGCTGCCCCCTGGGCCTGCAGCGAGCGGCGGAAGCCATCGTGCGCCAGCGGGCGCACGATGGCCCGGTTCCACTCCCACATCCCCGGGAAGTAGTAGACGGCGAGGGCGTCCCGCACGGCGCGGCCGAAGTCGACCGGTCGCTCGGACGCGACCGGCTCATACCCGCCCCGCCGGGCTGCGCTGAAGTCCCACTGTCGCCGGCACCGTTTGAACGCCTCCCGGTCCGCCGGGCGGATGACGTACGTCCGTTCCCCGGCGGCTCAGGCCACCCGGCGGAGCTGGCCGGCGCCCAGCGCCTTGCCGCCCGACCGGAGGGCTTCCTGAAAGATGCCCATGCCGCCCGCCACGAGATCCTTGAACTCCCCCGACCCCACGATCTGGGTGACGGTGTTCTTCAGGTCCTCGAATGCGGACTCGCCCGCTCTCGTCCCCATGACATAGCCCACGACGAAGCCGATCATGACGCCCATTGGTGTGGGTCAACCTCCCCTTGCCGGTCCAAACCTGGCCAGCTCTTGTTCCCATGTCTCGGCCGAGGTCTCGTCCGGACCTGCCCCCAGCAGGTCCAGCGAGGCGGTGGCCATGGCGAGCTCGTGTTCATCGAGCTTGTTCAGGGCGAAACCGACGTGGATCAGCACCCAATCCCCCACCTCGACGGCCTCCTCGAGGAGGCCGACATTGATGGGACGGAGGGCACCGAACACGTCGGCGATCGCCAAGTCGGGCGTGTCCGCCCGCAACTCGACGATGTGCCCCGGGATCCCCAGGCACATCGTTACATCCTCCGGAGTCGCCGATAGCGAGCCAGGTCGGGAAGGGAGCGCAGGAAGAGCGCGAGGAAGAGCAGGACGAAGAGCAGGAACAGCACCGACGCGGCGATACCGACGGTTCTCATGGAACGTTCACATCTCCCGAATTTTCAGGTACCGGGCCAAATCCGGCAGGGACTTCACGACGATGCCCGCAACGGCAGCAAGCACCAAGGACGCAACCAGACGACGGATCACCTAACGCTCCTTCCCGGCATACGCCGACCTCTCTTCTTCGATGAGCTCTCGAACAACTTGGACCGCGGCCCCAACGGCCGCCGCCACGGGCTCGGTGAGGCCCATGCCCTCGTCGAGGTTGGCGACCTCGCACCCGACGACCAGGACGCGGCCCACGCTGCCGCCGAAGTCGGCGAGGAGGTCGAGCACGTTCTGGGGGTTCATGTCGTGGGCATCGGGGATGCCGCCGCCATCGGACGCGGGGTCGGCCTCGAGCACGGTGATCGTGCCCGGCGGGTCGCCCCGGCTGACGGTGTCGACGAGGATCAGCAGGTCGTAGCCGTCGAGTAGCTCGAAGGCGAGATGGAGCCCGCGGATGCCGAAGTCGACGACCTTGACGCCCTCGGGGATCGAGTCGGGCGCGGACTCGACAAAGCGGCGCGCCACCTCGGGCCCGAAGCCGTCGTCGGTCAGGAAGACGTTGCCGATGCCGGCCACCAGGATCATGGCTCGACCTCGTCGGGGTAGAAGAACAGGTACCGGCCGTGGCCCAGCTGGACCTCGGCGCCGTCGTCGCCGACGATCGACACCGCCACCTGGGTGTTGCCGTCGACGTCCTGGAAGACGGCCTGCACGGTGGCGGCCATCCCGTCCAGGAACAGGTCGTGGGCGTCGGCCCGGCGCGACGGCCGCAACCGCACCGGTGTGCCCCGGGCCACGGCCACGCCGTTCACCCACACCATGTCCCCGAACGGGTCGACCTCGGCCTCGGCCTCCGGCGTCCACCACGGCGTGGGGGCGGCGTCGCCGCCGTCGAGCCAGGTGTCGGCGTTGGGCAGGAGGCCGGCAACCGGCGGAAGGTCGTGAGCGGGCGCCTCGGGGGCGCCGCGGGCCTTGCCCAGGTAGCGGACGGCGCCGTGGAGGCGCTCGAAGATCTCCTCGGGCATGACGTCGCAGCGGTCGATGATGGCGGCGGCCCGGGGGTCGGTGCTGCGGGCCTCCCGCTTCTCCTCCTCGGTCAGGGTCATGACCCGCAGGGCGAGGATCTCGTCGATCTCGGTGGCGTCGAACATGTCGCCCGGGCTCTCGGGTGCCACCTCGGGGTAGTCCGACAGCGTCACGGGTGAGGACAGGACCACGTCACGCTGGCCCTCGTCGCCGACGAGGGCGGGCCACGTGTGGCGGTTGACGCACGCCTTGGCCGCGGCCTGGGCCCACGCCGGCGGGTCCGCCAGCGAGATGAACGCCCCGCCCTCGACCGCCAGCAGCGTGTGCACCGCGGCCAGCGAGTGGCGGCAGACCTCGTCGCGGGTCGCGGGAACCCCGCCGCGGCCCCACGGGGTCTCGTTCTCGATGCGGACCTGCAGGCGCAGCGCGGGGTGGTCGCCGGGCACCACCTGGGCGCCGATGCGCATGGTGGCCACCAGGGCGCGCATGCTGCGCACGACCCGGCCCCCCGCGACCTCCTCGACCTCCTCGGACGCCGAGTAGCCGAGCGGCACGACCCGTTCGCCCATGAGCAGCGAGGCGAGGTCGACCCGGGTGAGGTTGACCTCCTCCTCGACGGCCTCGTCCCACGACGTCAGAAGACGACCGTCGACCTCCAAGTCGGCGACGGGCTCGAACGACGGGCCGGCCTGGACCTGGCGTTGCTGCACCCGCAGGAACCGGAGGCGGACGTCGAGGGTGGCGTTGGGGCCCGCCTCGACCAGGATCTCGGTCTGCATCGACCAGTCCTCGCCGCTGTCGGTCTCCGCGTAGCCTCGGGGGGCGACGACGCCGAACTGCCAGCGCACCTGGTTCTTCCGCGACGACGCCCGGTAGGGGTACAGCACGTACCCCTCGTACAACACGGCGTCGGCCACCTTGCGGGCCCGGGCGAACGTGTCTGCCCGAGCGGGCGCGGACGGCGTGCGGTTGCCGGCCGCCGTCATGATTCAGCCTGCTTGAGCAGCCGCTCGATCGTCTGCTCCCAGGTGGGTAGGCCCTCGGTCGTCTTGTAGCGCTCGAGGGCGTCGAGGGTGTGGCGCGGCACCCGCAGCCAGCCCTGGTTGGGGAAGTAGAGGTCCATCAGGCTCCGCCACGTCGCCACCGGGAGCCGGTACTGCGCCTCCAGGTGCCACGGCACGGGGTTGACCCGCAGAGCGCCCTCATCACCCTTGGTGAACGACGTCCCGCTGAACAGCAGGATCAGCGGGATCTCCCCGTCGCCCAGCGAGTGCAGGTACTTGGCGGCCGAGACCTCGAAGTCGTACGTGCAGGGGATGGGCAACTCGACCTCGGTCTCGTCCGTGAAGCCGGCGACCATGAGGTTGGCGTGCGTCCACAGGAACGGGCGGAGCGTGTCGCCCCACCGCGGCGTCTCCCCGAACAGGGCGAGCAGCCGCTCCTCCTCGGCGTCGCTGTAGCGGCGCTTCTGAGGCTCGATGCGCACCTGGCACTTGAGGGCCATGGTGTGGATGGGCGTGCCCGTGGTCTCCCGGATGCGCAGCTTCAGGATGAGCGTGGGCGTCGCCCCGTACCGGTCCGGCTCGGCCCCGGCGACCTCGAAGGCGAGCTCGCTCATCGGACCGCGGGCTTGGCGCGCACCCGCACGCCCTCGAAGAACTCCTCGATCGTCTGGTTGGCCTCGGTGCCGCCGTCGAAGCCCTTCCAGTACA
>JBOGID010000095.1:0-2173 GCA_050742295.1 Acidimicrobiales bacterium | reverse complement strand
CCTTACGGTTACCGACTCAACGCATCGTGCAGCACGCTCAGTCGTCGACTCCAGTCGATCGACTGCACGCGGGACGGACCGAGCGCGCTCGCAAGGGCTCTGGAACTTCCGCCGGATGGCATCGTGTTCCATGAGAAAGCACATCCGCGCCCAACGGCCCTGCTTGTCGTGTGGGCGAAGCCGGACCGTCAGATGACCGAATTGATCTATACCGCGAGCCTCGAGGCGGGCTTCATCCGGCCGCTGGTCGACGCGTCGACGTGGCGGCCGACCTCACTGCCCGCGATGGTCCGTTGGCTCTTGCTCGGCGCCCTCGTCTCGGGTCTCGCAACACTCCTGGCGCTCGTCATAGCCCAGGTCGACACCGTCGCGGCACAGACCCACGAAGCGCGGACACTCGAGCGCCTTGGCCTGACCCGAACTCGGCTGGCACGCATGGTGACGCTCCGACACCTCCTCCTCGCGGGCTGCTGCAACGGGGTCGGCCTCGCCGTTGGACTCACGATCGCGTTTATGCTGACGAACGGAAGCGACCACGACTTCCAGCCAGCGTGGGCCGGCTATGGCGTGGAGTTCGTCATCGCTGTTGCGTTCGTGCTGCTAGGCGGCGCACTCGCGCAGGTCGCCGTTCGTCAAGCCGCAGGACTGGAAAATCCTCGGTGAGCGCGGTGGTGCGCAATCCGCGAGTCGGCGCGTCATTGCCATGGGGGCACCGGTGAGGGCACGCCACGCACACGGGTGCCCTCCGTGACACACCCGTCCCGCTCAACCATGCGGTCTTCGCGTGTCCGCACGGTGTCGAATGGGCCGTGAAGGATTCGAACCTTCGACCTTGGGATTAAGAGTCCCCTGCTCTACCAGCTGAGCTAACGGCCCGGGACAGGGCAGTGTAGCCCCGGCCCCGCAGCGTCTAGCGGACCTCGTTGCGCGCGTCGCTCGAGCGGAGCGGCAGCCCGAACAGGCTGAACGCGAGGCCGATCGCGGCGCCGATGGCGAGCAGGCCGCCGGCGACTCCGACGGTCGGGTAGACGACCGAGAACTGCTGAAGGAGAACGCAGACTCCGGCTCCGAGGAGGACACCGAGCAGGACCCCCGGGACCGGCGCCGACCGCGCCCTGCCGATGCGGGCGGCGACGGCGAGGATGCCGAGGGCGCCGATGAGTGCCAAGGCCAGCCCGGCGAGCCCGGCGATCGTCGACAGCGGATCGAGCTCGTGGTCGTCCTGGACGTCGATGAGGCCGGTCGCCTCGCAGTCGAAGCCCTCGCCTTCGCTCGACGCGACGACCTTCCAGAGGCCCATGCCGTACAGGCCATAGTCGTCGACCGGAACCTCGCTCGCCCAGCTCGTTCCCGTCGTCGGGCGGTCGTGAACCGTGAACCTGAGGCCGGCGAACTCGAGCTCGACCTTGAGCCGGGTCATCGGCCGGTCGGACGTCATCCGCACCGGGACGAGGCTGTTGCGGTCGACCGTCACGGCATCGTCGCGTGCGCCGACGAACAGGGACCGGGCGTCCTCGCTGGCAATCTCGGCCATGCAGGGGCCGCGGACCGTCGCCGGCGACGACGCCGGCCAAGCGGCGACGAGCGCCAGGACGACGACGAGCACGATGGCGAGCCGGCGGAGCATGGAGCTGGTGGGCGGGCAGTCTAGAGAGGGCATCGGCGGGTGGCGTGGCTACGAATCGGGGAAGGCAGTGCGACGTTCAAATCGGCCTCCCTCATGAATCGTTCGCTCGGAGACGGCGGGAGACCCCATTTGCAGGGTTTCTGGAGGAGGGAGATCTCTCGCCGGGCGCTGAAGACCGACAGGAGAGGCGCGTGTGGCTAGCGTGCCGCTGTGAGGATCGAGTTCCTGTTCTGGAGAGAATGTCCCTCCCATCCCGAGGCGAAGGACCTCCTCCTCGAGGTGCTCGCGGAGCGAGGGATCGACGTGCCGATCGAGTGGCGTGAGATACGAACGCACGAGGACGCGGTCGCGCACGCGTTTCCGGGATCGCCGACCATTCGCGTCGACGACCGCGACGTCGACTCGGCCGGCGCCGAAGCGCCGCCTTCTCTGTCCTGCCGCATCTACCGTCTTCCCGACGGCCGCGTGTCACCGGTCCCAAGCCGCCAGCAACTCGAGGAGGCACTGCCATGAGCGTCATCGAGACCGCCCCGACCTTCGACCTCC
>JBOGID010000094.1:0-3617 GCA_050742295.1 Acidimicrobiales bacterium | reverse complement strand
TCGCGGGCCCAGTCCTCTGCGGCGGCGTCGCCTTCGGGGAAGAAGCACCATGCCGCGCCCCACAGGTACTCGATCACGTGGACGAGGTCGACCACGGTGGTCACCTCGACCCCTCGGGCGGTCGCCTCGGCGCCGATGCGCTCGATCTGGTGGTTGTTGCCGTCGACGAGGGCGACCCAGGCACGCTCGTGCCCGGGGTCGCGCCGCTCTGCCTCGTCGAAGAGGCGACCCACGACCTCGGCTGCGTCCTCGACGACGCTGGCGGTCACCCACTTGTTCTTCGCCCGCGGCGCTTGGGGCGGAGCTTGGTCGCCTGCCTTGGAAGCCATGACGTCGTCCGCGCTGCGAGGCACCGCTGAGACGTCGTAGACGGCGCCGACCTCGGCCAGGCGCTTCCTGTTGCGCTTCTCGCCCTTGGACAGGCGAGTCTCGAGCTTCCTCGTCGTTGCCTTCGCGGCCTTGGCGGTCGCCGGCCGCAGCGAGTCGGGACGCATGACGATCCCCTTGCCGTCAGCGGAGATCACCAGCACGTCTCGGTCGTCCACCTCGGTGTGCTCCCTGCTGGCATAGAGCTCCTCGACGTCGGTGGCCGCCTGGGCGGTGAGGGACTCCACCTGCCGTTTGGCCACCGCCACGCCCGTCGTCCGCTCGATCGCTGCTGCGGCCTCATCGAAAGAGCCTCTGGTCGACTCGACGGCTGCCAGGCGGCGAAGCCCGTGGGAGTGCAGCTGGTCGGGGAGGTTCAACGCCGCGTCGGCGGGGCACAAGTTGGAGCTGCCCCGCTGGCGGTAGGCGAGGCGCTCGACGTCCACGGCGCCGACAACCGTCGACAGCCGGCGGTTGTGCCCGGCCTCCACGGCCGAATGGGCGACGCCGCTCGCATCGACGACCTCGACGCGCCGCTCACGCAGCGCACGCAGATCGAGGTGGTCCTGGAACGCGAGGCGCTGCAGCTCGCGGCCACGGCACAGCATCTCGTCTTCCAGTTCGGCGTGCGACATCTGCGCCGACTCGGTCCCTTCGAGCCAGCCCAGCATCTCTTCGAAGTAGCCCCTCGCCCGGGCGAAGGCGTCGGCCTCGGCCACGGCGGCGTCCATCGGTCCCCCTGGTGGTTGGCCACGGCACCGGTCCGGCCGTGGTGCCTACAGCTTCTACGCTGTAGGCTCCCGGGCAGCGGATGGTCGGAGTTGGTAGAAGGAGGGCGATGCCAGCCAAAGACGCAAAACGACCCTGGGAGGCAACCCGTAGAGGGCTCGCCAGCCAGCTCGCCGAGATCGACGGCCTGCTCCCAGGCAGCCTGGCCGTGCGCCGCATGCGCTGCGGAAAGCCAGGATGCAGCTGCCACGACGACCCCGGCGCGCTGCACGGGCCCTACATCCAGTGGACCCGCACGCTCGATGGCAGGACCGTCACTCGCTACCTGAGCGAACAGCAGCTCACCCGCTACCAGCCCTGGTTCGACAACGCTCGGCGCCTCAAAGAGGTCGCCGCCAAGCTCGAGGTCGCGTCCCTCCGCGCCTTCGAGATCGAGCAGTCCGACAAGCCCACCACCCCGAAGCCGGACACCACCGCGCCCGCCGGCTCCCAGCAACGTCCGCCTCGCAACCTTGCATAGCCGCTACCCGTGAAGGAACCAGCCGCCTTCACGGCACATCAGGGCGATGCCACGAGCGCGCTCACCAAAAACGACCTGGTCACCGGCTCGGCGCCCCTCACTCCTGGAGCGCCGCACCCATTTCGGGTGGGCCGTCGCGGTCACGGCGTCGGCCGACTACACCGTCATCGATCGCCGAAGGATCGAGCTGGTCGAAGCCGGAATGCCGATGGCACCGATCCACCACGAAGGCAAACGTCTCGACGACGCCGCCGCGGCGCTCGTCGCGCAGGTGCGGGCGTCGGCGCTCCGGGCCGCGTCCGCGGCGCTGGACAAGCTCGTAGCCGCCCTGCCCGCACCGATCGAGTGGATGTCACTGCGAGCCTGGCCGCTCGACTTCCCTGAGGACATCGCCGTCCAGCGTCGCGCTCCCTACGAGGCCCGCGCCGACCCGTCATGTACCGCAAGGTGCTGGCCGAGCTCGCCGACGCACGCGGCTGGGACGTCCACTTCTACGACGCCAAGACCGTGGAGGGCCAAGCGGCCGACATCCTCGGGGAACGGGCCTACGAGGTTCTCCACGGCCCGCGGGCAAGGCTGGGACCGCCGTGGGCCAAAGACCACCGACTCGCCCTCGCCGCGACGATCGTGGCCGGCTCAACCACCGAGCCGATCGCCGGCTGCGCACGGCCAGATCCGCGGCGCGAACATGGCGCATGACGGCCGTTCGAACCCATGTCGTTTTTGACGCCGCCGAGCCACACGACCTGGCGGCGTTCTGGGCCAGCGCCCTCCACTACGAGCACGAGGAGATTGACGCGTTCGTCAGCGGGCTCGTGGAGGCCGGCCACGTCCCGCCCGACTTGACGATCGAGATCGCTGGGAAACGGCGCTGGCGGACCGTCGCCTCTCTACGGCATCCCGACGATCCGGTCGACGAGCGCGGCGTCGGAACAGGCCGACGAGTCCTCTTCCAGGCGGTCCCCGAGCCAAAGACCGTCAAGAACCGTCTCCACCTTGACCTCATCGTTGGGCCGGAGGCACACGATGCCGAGGTCGAGCGGCTCAAAGGCCTCGGCGCCACCGTCCTGGGTGTCCACGACGGTGACGATGGCCGGTGGACCCTTCTGGCCGACCCCGAGGGCAACGAGTTCGACGTCTCCTGACAACCCGCTGCGTTCGGGCTCTCACGCGCGATCAGCGCGTACTGGCAGACCGTGACCGGCGCGGGCGGAGCCGTGGTCGGTCCTTTCGCGGCAGCCCCCGAAGACCGGACCGGAGACCTGGAAGCGGTTGATGCCTCCCGCCGTCACCGCGCCGACACCGTTGACCGCGACCGGTACGTCCGAAAGCTCCTCTTTCTAGAGCATCTGGTCGATTCGGTGCAGAAGGACCTTTCCCGTCTTCTCCTCCTCCTTCGTCACGGTCTTGGCCCCGATCTCCTCCTTGAATCTGGATCGGACCTTCTTGAGTTCGCCTACAGCTCGGAGGAAGCCGTTTATGAAGTCGTCGAGTGGCGCAAGCTGTTGAGTGTTCGTAAGATCGATGTTCTGAAGGTTGATTTCGCTACCCATACCGAACCGGTCGGCGTTGTTCATCAGAAGGTCGAACGCGGCCATCCTCCCGAACCCGATCCAGATCTTCCAATCGTCCAGCAGATCGGACACATTGCCAGCGCCCTGTTGCCCGGCACCGGCCGTGACCATTTCGTCGAGGTTCTCACCCATCGCCATTGGATCCATCTTGACACCGAATTGCGGGAACCGGGGTGGTTATAGTAGACCGCCATATCCTTAAGAACCTTTGTGTCTGGGCCGAGCTGGTTTTCGTCCAAGAGAGCGATCTGCGCCTCGTCGCTCGGATTCGCTCGGATCGAGCCGTTTACCACGCGGAACGTTCTCCATCACCGCATCCGCCATCCAGTTGCCATGGAGCCATCGAGCAGATCCCTCGGCCTTCGATTCACCAGCGGAGCCGCTTTCGTATTTCACGATGACGCTGCCGGATCCGGACGGGAGAAAGA
>JBOGID010000093.1:0-6680 GCA_050742295.1 Acidimicrobiales bacterium | reverse complement strand
TCCGGTAGCCGTGCGCCGGCGCGTGCGCGGCCTCCGTGCGCTGTGCTTTCTCCCACACGGCGGGGTTGGTCGCCCGGACCATGGTTTCGCAGAAGTCGACACCGACAAGGTTCTCTTGAAACAGGTTGTGGTCGAACATGAACTCGGCCGCTTCGCCGAGATTGATGATCCAGTCCGCCAGCATTGGGGGATTGACGCCGAACGCCATGTGTTGCGCGTAGCAGGCGCACGTCGCGTGGTTGTCGCCACAGATGCCGCAGATCCGGCTGCTGATGAAGTGGGCGTCCCGTGGATCCTTCCCCTTCATGAAGATGCTGTAGCCCCGGAAGATCGACGAGGTGGAGTGACACTCCTCCACCCGGCCGGTCCCGAAGTTGATCTTGGTGTAGATGCCGAGGCTGCCCACGATCCGGGTGATCGGGTCCCACGCCATCTCCACCACATCGCTGCTGGTGCTGCCGACCTTGCTTCCGGCCCGGGCCGTCCTGGTTGCCACGATTTGTGCTCCCCCTTGGTTCGGAGTGTTCGAAGGTGTCGAGTGGTTGTCGTGTGCTGGGCTCTACCGCCACTCGGCCTTGTAGCCGGTGAGCAAGCGCTGGCCCTTGGCCCGCCACTTGGGCTCGGTGTCGACGGTCTTGGCCGTGATCTCCCGCAGCCCGCGGATGACGGAGCCGTACAGCCCGGAGGCGGCGGTGGACACCTTGCCGCCCGGGGGTTCATCCATGAACGGCATGAACTTGTCGGGGAAGCCGGGCATGGTGCAGCCGATGCAGATGCCGCCCACGTTGGGGCAGCCACCCACGCCGTTGATCCAGCCCCGCTTGGGGACGTTGCACTTGACGACGGGGCCCCAACAGCCCAGCTTCACGATGCACTTGGGCGAGCCGTACTCGGTGGCAAAGTCGCCCTGTTCGTAATAGCCGGCCCGGTCGCACCCCTCGTGCACCGTGTTGCCGAACAGCCACGCGGGCCGCAGCGCCTCATCGAGTGGGATGAGCGGCGCCTGGCCGGTGGCCATGTACAGGAGGTACAGGATCGTCTCGGACAGGTTGTCGGGGTGGATCGGGCAGCCGGGCACGTTGACGATCGGGATGCCGGCCTTGGACTTCCAGCTCCAACCGAGGTAGTCGGCCAGGCCCATGGCGCCCGTCGGGTTGCCGGCCATGGCGTGGATGCCGCCGTAGGTGGCACACGTGCCCACCGCCAGGAGAGCGGTGGCCTTGGGAGCCAGCCTGTCGATCCACTCGGAAAGGGTCATGGGCTGGTCCGTCGCAGGGTTGTTCCCGAAGCCGGTCCAGTACCCCTCCCGCTTGATCGACTCGTTGGCGATCGATCCCTCGACCACCAGGACGAAGGGCTCAAGCTCGCCCCGCTCCGCCCTGAAGAACCACTCGATGAAGTCGTCGGCCCCGCCCACCGGGCCGCACTCGTAGTCGATAAGCGGCCAGTGGACCGCGATCTTGGGAAGTCCGGGCAGCGCCTGGAGGGCGATCTCCTCGATGCTGGGCTGGGTGGCCGCCGTGAGAGCGACGGAGTCGCCGTCACAGCTCAGACCGGCATTGATCCAGAGGATGTGGATAACAGGTTCGGGTGCTGACTTGGCTGGGGCCACGTGCCGAATCCCCCTTTAGCGCGTACGCGGGACAGGAGCCGCGCCGAAACGCGGGCGAGTTCTGCTGGGTGACGCTGGACGCCCTCACTCTTGCGCCTTTTTCGGACTGTGTCAGTAGGGATCATCCACAACTACGTGAACTGGTCACACACAGGTTTCTGTGCCTGTTTGATCTCTGTATGCCCCGGACACCTAGAGATTTTGACGCAGAAAGTGGCGGCTAGCGCCGAGGTGGAGCGATGCTTTAGGGTGCCCGTGGCGGCCACTGTGAGGGCACTGTGAGGAGGTATCGACACCTGTGGATCTGACCGGTTGGTACGTCGGTTATGCCATCGCTTCGGTGGTGATCGTCCTGGTCGTGATCCTGGTGGGATGGATCCTGTCGGTCGCCAACCGCATCAACAAGCAGGTGGGCGACATCATCGGCGAGATCGTCGAGATCCAGGGCACCACCGAACTGGTCCCGGCCGTCGGGAAGGTCAACGAGAAGCTCGTGGGCATCGTCAACCACGCCGTGACGGCGCGAAAGGCACTGGTAGGGGAATGATCACCGGCGACGTCAGTTCGGATCACCAGACCATGTGGTGGATCACCCTCGGGCTCGGGGTCGTGATCCTGTCGGCCGTGATCCTCCTGCTCGGGTTCCTCACGATCATCGTGAAGGACATCGACCAGGGCGTCGACGAGGCCTGGAACGAGGCGGGCAAGCTCGCCACCCAGACGGCGACCACCTGGATGCTCAACGACACGCTCAACCTGGCCGGTGAGCTCAAGGCGGAGACCAAACGTCACGCCGATGTGCTCTCCACCGCGGCGGCGAGCCAGTCATGACGCTCCGGGTCATCCTCACGGTCGTGGAGATCGCCCTGCTCGTGGCGACGCTCGCATTCTTCCTCCTGCGCCTCACCAAGCAGCTCAAGCACACGGGCGACACCCTCGAGAAGATCGCCGACGGGGTGAAGGCCATCGAGGGCCACTGCACGATCATCGGCCCCGGAGCGACGGCGCTCAACGGGTTGCTGGCCGACTCGGCGGGCAACCTCGAACGGGCCGCCGTCGCCGCGGAGACGCTGGGCCGTTGAACAGACGCCGCCGTTGAACAGACGCCGCCCCTGACCCGGGAGCAACTCTTCGCCGAGCTGCGCCAGGCCGCACCCGAGGCCGGTGACCTGGTGTTTGTCGCCCGGACGGGCGATGACTACCGCTGCTCGGCCCCCGGCGTGGCCGCGTCGACCGCTCCGGGTGGCTCCGCCGACGCCTGGCTCTACTACACCGGCCGCTGGCCCGACGACGCCGACCGGTTCGCCGCCTTCTTCGACGAACTGCTGGCCGAGATGGAGTCGATGGCCGGCGGTGCTGACCGCTGCCGGTGGCCCCTCGACGAGCCCTGGCCCCACGGCCACTGAGCTGAGCGGGCCAGGCCTTTCCGGTTATCCAACCACACTCGATGTATCTGCGTGACCGGAAAGTGCTGGACCGGCGGTTCCGCCGCGGCCTTGGTGGGGCGGGTCAGCCGCCCTGGTCGCCGGTGAACGTGTTGGGCGTGTCGGGGTCGGCGACGTCCTGGGGGTCGACGCCGGTCGAGTCGCGCTGGTCGGACGTGCCGTAGGGGCGCCGGCTCTGCCCCTTGGTGCCGAGGTCCTTGCGACCGGGCTCCTTGCCCTATTCCTTCTTGATGTCCTCGCCGCGCCGAGTCGTGCTCTCGCCGACGCCGTACAGTGACTCGGGAGCGCCGGCGGTCACCTCGTCCGGCTGCACCGGGCTCTCCTGCATCGGCGTGGTGGTGGCGCCCGTGCCTGGGCCGTGCGTGTCGGCCAGCTGGCGCTCCACCGTGCCCCGCAGATCGCGGCTGCTGTCGCTCTCGCCTTCGGCCTTGCTATGTTTGTTGTAGGGGGGAATGAGCTTGTCGTCGCTGTCGGTTTGCGGTGCAGTATCGCGTGCCATGAGTGTGCTCCTCTCGCCGTCGACCCCGTCACGTTTCGACACTGCCGAGGTACTGCCGAGGCCTGGCCTACCCGGTTTGCTTCGACTACAATACAAATGTCCGGGAATACAAATGTCCGGGACACTTACCTGTCACTTGCCCCTAGAAGGGCCACAGTTATTTGGTGATCTCCGGCGGGTGGCATTTCGGGTCCCATTGCACGGATGCGAGGTGGCCCTCGCGCAGGCGCCATACTTCAGGGCGTGACCGACGCCCCATCCCCCACCGCCGTCGTGACCGCCGCCGGCCAGGTGCTGGCCCACGTGCCCGGCCTGGCCCGTCACGGATCGAAGCCCGAACGCGAGCTGTCCAAGAGCAAGGAGGTGGAGGGCAAGTTCCTCGCCTCGCTGCGCACGTTCGACGAGGCCGTGGCCTACCCGGCCCACCAGGCCTACCTCGGGTCCGTGCACCCTCGCGACCTCCCGGCCCGGCCGTGGTCGGCGGGACCGGGGGAACGCCAGGCACCCTACGGCGAGATCGTCCCCGAGGACGAGTTTCTCGGCCTGCTGGCCGCCATCGACGAGTTCGACCTCGTCACACTGTCACCGGCAGCCGCAGCTCACGCCGCATCCGCCCTGGCCGGCCACCCGCTGGCCAAGGGGCTGGCCCTCGACCGCATCGACAAGGCCGCGGGCGACGCCGATGCGGTGTCGGCCGAACCGGGGGCCCTCCCCCTCTTCACCCGCGACGGCACGCTGGCGGGCGCCATCCGGTGCGGGCAGCTCGACGATGCGTCCCTGGCCGCCCACGTTCTGCTGGAGAACCTGTCGTCCAAGGTCACGGCCAGCCTGGCCCTGCTCCACCTGCTCCACCGCCACGGCATCGACCCGGCCTCGATCGACTACGTGATCGGCTGCGGCGAGGAGGCCATCGGCGACCGCTACCAGCGGGGCGGCGGCAACCTGGCCAAGTCGGTGGCGGGCGTGACCGGCCTCGCCGAGGCGTCGGGCGCCGACATCAAGAACTTCTGCGCCGCCGCCATCCCCGCCATCGTGACCGCCTCCAGCCTGGTGGCGGCGGGAGTCTTCGACCGGGTCGCCGTGGTGGCCGGGGGGTCGCTGGCCAAGCTGGGCATGAAGTTCCAGGGCCACCTCAGCCACGACATGCCCGTCCTGGAGGACGTGCTGGGCGGGGCGGCGGCGGTCGTCCAGCGCGACGATGGCCGCTCGCCGCGCCTGCGCCTCGACGGTGTCGGGCGCCACCGGGTCGCGGCGGGCGGCTCCGCCCCCCAGATCATGGAGGCGCTCGCCCTCGAACCCCTCGGCCGCATGGGACTGAGGACGACCGATGTGGACGACTTCGCCACCGAGTTGCACAACCCCGAGATCACCGAGCCGCAGGGGTCGGGCAACGTCCCCGAGCGGAACTACAAGACCATCGCCGCCCTGGCCGCCCGCCGCGGCGACATCGAGCGGGCCGACATCGCCGACTTCGTCGCCCGCCGGGGCATGCCCGGCTACGCGCCGACCCAGGGCCACCTGGCGTCCGCCCTGTGCTACCTGCCCCACGCCCTGGATCGATTGACCACCGGTGAGGCGAGTAGGGTGATGTTGCTGGCCAAGGGAAGTCTGTTCCTCGGTCGCATGTGTCAGCTCTCCGACGGCATGAGCGTGTTGCTCGAACGCAACCCCCGGGAGGCTTGAGTGGTCGAGGCCACCAAGGAGAACTTCGAAGAACTGGTCGGCGACGGGGTCACCCTCGTCGATGTCTGGGGTCCCCAGTGCGCGCCGTGCATCGCCATGATGCCCGACGTCGAGAAATTGGCAGCGGACCGTGCCGCGGACATGAAGGTCGTCAAGCTCGAGGCCCCCAAGAACCGCCGCCTCTGCATGCAGTACAAGATCATGGGCCTGCCGGCGTTCCTCCTGTTCCGCAACGGCGAGGAGGTCGATCGCCTCGACGGGGCCGACGTCTCCGCGGCCGAGCTGCGCTCGTGGGTCGACCGCAAGCTGGCCGACCTCGCCGCCAGTGCGTGAACAACCTGGCAGGAGCCCGAACCGCACACCCGACCGACGAGGAGGTGATTGGGTGCTCGCCGGCAGGAAGGTCATTGCCCTGGGCGAGCGGGACGGCATCTCCGGTCCCGCTATCGCCGCCTGCGTGAAGGCTGCCGGTGGCGACGTCGTGTTCGTCGCCACGGAGTGCTTCGTCTGAACGGCGTCCGGCGCCATGGACCTGCAGAGCCAGGAGACAATCTCCCGGCTGGCCAAGACCCACGACCCCGCTGAGCTGCTCGTGCTGCTCGGTGCCCCCGACCCGGAGGCCGCCGAGATCGCAGCCGAGACGGTGGTGTTGGGCGACCCGGCCTACGCAGGTGCCTTGACGGAGGCCCAGTTGGGTCTCGACGTGTTCCACGTGCTGGAGGAGGCGATCCGTTCGGCCGTTCCCGACGACGTTTGGGACGACCAGATCGGCGTCATGGCCGACATCCTCGAAGCCGACGAACTGGCAGCCGCCGTCGCCGGCATGCGGGACAAGCGCCCCGTGGCGTAAGCCCGCACCCGCAGCCACGACGGCAGCCGCGACGGCAGGCCCGGGCCGAGGCACGCGCCACGGTCGCCCGCTCCGCTGGCGCGCGCGACGATGGGAGCTGAGGCGCCCAATCGACAACCAGAGCGCATGGCGGTCACGATCTCGCTGACGGGCCGACTGGCCATTGACATCGACGGCGTGCAGGCCGACGAGGCGCGCCTGGGCAGGCTGGGCCGGCTCGCGTTCGCCGTCCTGGTGGCCGAGCGTCACCGGCCCCTCCCACAGGCCGAGCTGGCCGCCGCCCTCTGGGGGAACGAGGCCCCCGACGAGTGGGCGGCCGTCCTCGACGACGTCATCGCCCGCCTTCGCTCGGTGCTCGGCGAAGTGGGCCTCGACGGCGACGATGCCGTACGCAACCAGTTCGGGTGCTTCCAACTCCGCCTGCCGGCCGACGTAACGATAGACATCGAACGGGCGGTGGCGGCCGTGACCCACGCCGAGCACGCCCTCCCCCGCTCGCCGGCCGACGCCCTGCGGTTGGCCCGGGCCGCGGTGGCCGTGGCCGGCCGGCCGTTCCTGGACGGGGCCGGCGGCCCGTGGGCCCAGCACAAG
>JBOGID010000092.1:0-4007 GCA_050742295.1 Acidimicrobiales bacterium | reverse complement strand
CCCCGGCCACCGCACCCGCCCCGGCCACCGCACCCGCCCCGGCCACCGCACCCGGTCATCGGCCCGACTCACCGGCCCTGCTGCTGGCCCACGCCCACCTCCCGCTCCTGGGCGGGCGGGCCACGCTCACCTGGGGGAATGGCGGCCGGCTGGAGGCGGTGTGCCGGCTCGACGCCGCCGACGACCGTTACCTCGACCACCACCGGATCGACGGGCGCCCGGTGCTGCCCTTCGCCGTCGCCATGGAGCTGATGGCCGAGGTGGCCGCCGCGGGCTGGCCGAGCCTCGAGGTCACCCAACTGCAGCACGTCCGGCTGCGCAAGGGCGTCACCGTTGACGATGGCGGGAAGCAGGTCCGGGTCGTGGCCACGCCCCGGCCGTCCGGCGGCCACGGGCTCTCGCTCGACGTCTCGATCACCGCCGCCGACCGGGACGAGGAGCACTACCGCGCCGTCGTGGAACTGGGTGCGCTGTCCGGCCCCATGTCCGGCCCCATGAACGGCAACGGGAACGGCAACGGCGCCGTCCTCGACGGGCTCGCCCCCTTCCCGATGGCCGTGGCGGAGGCGTACGACCGGCTCCTGTTCCACGGCCCCCTCTTCCAGGCCATCACCGGCATCGAGGGGATGGGCGAGCGGGGCACTCGGGCCAGTATCAGCGCGTCGGACCCGCGGGACTGCCTCGGCGGTGACCACCAGGCCGCGTGGCTGATCGACCCCGTCGTCGTCGACGCCGCCCTCCAGATGCAGGTGATCTGGGCCCGCCTCCACTGGGACGTGACGCTGCTGCCGACCGAGCTCGCCGTCCTCCGCCGGCACGCGCCGCTCGGCCCGCCGTCAGGCCCGGTCGTCCACGAGCTCCGGGTCCGGACCGAGAGCAAGCGGCCGCTCAGCCACGGCGACCACTCCTTCTACGACAGCGACGGCCGGCTGCTGGCGTCGCTGACCGACATGGTCGGGGCGGGCAGCGCCGCGCTCAACCGGCTGGCCGGAGCACGGCCATGAGGACCAACGCCGCGTCGAACGGCCACGACCCCCGCTCGCCGGGCGTCGCCATCGTCGGGATGGCGTGCCTGTTCCCCGGCGCCCCCGACCTCGACGCCTACTGGCGGAACATCCTGAACAAGGTCGACGCCGTGTCCGACGTGCCCCCCGAGGCATGGGACACAGGTGTCTACTTCGACCCCACGTTCGAGGATGCCGACAAGGTGTACTGCCAGCGGGGCGGCTACCTGGGCTCGCTGCTGTCTTTCGACCCGCTCCCCCATGGCATCCCTCCCGTCTCGGTGGGGGGCGAGCCCGACCAGTGGATCGCGCTGCAGATCGCGCGCGACGCGCTGGCCGACGCGGGCTGCGAGGATCTGCCCGCGGACGTGCGCCGTCGCACCGGCATCGTGCTGGGCAAGGGGACGTACCTAAACGGCGGCAACGCCATCGCGATCCAGCGGGGGCTCATCGTCGGCCAGACGATCGAGCTGCTGCGCCAGCTCCACCCCGAACTGGGCGACGACGACCTCAACAGCTTCCGCGCCGAGCTGAAGCAGGCGCTGCCGTCCATCGGCCCCGAAACCGTCCCGGGCCTGATCCCCAACATCATTGTGGGGCGGATCGCCAACCGGCTCGACCTCATGGGGCCGACGTACACGGTCGATGCGGCGTGTGCCTCGTCGCTGGTCGCGATGCAGCTCGCCATCCGCGACCTCCAGGAGGGCCGGTCCGACCTCGCCCTGGCCGGCGGTTCGCAGCTGTGGATCCCCGTACCCGCCCTGAACGTCTTCTGCCAGCTCAACGCGTTGTCCCGACGGGAGCGGATCCGGCCGTTCGACAAGGACGCCGACGGCACCCTCCTGGGCGAGGGCATCGGCATGGTCGTGCTCAAGCGCCTGGCCGACGCGGAGGCTGACGGCGACCGCGTCTACGCGGTTGTCCGGGGCGTGGGCGTGTCCAGCGACGGGCGGGGCGCAAGCGTCATGGCGCCCCGCGTCGAAGGCGAGGAGCTGGCGCTGCGCCGGGCCTACGAGGACGCCGGTGTGTCGCCGGCGTCGGTGGGGTTGATCGAGGCGCACGGCACGGCTACGCCCGTCGGCGACGCGACCGAGGTGCAGGCCCTGAGCCGGGTGTTCGGGACGAGGCGGAGCACGGCGCCCCGCTGCGGGATCGGCACCGTGAAGTCGATGATCAGCCACACCATCCCCGCCGCGGGCGTGGCCGGGGTCATCAAACTCGCCCTGTCGCTCTACCACAAGGTCCTCCCACCCACGCTGGGCTGCGACACGCCCAACCCCCGGCTGGAACTGGAGAACACCCCCTTCTACGTGAACACCGAGACGCGCCCGTGGATCCACGGCGGCACCGAGCCCCGCCGGGCCGGCATCAACGCCTTCGGGTTCGGCGGCATCAACGCCCATGCCGTGCTGGAGGAGCACGACGGCGGCGCGGCGCGGCCGGCCCCGGAGCGGCCCGTGCACGCACCCCCGTGGGACAGCGAGGTCTGCATCCTCGAAAGCGATTCGGCGGTCGGGCTCGCCGAGCAGGCGGCCCGCCTGGCCGAGGCGCTCGATACCCTGGACGGCGACGGCGCGGGCGGCGAACCGCCGTTCACCCTGACCGACCTCGCCTTCACCCTCAGCCGCGCCCTGCACCGTCATGCCGAACCGCTGCGGCTCGGCATCGTGGCGACGTCGCTGCCCGACCTCCGGGCCAAGCTGGTCGACGCAGCAACGCGGCTCGCCAAGCCGGGGTGCAGGAAGATCAAGGCTGCCACCGGCGTGTACTTCGTGGCCGACCCCCTGGGCCGCCACGGCAAGACGGTGTTCCTCTTCCCCGGCGAGGGCGCGCAGTACCCGGGGATGATGACCGACCTGTGCCTCCACTTCCCGGCGGCGCGAGCCGTGTTCGACCGGGCCGATCGGCTCAACGCCCACCGGGCGGACACTCACCTTCCCAGCGACGAGGTGTTCCCGCCGCCCGTCTTCACCGACGAGGACCGGCGGCGGGCCGAGCAGCGACTCATGCAGATGGACATCGCCGTCGAGGCGGTGGTGATGGCCGGCCAGGCGCTGCACGAGGTCGTGACGAGCCTGGGAGTGCGGCCCGACGCCTGCCTCGGTCACAGCAGCGGGGAGTACTCGGCGGCCGTGGCATCGGGCGTCCTCGATGTCGATTCCGACGACCGCCTGGCTGCGCTGTCCCTGTCCCTTCAGGGCATCTACGCCGCCGCCGCGTCCCGCGACGACGTGCCGAAGGCGGTACTGCTGGCCGTGGCCGCCGACCGCGAGCAGCTCGAAGCGGTGGCCCGCGAGGCGGGCGGCGACGTGTTCGTGGCCATGGACAACTGCCCGCACCAAGGCGTCCTCGTCGGCGAGCGCACGGCCGTGGCGCGGGCCCGCGCCGTCGCCGATCGCGACGGGCTCATCTACGAGGAGTTGGCCGCCGACCGAGCGGTGCACACGCCGCTCTTCGCGCCCTACAGCGGCCAATTGCAGGAGGCGTTCGCGGGGCTGGTCTTCCGGCCGGGCCGGACGGCGTTCTACTCGTGCACCACCGCGGCCCCCTACCCGGACGAACCGGATGCGATCCGTGCGCTGCTCCTCGAACACTGGACCCGGCCGGTCGAGTTCCGCCGCACCATCGAGGCGCTGTACGACGAGGGGGCGCGGGTCTTCGTGGAGATCGGGCCACGGGGCAACCTCGTCGCCTTCACCGAAGACATCCTGCGGGGACGGGAGCACTGCGCGGTGCCGTCCGACGTGCGGCACCGGTCGGGTGTCACCCAGCTCAACCACCTGGTGGCCCAGCTCGCGGCCCACGGTGTCGCCGTCGAGCCCGCCGCCCTGTTCGCCCACCGCAACGCCCGGGACGTGGACTGGGAGGCTGCCGCCCGCCAGCCCCGCACGACGGCACCGGGGTCGCGCATCAACCTGGCCTGGGGGTGGCCCATGCTGCGCCTCCCCGCCGAGAAGGTCGCGGCGCTGCGGGCCCGCCTCGAACCGGCCGGCGCGCCAGCTC
>JBOGID010000091.1:0-4959 GCA_050742295.1 Acidimicrobiales bacterium | reverse complement strand
CCCGGGGCCCGCGCTCCGGGCCACACCGGGCCGTCTCCGTCCGCAGGTCGGGCCTGGCGGGCCAGTCGGGGGGCGCTGGCCGAGCAAGTGGAGCCCTGGTACGGGCCGGCCCAACGCCCGGCAGCGCGCAAGCACGCCAAGCCCCGGCTCAGCCTCGTCCCCGACCCCAAGACCGTGCGGGCGCGCCGCCTGTCCGGCCTGTTCACGGGTGTGACCCTCATCGCCGTGTGCTTCGGGCTGTTCGGCGTGATCGGCATGCACGTCCTGCTCGCCCAGGGCCAGGACGACGTGCAGGACCTGCAATCCCGCCTGGCGGTGGAGCAGGAGCGCGAGCAGGACCTGTCCCTCGAGGTGGCCCGGCTCCAGGCCCCGGCCGCGGTCGTGGCTGCGGCCAAGGCCAGGGGGATGGTCGTTCCCACCACCGTCGTCGCCCTCAACGCCGCCTCCCTCGACTCGCCCCCGCGCACGACGATCCCCGCCCCCGCCCCGGCCACGACCCCCACAACCGCACAAACCGGCCCCGCCAACTCCGCCACCGCCACCGCCGCCTCCGCCGCAGCCGCCTCCACCTCCGCCACCACACCCAACTCCACCCGCCCGTGACCGGGTCCAGCCGGTCCGTTCTCTCAGCCCGCCCGGCGGCGTTCCCCCCTCGCCGGGCGGGCTGGGTGCCTCTACGCGCCCCAGCCCACCGCACCCCCGAGGTCCGGGGCCGGCTCATCGCCCTCGTCGTGGTGCTGTCGCTCGGGTTCGCGGCCGTGGGCCTGCGGCTCATCGACCTCCAGGCCCTGTCCGCCGGCAAGTACGCCGTCATCGGCCGCGACCAGCGGCTCCACCCGCTGACCCTTCCGGCCCCGCGGGGCGCCATCTACGACCGCAACCGGGCGGCGCTGGCGGTGTCCGTCCCCCGCACCACGGTGTGGGCCGACCCCCAGATGGTCGACGACCCCGCCGGCGCGGCGCGGGCCCTGGCCCCCGTCCTCGGCCGGAACGAGTCCGACCTGCGGGCCCTGCTCACCACCCCGTCCAGCTACGTCACCATCGCCCGGCGCGTCGACGACGCCACCGCCGAGGCGGTGAAAGCCCTCCCGCCCTTTAACGGCATCCTCCTCAAGGACGAGCCGACCCGCATGGCGCCCGCCGGCCCCGTCGGGTCGTCGGTCGTGGGCTCGGTCGACAGCGACCAGATCGGCTACACGGGCCTCGAAGGCCAGTACGAGGACCTCCTGGCCGGCAAGCCCGGCCAGATCGTCGTCGAACGCGACCCCAGCGGCCGGGACATCCCCAACGGCGTCCGTCAGCAGACCGCACCCGTCAGCGGCAAGAGCCTGGTCCTCACCATCGACCGCGACCTCCAGTACTTCGCCGAGCAGGCCCTGGCCGATCAGATCACGTCCACCCGGTCGCGTTCGGGGATCGCCATCGTCATGGACCCCCGCACCGGCGAGATCCTGGCCATGGCCAACGTGGTGGCGGGCGCCAACGGCAAGCCCCCGCAGCCCGCCGACTACAACAAGGCCGTCATCGACGTCTACGAGCCGGGGTCGGTCAACAAGATCGTGACCATGTCGGCCGCCCTCGACACCCACACCGTGAAGCCGTCGGACGTGTTCAGCGTGCCCGACCGCATCACCGTGGCCGGCACCCAGTTCGTCGACGCCGAGCCCCATTCCGTGGGCCAGTGGACGCCCACCGACGTGCTGGCCGAGTCGTCCAACGCGGGCGCCATCCTGATCGCCCAGCAGGTGGGCCGGACCGGCCTCGACCGCTACCTGCGGGCCTTCGGCCTCGACGACGACAGCGGGCTCGACTTCCCGCTGGAGGCGGCCGGGATCGTCCCCGACCTGGACAACTGGTCGGGCACCACCCTGCCCACGCTGGCCATCGGCTACGGCCTGGCCGTCACGCCGCTGCAGATGCTGTCCGCCTACAACACCATCGCTAACGGCGGGGTCCACGTGGCGCCGTCGCTCGTCCGCAGCGAGATCGACTCCCGGGGCCGCCTGCGCGACGGTCCCGAGCCCGAGAGCCGCCGGGTCGTGTCCGCCGACACCGCCCGCGAGGTGACGGCCATGCTGGAAGCGGCCGTCACCCACGGCACGGGCCGAACGGCCGCCATCGAGGGCTACACCGTCGCCGGCAAGACGGGCACCGCCCGCAAGGCGGCCGGCGACTACAAGGAAGGTGCGTACGTGGCCAGCTTCGCGGGCTTCTTCCCGGCGGAAGCGCCCCGCCTCTCGGCCATCGTCGTCCTCGACGAGCCCCAGCCCTACACCGGCGCCCTCGCCTCGGGACCGGTGTTCGCCAAGATCGCCCAGTACGCCGTGCGCCACTACCAGGTGCCTCCCCCGCAGGGAGGGGCCGAACCGGCGGCGGCTACGCTCCCGTCGTCATCGGCGACGAGGCCCTGAACCACATGCGGTCCTCCACGGCACCGAGCCCGGGGACGGCCGCCGACATTCAGAGCCCGGTGCCGCTGGAGCGCCTGCTGGGCGGGATTCACGTGCTCCGGGCGCAGGGCGTCCTCGGCGCGCCCCCGGTCACGGGCGTGACCCACGATTCCCGCGCCGTCGGGCCGGGCGCCCTGTTCTGCTGCGTCCCCGGGACGCGCACCGACGGGCACGACCACGCCCCCTCGGCCGTCGCCGCCGGCGCGGTGGCGCTTCTCTGCGAACGCACGCTCGACCTCCCCGCGGCCCAGGTCGTGGTGCCCGACGCCCGCATCGCCATGGCACCCGTGGCCGCCGCCTTCCACGGCGAGCCGTCCCGCCGCATGGCCGTGGCCGGCGTCACCGGCACCAACGGCAAGACGACCGTCACCTATCTCCTGCGGTCGATCCTCGAAGCGGCGGGCGTCCCCACGGCCGTCATCGGCACGCTGACCGGCGTGCACACCACGCCCGAGGCGACCGAGCTCCAGGCCCGCCTGGCTGCCGTGGCCGCAGCCGGCACCCGGGCCGTCGCCATGGAAGTCTCGTCCGAGGCCCTGGCCCAGCACCGGGCCGATGCGACCTGGTTCGAGGTCGTCGCCTTCACCAACCTCAGCCAGGACCACCTCAACTTTCACGGGACGATGGACGACTACTTCGCAGCCAAGGCGTCCCTGTTCGAACCGGGACGGGCCCGCGTGGCCGTCATCAACGAGGACGACACGTGGGGGCGGCGGCTCGCGGCCATCACCGAACTGCCGGTCCGTCCCTTCTCGCTCGCCGACGCGTCGGCCGTGCACGTCGACCGCGACGGCTCCACGTTCACCTGGCGGGGCGAACGGGTGCGGCTGGCCCTGTCCGGCGCCTTCAACGTGTCGAACGCACTGGCCGCCGCCACCATCGCCTCCGAGCTGGACGTCGACCCGCCCACCATCGCCGCCGGCCTCGGCGCCGTCACGTCGGTGCCGGGACGGTTCCAGCGGGTGGACGGTGGCGGTCCGGTGGCCGTGGTCGTGGACTACGCCCACACGCCCGCCGGGTTGGAACAGGCCCTGGCCGCGGCCCGCACCATGGCGGGGGAGGGGCGGGTCCTCGTCGTGTTCGGGGCCGGCGGCGACCGCGACCACGCCAAGCGGCCGGCCATGGGCGCGGTGGCGACAAGGCTCGCCGATGCGGCCGTCCTCACGTCTGACAACCCCCGCAACGAGGACCCGATGGCCATCATCGAGGAGGTGCGGGCCGGCGCCGCCTCCGAGGTCGTCGTGGAGCCCGACCGCCGGGCGGCCATCGCGTTGGCCGTGGGCTCGGCCCGGCCCGGCGACGTGGTCGTCATTGCCGGAAAGGGCCACGAGACGGCGCAGGTGTTCGAGGGCGGCCGGTCGGTGCCGTTCGACGACGCGGCCGTGGCGAGGGACGTCCTCGCCGCCGAGAAACCAACCACGTGGTAGCCCTCCTCGTGGCCGCAAGCGTGGGGCTCCTCGTCGCCATCCTGGGGACGCCCATCCTCATCCGCCAGCTCCAGAGCCGGGGTATCGGCCAGCAGATCCGCGAGGACGGGCCCCAAGGCCACTTCACCAAGGCGGGCACGCCGACCATGGGTGGCATCACCATGCTGTTGGCGCTGGTCATCGCCTACGTGGCCAGCCACATCGCCACCGGCGCCGTGTTCACCAGCGCCGGGGTCCTGGTCGTGCTGGTGGCGCTGGGCGCTGGCCTGGTGGGGTTGGCCGACGACTGGATCAAGGTCTCCCGCCAGCGCAGCCTGGGGCTCAACAAGACGGCCAAGACCGTCGGGCTGGTGGCCGTCGCCCTCGCCTTCGCCCTGCTGAGCGTCTACCAGGCCAAGGTCCGCACCGACCTGTCGTTCAGCCGCAGCATCATCGAGCTGAGCGACGTGCTCTACATCGTCTGGGCCGTGCTCATCATCCTGGGGACGAGCCACGCCGTGAACCTGTCCGACGGGCTGGACGGGCTGGCCGCGGGCGCCGCCATCTACGCCTTCGCCGCCTTCGTGTTCGTGGGGTTCTGGCAGTTCCGCCACCAGGACTGCTACAACGTCGGCCCCGCCCTCGACCTGTCCCTGGTGGCGGCCGCCCTGGTAGGCGCCTGCACCGGGTTCCTGTGGTGGAACGCGGCGCCGGCCCGCATCTTCATGGGCGACACGGGGTCGCTGGCCATCGGCGCGGCGCTGGCGGGGCTGGCCCTGACGACGAACACCCACCTCCTGCTGCCCATCGCCGGCGGCCTGTTCGTCATGATCACGCTCTCGGTCGTGATCCAGGTGATCGCCTTCCGGCTGTTCGGACGGCGGGTGTTCCGCATGGCCCCCATCCACCACCACTTCGAGCTGATGGGGTGGCCCGAGACGACGGTGATCATCCGCTTCTGGATCCTGTCGCTGATGTTCACCGCGTTGGCGCTCGGGTTCTTCTACGCCGACTTCCTGTCGGCCGGGCCTGGCTGCCGGGTGCCCGGTGCGTGAGTCGGCGCTGACGCGGGGGGCGGGGGCGCCGGGCGAGCCGGGCGCGGG
>JBOGID010000090.1:0-5787 GCA_050742295.1 Acidimicrobiales bacterium | reverse complement strand
GGGACGAAGGTGCTGGCGGAGGCGGGCGTTGGGCCCCATAAGGCCGGCCTCCACGTACGGGCGCAGATCCGAACGGAACCATCGGTCGAGCGGCACGCCGAAACCGCGCTTCGGGCGCCGGAGGATCTCACGCGGCATGAACCCCTCGATGGCCTTCCTGAGCACACGCTTCCGTGACCATCCCCGAAGCTTCATGGACGACGGCAAGGAGAGTGCGAACCGGACGACGTCGATGTCGAGGAACGGCGACCGCACTTCGAGCGCGTGAGCCATGCTCATCCTGTCGACCTTCGGCAGGAGGTCATCGGGGAGGTAGGTGCGGAGGTTCAGGTCGAGCAGGCGGTCGACGAAGGGGGCTCCTTCCGACGCCCGCCAGACGTCGTCATAGGCGTCGATGGCCCACTTCGAGGGGTTAGCGAGGAGGTCCCCGACCACGTCATCGGGCACGTAGCTGATCCACGCCCGGTAGTAGTCCGGCATCGGCCGTGTACTGGCGGCGACGAACCGTGCGACCGATCGGGCCCGGCGGGCCCGGGGAGAGTGCGGAACCCGGGCCGACGCGACCTGCAGCATCCGCCGTATGGGCGCGGGAAGGCGCTGGAGATGTCGCATGGCCACGGCCGCCGAGAAGCGCTGGTACCCGGCGAAGAGCTCGTCACCTCCGTCCCCGCAAAGCGCGACCGTGACGTGGGCGCGCGTCAGTTCGGAAAGTAGGAAGGTCGGGACCGCGCTGGCGTCGCCGAAAGGCTGGTCGTGGTGGTGCACGAGCCGCTCCACCAGCTCGACGGCGTCGGGCTGCACGACGAACTCGGTGTGGTCGGTACCGAACCGGTCCGCCACCTGCCTCGCAAACGGGCGTTCGTCGTAGCCCTCGCCATCGTCGAAGCCGATGGTAAAGGTGCGGACAGGCCGAGCGCTGAGCTCGGCCATGAGGGCAACCACCGTGCTCGAGTCGATGCCGCCGCTCAGGAACGCGCCCAGTGGGACATCGGCCACCAGGCGCTTCCCCACGGCGGTCCGGAGCCGCTCCAGCAGCTTGCTTGCTGCCTGGTCGAGGGACGCCGGGATGTCGGAGTCGACGGTCGTTCCACTCACCGCCGGATCCCAGTACTGCTCCACGCGCGGAGCCAACCCGCGGTCGGCCACCAGCACATGCCCGGGCGGCAGACTGAACACGCCGTCGAAGAACGTGCGGGGCGTGGGGACGTACCCGAAGGTCAGGTAGGCCGGGATGGCGTCCGGATCCAGGTGGCGGGGTACGGCCGGGTCGGCGAGGACGGCCTTCAGCTCGCTGCCGAAGACGACCCGGCCCTCGCCTGCCCAGTAGTACAGCGGCTTCTTGCCCATCCGGTCCCGAGCGAGGATCAGGCGCCGCCGGCGTTCGTCCCATACGGCGAAGGCGAACATGCCGTCAAGAGAGCGGGCGAGTTCACACGGCTCGAGGTCTTCGGCGAGATGAGCGATGACCTCGGTGTCGCCGGCGGTCCGGAACCGGTGACCCTTGCCCAACAACTCCTCGCGGAGGCTGGCGAAGTTGTAGATCTCGCCGTTGAGGGCGACGCCGACCCGGCCGTCCTCGTTGGTGATCGGCGGGTCGCCGGTTACGAGGTCGATGACGGCGAGCCGGGTCTGGCCGATGGCGGCGGCGCCCTGGGCGTAGATGCCGGAGGAATCCGGCCCGCGGTGCGTCAGGGTCGCGAGCTGAGCCTCGACGCGCTCACGCTGTCCCGCGACCGAACCGTTCTGGGACGCACTGCCAGCGATACCGCACACCGACCTTGTCTACCCCCTACGGCCGTGGAAAGGTTGTGGGAAACCCAGGCTGGGCTCTGCACATGAAAATCATCGACAACGAGTCGTCCTCGGAGACGGCTGCCGACGGCGTAGCGCCGACATCCGTGAGTGTTGTGCACGTCATCACCCGGATGATCATTGGCGGTGCCCAGGAGAACACGCTGTCATCGGTGGTGGGACTAGCCGACCTCCCCGGCTTCGACGTGAGATTGGTGACGGGCCCCGAGACCGGCCCCGAGGGCGACCTGCTCGCAGCGACGATGCCGAGGATCACGGTTGAGTACGTGCCGGCGCTACGGCGGAGCATTCACCCATTGCGCGACCTGCGCGCCGCATGGTCGCTGTACACGCTCTTCCGCCGGACCCGTCCCAACGTCGTGCACACTCACTCCTCGAAGGCGGGCGTGCTCGGGCGCATAGCGGCCAAGGCGGCGCGCGTTCCCGTCGTCGTGCACACCCTGCATGGCCTGCCGTTCCACGACTACCAGCCGCGGGCCCTCGCCTTCGCCTACCGGTCGATCAAACGAACCATGGCACCCCTCACCGACCATTACGTCAGCGTGTCCCACGAAATGGCCGAGAAGGCCGTGAAGGCCAGGATCGGCAAGCCCTCCCGCCACTCCGTGATCCGCAGCGGCTTCCGGACCGACCTGTTCGCCGACGAACTACTACCCAAGGAGGAGGCGAGGCTACGACTCGGCCTTCCCCCCGGGCGCACGGTCGTGGGCGCGGTGGCCCGCCTGTTCCCGCTTAAGGGCCACGCCGACATCGTCGAGGCTGCAGCCCAAGTCGTCGCCCGGCACCCTGGGGTGCTGTTCGTCCTGGTCGGCGACGGCACCTTGCGGGCGGACCTCGAGCGGACAATCGCCGACAAGGGTTTGACCGGCCACTTCCAGTTCCTCGGGCTCGTCGACCCCGAGGCGATGCCCGCCGCCTATTCCTCGTTCGACGTTCTCGTCCATGCGTCACGCCGTGAGGGCCTGGCGCGAGTCTTCCCGCAGGCGGTCATTGCCGGCGTACCCGTGGTGGCCTACGACCTCGACGGGTCGGCCGAGGTGATCCATGACGGCCACAACGGGTTCCTTGTGCCTCCCTGCGACACGGATGCTCTCGCCGAGCGGCTGTCGCGCCTGGTCGGCGATCCCGACCTGCGCTCCCGGCTGGGCGGTGCGGGCCGCGACCGCGTGCAGCGGGAGTTCTCGGCTGAGGAGATGGTCCGCCGCCTGGCCGAGTTGTACACCAATCTCTTGGCTGCCTCCGGCCGCTGACAGCGGTCGCATTCAGGCGACGGCCTCGCGCCGCGTGTGTAGCGTGCTTTCGAGCACCCGCAGGTATCTCGGAGCGGTGACCGCGACCGAGTACCGGGCCTCCACCGTCTGGCGCCCTGCGTCGCCGATGCGCTGTCGGAGGCTCGGGTCCCGGACGAGACGTCGCAGGTATATCGCCCACTCGTCGGGGGTGCTTGCGAGCATGCCGTTGCGCTCGTGCTCAATGATCTCGAGGTTCGTGCCAATCCGTTGCGCAACAGTTGGGATGGAAAGCGCCATGTACTGCAAGGCCTTCAGCCCGCTCTTGCCGAGCACCCACTCCTCGTCCGGGAGGGGGTAGACGCCGATGTCGATTTCCGAGAGGTCGGCCACCTCGCTCTCGAGCCGCCAGGGCATGGCCTCGACCTGCGCTTCTCCCACGGCGAAGCTGTCGTCGCCGATGACCCTGATCCGGATCCCGTCGGTGCGCTGAAGGTCGCGCAGCACGCCGTCGAGCAGGTGCAGGTAGGGCGAGGTCGAGTGGCTGCCACTCCATCCGACGACGACTCCGGTCGTGCGAGGCCGGTGGGGCCGAGGCAGATAGGAGTCCAGGTTGATGGTCGACGAGATCCGGGTCACGTTGGCGTTGAACCTGGTGGCGAGGTCCTGCAGGTACGGCGTACAGACGACGACGTGGTCGGCCAACCCCATGAGCTCCAGCACCTTGCCGTGGTGGCGCAGCCGGCGCATGAAACGGTTGTGCTGAGAGCTGTGCGGCAGGTGGACGAGGTCATCGATGTCGTACACGATCGGTACCCCTCGCCGGGCCAGCGTGTGCTCGATGATGGGCGGCCCTAACGGAGCGGCTTCGAGGAACAGGTAGACGAGGTCGGCGCGTGACGCGGCCCGTACGTCCCGCATGCGCCGGAGATAGCCGGCCGCGACCCCGGCGGACTTTCTGGCAAAACGGCGCTTGTCGTACAGGTACCCCCAGGCTTCGGGACTCCAGAACGGGCGGACGTCGACCTCGTAGCCGGCGGCCCGCCAGGACGGGTAGTACTGCTCGAACTTGAGACGCTGACCAGGCGCCCGGTCCTCGGCGTGCGGGCACAGGACGACGATGCGGGGCCGCGGTGGATCGACGTGGCTCATCTCCGCCCAGCGGGAGAGCGGCGCGATCGAGCGGCGGCTTCGTAGAGCTCGCCATACCGGCGCACCCCCGCATCGAGGTCGAACAGGCGCGTGGCGACCGCTCGGCAGCGACGGCGGACCGAGGGATCCCGGGCGAGGTCGACGAGTTGGCGAGCCGCACCGGGAAAGCTGGAGGCGTCAAACGGGTCGACGACGACCCCGACGCCCTCTCGCTCGACAATGTCGGCCGCATCGCCGATCCCCCGGTTCACGGCCGCCGGGAGGCCCAACGCGAGCGACTCAGACAGCTTGGTCGGCGCCCTGGCGATGCCGGCTCGCGTGGCCCGTATGAACGCACACGTTGCCGAGGCGACGCCGATCGCGGCCGGCACCTCGTGGTGCTTAACGGTTCTGACGTCGAGCCGATCGATCGCCAGGCCCGCCGCGCGGGCGCAGGACCGGACTGGTTCGGGCGAGCCGTTGACGAGGAAGAGCATCCGGCCTTCTGCGTACTCCAGGACGGCGGCGCCGAAGCGCAGCATTTCCTCCAGCAGATACCAGGTGCCGATGGACCCGGCGTAGGCGAGCACGAAGGGGGCCGCCGGCGCTTCGGCGGGTTGGAAGTGGGCCAAGTCCACACACGTGGGGATCACCTCCACCGGGGCGACGCCGCCGGCATCGGCGACCATCTGCTGGACCGTGGGGAGGCTCGCCCGGGTCAGCGTCACCACCGCTGCGGCGTCGCGCAGGAACCGCCTTTCGAGCGCCGTCGTCGCTCGGAAGAGGGCGCCACCTGCGGGCCACAGTCCGCCGTCCACCCGCTCCGCGGGGTAGAGCCCGCGCATGTCGAACACGAACGGCACGCCGACTCGCCTGGACAGCTGCCAGGCCAGGAGCGCCGACGGATACGAGCGAGCGTGGACCAGGTCGAAATCTCGGGCCTGCGCCAGTCGCCGTACCTTCAGAGAGCCACGTGCGAGGTCGTAGCTGGTCGCCACCGGAGAGACCCGCTTGTGGTACCGGAGCGGGTGCCACCGGATTCCGGCGGTGGCCAGCCTCTGCGCAATCGGCAGGCGTATGCCCTGGTCGGCAAATCTCGACGGCTTCTCGAAGGTCACCAGGTCGAACCGGTGCCCCAACGCCGACAGTCTCTCGAGGTACGGGATGACCTGCGAGTGCCCGAGTGGGTCCAAAGCGCCGTCATAGGAGATGTACAGGACGTTCATGCCCGGCGGGCCGAGCCTGCTGAATGCTCCAACCTCGTGGCCACGCATCACCAGCGCTCGGCGGAAGCCGAGTGAATGAACCCGGCACCGGCCGTGACAAGCACTTTCACGGCACCCGAACCTAGCGGAGCGCCGTCAAGGCGAGCCGCCTGCCATCGCCAAGGCAGTCCGTGCCTCCGTGCAGGCGAGGGGCGCCATCGTGGCCGAGACGAACCGACAGTTCGCTGGGCTCGAGGCTGACCTGGCCGACAATTTTGAGTCGTACCCGGACGCCGAGATCCTGCGCAGCCAGTCTGGGCTCGGTGTCGTGCTCGGTGCGCCCGGGTGCTGGGTGAGTTCGGATACGACCCGATCCGCAACCAGGACGGCCGATGCCGGCGGAACTACGC
>JBOGID010000089.1:0-4499 GCA_050742295.1 Acidimicrobiales bacterium | reverse complement strand
GGTAAAGACTTCATGATGCGCCCGGCGGTCGGAGGGCCGCCGGGCGACGACGGCGCATCTCGGCAACTGGAAGGAGTTCGGTGACGACTCGACGGGCATGGACTGCATCTTTGAGGAAGGCAATGGTCGTCGCGGCTGCGACCGCCCTGGTCGTCTTGGCCGCGCTCGGGGATCCCGCCGCGGCCACGCACGAGCAAACGGTTGGGTTCACCCACCTGGTTCCCGGTAGCGGCGATGAGGTGAGTTCGGGTCAGACGATCACCGTGTATGCCACCGGCGTCCAGCCAGTGAACCCGAATTCCTACTTCGTAGTCGTTGCTGGTACTCACTACTACGGTCCAGACCCGCAAGGCAACCCGACCGATATCCCGTGCTATCTCAACCGCATTGAAGAATCGGCAGAGCGAGGGCCAGTTGAGAGAGCCCGATCATTTCCCAGACGCGAGGAGGCGGCGAGCGCCGCACGGGTGCTCGCCGTCGAACCCCGCCGGTAGGATCGAAGGTGATGTCGCTGCTGGCGAGGATCACGTCCGACCCGCAGGTGTGCCATGGCCAGCCGGTCGTGCGAGGGCTTCGCTACCCGGTCGCAACGCTCCTCGAGCTACTGGCGGCGGGTATGACGATCGACGAGGTGATCGCCGACCATCCCGACTTGGAGCGCGACGACCTCCTCGCCGCCCTCGAGTTCGGAGCGCTGGCCGCGAATCAGCGAGTGGTGGTGCCTCGGTCGGCCGAGTGAGGTTCCTCGTCGACGCCCAGCTCCCGCCCCGCCTCACTCGCCTGTTCATCAGCCTCGGCTACGACAGTACCCACACCGAAGATCTGCCGACGGGCAACCGAACAAGCGACCCCGAGATCAGAGCGCTGGCCGACCGCGAGGGCTGGGTCGTCGTCACGAAGGACCGCGGCTTTCGCGACGACCACCTCCTCCGTCGATCTCCGGCAAAGCTGCTGGTGATCGTCGTCGGGAACACGACCAACGCCGAGTTGCTCTCCCTGGTCGAGCGCCAGCTCCCGACCATCGAGGCAGTGCTCGGGGAGGCTGACATGGTGGAACTCGGCTCAACCTTGCTCGTTGTCTACGGCGCACCCTGATCGAGGGCCACCTGTTCTGAGCCAGCCACGGGCGCCACGGTAGGTTGGCCGCTCGCCATGCCCCGCCGTCCCGCGCCACCCAAGCCCACGCTCGTCCTGTTCGTCCGCCACGGGCAGACGCCGACGACGGGCAAGCTGCTGCCCGGTCGCGCCACCGGGCTCCACCTGTCGGACGCGGGCAAGGCCCAGGCTCAGACGGCGGCCGACGCCATCGCCGGCCTCAAGCAGGTCGACGCCGTCTACAGCTCGCCCCTGGAGCGGGCCAAAGAGACGGCCGCCCCGATCGCCAAGGCCCGCGGCCTGCGGGTCATCGCCGACAAGGGCCTGCTCGAGATCGACATCGGCGACTGGACGGGCGAGGAGCTCAAGAAGGTGGCCCGTCTCCCGGAGTGGCGGGCGGTGCAGCGGTATCCGAGTGGGTTCCGGTTCCCGAGCGGCGAGTCGTTCGTGGAGCTGCAGACCCGTATCGTGGGCACCATCGAGCGCCTCGTCGCCGCCCATCCCGGCGGGACAATCATCGCCGTGTCCCACGCCGACACCATCAAGGCGGCGGTGGTCCACGCCACCGGCGCCCACCTCGACATGTTCCAGCGCATCTCGATCTCCCCGGCATCGATCACAGCCGTGGCGTACGGGGAACTGGGCCCGATGGTCCTGCACCAGAACTGGGTGCCGCAGCCGCTGGCGGCCAAGCCGTCGTGACCGCCTCGTGAGCAACTCGTTCGAGCTCCGGGAGATCGACCGGCTGACGGCCGGCACGGTGGGCCCGCCCGGCCAGCGGGTCTTCTACCTCCAGGCCCGGCACGAGGGCGGGGTCGTGTCCCTGCGGCTGGAGAAGGCCCAGGTGGCGGCCCTGTGCCGCTACTTCGACGAGATGCTGGCCGACCTGCCGCCGGTCGAGCCCGCCGCCACCGACATGGACCTCATCGAGCCGGTGGTGGCGGAGTGGGTGGTCGCGTCCCTGGGCGTGAGCTACGACGAGGGGGACGACCGGGTGGTGCTCGTCGCCGAGGAGCTCGTCGAGGAGGGCGAGGACCCGGCCCGGGCCAGCATCCGGGCCACCCGGGAACAGGTGGCGGCCTTCACCCGGCACAGCAGCACGGTGGTGGCGGCGGGGCGGCCTCCCTGTCCCCTCTGTGGCGGGCCCCTCGACCCCGAAGGACACATGTGCGTCCGCCTGAACGGCCACCGCGACCTGGCGCCCTGACCGTCCTTGCCGAGGGTGAGATCTCCGTTCGCGGACGGCTGCCCTGGAGCTCCAACGGCACGTTCCTCGTCGACCTGTGCCTCGACGGCGAGACCAGCCACGCCGTCTACAAGCCCCACCGGGGGGAACGGCCCCTGTGGGACTACCCGTCCGGGCTCTACCGGCGGGAAGTCGCCGCCTATGTGGTGTCGGAGTGGCTCGGCTGGGGCATCGTGCCCGAGACCCTCGAGCGCGTCGACGGCCCGCTCGGCCCCGGCTCCCTGCAGCGGTTCGTGGACGCCGACTTCGACGAGCACTACTTCACGCTGCTCGAACGTCCCGAGCATCACGACCTGCTGAAGGCGATCTGCGCCTTCGACCTGCTCATCAACAGCGGCGACCGCAAGAGCGGCCACTGCCTGGTGGCCGAGGACCGCATCTGGGGAATCGACAACGGCCTGTGCCTGCACGAACACCCCAAGCTCCGCACCGTGATCTGGGACTTCGAGGGCCAACCCATCCCCCCCGAGCGCATGGAGGACGTGCGGAGTGTGGCGCTGGCCGTGGCGCCACCGGCGGAGCTGGCGCCCCTCATCAGCCCCGCCGAGTGGGACGCCCTGATCGCCCGGGCCGCGGCCATGGTGCGCCACCCGGTCTTCCCGCCCGCCCGCTCGGCCCGCGCCTTCCCATGGCCCCTCGTCTGACCGTCGCCGAGCTCCTCGATCTCGGCGACCTCGACGGGCTGCTGCGGCGCATCGATGACCTGTGCGACGCGCGGGAGTGGCCCGCCCTCCTCGACCTGCGGGACCGTTGCCGCACCGCCTTCGAACTGGCCGGCCGCCAGCTGTGGCCCGCCGCGTCCCACGCCGAGTACCGGCTGGCCCTGGAGGCGCCGGGCCGGTGGGCCGCCGCCGTCGTGGAGCCGGGCGCGGGCCGGTTCGCCCTGGGCCCGCTGTCGGAAGTCGCCGCCTCGACGCACACGTGGGACGAACTGGCGCCCCACCTGGCGTCCACCCCCGAGGCCGCCCTGGTCGCGCAGGAACGGGTCTTGCGGGGCGAGGACCTGCGGGGCGAAGACGTGCCCCTCACCGAGCTGCCCCTCGTCCTCCAGGACTGGGAGCCCACCTATCGGCTGGCCACATACGAGCACTACAAGCGGGACGTGCCGTCGTTAGATGTACCCGTGCTGGCGTCGCCCGCCGCCGTGCACCAGGGCGAGGTGATGGCCGACCCTGACGCCACGGACGCCCTGCTCGAACTCGTCACGCCCTGGACGACCCAGTCCAACGGCCACGCCCGGGCTCTCGCGATCGAGGGGAACGCCGCAGGTGCCGTCGCCGCCCTCGGAATCGACCGTCACGTGCTCGCCGAGATCGACACGGCATCGGCCCTCGCCCTTATGGCCTGGACGGCCGCAAGCGGTGGCGCCCACGGCCGGCGCCGCGGTGCAGCCCTCGGCCGGTTTTCGGCCTGGTGGACGGTGGCGGCCCTCGCCGGCGCCCTCGACGACTGGCCCGACATCGAGCCCGCCCTCGACGACCTGCGCTGGTACCGCTGGGACCGCATCGAGCACACGACCGGGTGGTCCCTCCGCCTCGCCGCAGAACGCCCCGCCGACGGCCTCGCCTTCGCGGTCGAAGCGACCGACACCCGCGACCCGTAGCGTTCTTGGCGCAGGAACCGCCCTCCGGGGGCAGTTACTGCGCCGAGTTCGGCCGGTCGCGGCCCTCGAGCGCCGCCAGCCGGCGCCCCAGCTCGGCCACCCGGGACCCGAGCGACTCGACCTCGGCTTCCAGGCCGCCGGCCCGGGCCGCCTTGCGCTGGATGCGGGGCGACTGCTCGGCCCGCTCCTGCACCGCCTCCAGCGGGACCAGCCGCTGCGGCCCGTGGGGCCCGTCGATCACGCGCGACTCGATCAACCCCGACCGGTACCACGCCCGCAAAGCCGAGCGGGACACGCCCGTGCGGGCTTCGGCGTCGGCAAGGGCCACCCAGGTGCCCCCGGGCCCGGCCAACCCCGCCTCCAGGTTGGCCAGTTCCAGGAGCTGATCCCACTCGTCCATATCAGAAGCATAGCTCCACCATGGTCTTGACAGGGGTATGAGAATCCAAGGCATGTTCGAACGATTCACGGCGGCGGCCCGCAACACGGTCGTCCTCGCCCAGCTCCACGCCCGCGACCTCGGGCACGGCTACATCGGCACCGAGCACCTGCTGC
>JBOGID010000088.1:0-7999 GCA_050742295.1 Acidimicrobiales bacterium | reverse complement strand
ACCCCGGACAGGCCGTCGGGCGCCAGATGGCCCGGCAACACCGGCGCGCCAACGAGCAACGGCACCACCGCGGTGCGGCCCGCGACGGCGTCGGCGGCGCGGAAGGCCCCGTCGGGCGCGAAGCTCCCGGGCATGAACTGCACGGCCACGTCGGCGGGCGTCAGCGCCACGCCGCGCTCGACCACCCGGGCGGCGACGACGACAGGCTCCAACGGTCCGTAGCGGACGGACAATGACCGGGCCTCACCCAACGCGCCGGCGACGACCGACGCGGTCAGGAAGGCCAACCCACCGACGGCAAGCCAGAAGACGAACGGCGACCGCGCCAGGCGCGACCGCCCCCGGGAGCGGAACCGGAAGAGGCGCATGGCTTCCTCCTCATCTTGGGAGCATCGAGGGGGAAGTGATCTTTCATGCTTCTTGATACTCTACTGTATCCTTCCGAAGCGAAGTGCACTTCGGGGCCCGGTTGCCATCCAGGAGGTGAGCACGGGCGACACTGGCTCGTAGACCCGACAGCTGGGAACCGACCTCCGACGAACAGGGCGAACAGGTGAGCGACCCGGCGAACGCACGGACGGCGAGGGAGCCCGGTCAGGCAGCCGAACAGATGGCTTCCGTCCCTCGCGACAACTGGGCGCGAATAGTCATCGAGAACGGACCACGACCCCACGCGATCGTGCTCGATCAGAACGAGGGCGGCGCGATCGACTGGATCGACGACACTGATGTGGACGACTGTGATGGTGGCGCATATCGCCCTTGGTCCACCTGAACGGGTCATCATCATCGAAGAGTTCTACTGACCTCGCGGGTTTCCGCAGCGCAGTGGGCGGACCTACGGCCGGCGGCAGAACCGGGTGGGGTCGCCGAAGCCGCGGGCGATGTCGGGCGGCTCGGGGCCGCCCACCTCCTGCAGGTCCCAGCCGCCCTGCAACTGCTCGGTCGTGCCGTACCGCCAGGAGCCGTAGATGGTTGACCTCCCGTCCGACGACCGGACCAGGCGCCACTCCACCTCCCCGGCGTCCCGAGTCGCCTGGCGGGTCGGCGACTGGCACCACCATCCCCGGTACACGCCGTCGGGCCCCACCCGGCCCACGACCGTGCCCTCCGTGATCCGGTAGACACCGTGAACCTCGTCGCCGACCTGGCGGAAGGCGATGACGCCGAACGTCGGCGACGTCCACACGCGCGACAGCGCCTCCGGCATCAACGGCTCGACGGTTTCGCCCGGCGCCAGCACGTGAGGCGTCTCGTCCCACCAGAACTCGGCCAGCGCACCCTCCTTGAAGGGCTCGCTGCTCACCGACACGTCGCCTACGAAGGGGTAGTCGAGCAGGATCGTCAGGAGGTACGAGAAGGCCACGATCGCCGCCAGCAGGCCCATGTGGATGAGCTGCGCCCGCCTGGCGATCTTGGGCCGGAACTCCAACACCAACAGCAGGACGGCGCCGAGGGGCAGGAACAGACGGAGGAGCCCGGGCAGCTCCGCCCTGCTCAGCTGCAGGCGCTCGCGCCGGCTCGCCGTGGCGTCGGCGAGATGGCTGATGGCCTCCCTGTAGAACTCGGCCTCAGGCCCCTCAGCCGGTGGCGGCGAATAGGACTGGTACAGGGCGTAGAGCGTCTGGAGGGCAGCCGCGGCACGAGGGCTTTCCCGACCCGAGCGCATCAGGTCCCACTCGTCCTCAACCACGGCGTGCAGGTAGTGGTCGAGGCCCTCGTCCAGGACCACTTGCTGCTCGACGGGCAGGCCGAAGTTCGACCGCTTGATCTCGGCGAGGGTCGTGGCCTCGGCCGCCACCGTCCCCTCCGCCGTTGCGAACGTGTCGAGCACCGACGCGATCACGAAGGCCAGGATGAGGGCGAACACCAGCTCGTAGACGACCCGCAGGCCGTCCGCCATCTCGTCGAACGGGCCCTCGGCCAGGTTGGGGAACAGCTTCCGGGCCGCGAGCACCCCGAGCAGCGTCAGGCCGACGACGCCCCCCACCCCGACGATGATGAACGCCACCGACGGGACGGCGTCGACGAGTGAGCGCATCTCCGTCCTTCCCGGGCTATCCGGGGTCGACGGCCCCCACGCCGCACGAACAGGCCCGCTCCGCCGGCACCGAGGGGATGACCCGCATCAGCAGCCGCTGCACCTTCTCCACGTTCTCGCGCAGCACCCGTAACACCACATCCATGGTCACGGGCTCGATGCCCTCGAACCCTTCCAGGCCCACGTCGTAGTCGGTCACCAGGGCCACGCCTGCGTAGCAGATGCCCAGCTCCCGGGCCAGGACGCACTCGGGGTACTGCGTCATGTTCACCACGTCCCACCCCGCCGACGCGAACCAGCGCGACTCCGCCCTCGTCGAGAACCGGGGGCCCTGGATGACGACGACCGTCCCCACGGGGTGGGCGGTGATGCCCTCGTCGGCGGCGGCACCCGAGACCACCCCCCGCAGCTCCGCGCAGTACGGGTCGGCGAACGGGATGCAGTTGAGCACGGGCCCGTCGAAGTACGTGTCGGCCCGGCCCCGCGTGCGGTCGACGACCTGGTCGCAGATCACGAACTCGCCCGGCTTGAGCCCCGGCTGGAGCGAGCCGGCGCTGCACGGGGCCAGCACGCGGGTGACGCCAAGGCGGCGCATGGCCCACAGGTTGGCCCGGTAGTTGACCCGGTGGGCGGGATACTCGTGGTCGACGCCGTGCCGGGCCATGAACGCCACCCGCCGGTCCCCGACCGATCCCACCGCCACCTGGGCTGCCGGCGCGCCGTAGGGCGTCTGCACGGTCACCCGTTCGATGTCGGTGAGGAACTGGTAGAAGCCCGTTCCCCCGAAGACGCCGATCTCGGCCTGGGGCAGCCCCAACGGTCAGGCGGACTTGGGCGTCGACGACCCGGACGGCTTGGCCTCGGACTTCGACTCCGACTTCCCCTCGGACTTTGACTCGGACTTCGAATCGCCCGACGCCTTGGCCGCGGCCTTCTCCGCGGCCTTCTCCGACGACTTCTCCGCCGCCTCCGACTTCTTGGAAGGCAGGCGGCTGTCGGTGCGGTAGAAGCCGCTGCCCTTCAACACCACACCGATCGAGTGGAACACCTTGCGCAGCGGCCCGCCGCACACCGGGCACTCGGTCAGGGGCTCGTCTTTGAACGACTGCGACACCTCCAGGTGGCGGCCGCAGGCCTTGCAGGCGTACTCGTAGACGGGCATGGCCGGATTGTACCCAGGCCACCGCGAAAGCTCGTGGGACGGCCAGGCGGGCCGGACCGCCTCGCCGGTCGTACCATGCGGGTGGTGGACCGGCCCCACGATCTCGACCTCGAGACCGTCCGGGACCGGTTGGAGACGGTCGACCGGCTCGTCCTCCACCTCGAGGCCCGGGTCCGGGAGCTGGAACAGTCCAACGGCGAGTTCCGGCGGGCCCTGAACCGGCTGGGCGATGCCCTCGCCTCCACCCACGACCGGCCCGCGATGCTGAGCGCGGTGCTGGAGACGTGCGCCCTGTACCTCCGGGCCACAACCGGCGTGTTCTACGGGGTCGTGGCCGGCACCGAGGCGCTGCGCCCCCTCGTGACGTGCGGGGTGCCCGCCGGCGGGAACGAGCTCGAGCGCGGCGAAGGCGTGGCCGGAGCGGCGGCCGAACGCAACGAGGTCGTCGTCTGGCCCGGCGGTGGCGACACGCCGCGCCCCGCCGAAGGCCTCGAGCCGGACGTGGCCACTGCGGTTGCCGTCCCCATCCGCTCCGGCAACCGCCAGTTCGGCGTCCTGGCCCTCTACGGGACGCCGGGCGCCCGCCCGTTCTCAGGCGACGACGTGGACACGCTGGCAACCCTGGTCCGCCAGGTCGAGCCGGCCATCGAGAACACGTTCCTCTACGACGAGGCGACCCGGCTGTCCATCACCGACGGGCTCACCGCTCTGTGGAACCGCCGCCAGTTCGACCTGCGGCTCATCGCCGAGCAGCAGCGGGCCGTGCGGTTCGGCGAACCCTTCTCGGTCGTCCTGCTCGACCTCGACCAGATGAAGGAGGTGAACGACACGCGCGGCCACCAGGCGGGCGACGCCGTCCTGTGCGAGATCGCCAGCCGGCTGGCGAGCGGCGTCCGCGACGTCGACCTCGTGGCCCGCTTCGGGGGCGACGAGTTCGCCCTCGTGCTGCCCAACACGGGCGTGGCCGGCGCCCTGCGGCTGGCCGACAAGGTGAGGGCATCGGTCGCCGACCGGCCGTTCGAGCCGGGCGACGCCGAAGCCGTCAACCTGACCGTCTCGGTCGGCGTGGCCTCCTACCCCGAGCACGGGGACAGCGGCGGCAAACTGGTGCGCGCCGCTGACCGGGCGCTGTACCGGGCCAAGGAAGCGGGCGGTAACCGGGTCGAGCACGCACATGCAAAGGTGGAGCCATGAGCGAGCACCGCAGCGCAGCGCTCCCGGCGTGATCAGCCCCATCCGCAAGGCGGTCATCCCTGCGGCGGGGCTCGGAACCCGGTTCCTGCCCGCCACCAAGTCCCAGCCCAAGGAGATGCTGCCGGTCGTCGACAAGCCAGCGATCCAGCACGTGGTCGAGGAGGCGGTGCGGGCCGGCCTGCGGGACATCCTGATCATCACGGGCCGGGGCAAGCGCAGCCTCGAAGACCACTTCGACCGCTCCTTCGAGCTGGAGCACTACTTGGAGCAGGCCGGCAAGTTCGACATGCTCAAAGAGGTGAAGGCCGTCGCCGAGATGGCCGACATCCACTACGTCCGCCAGAGCGACCCGCTCGGCCTGGGCCACGCCGTGAGCGCCGCCCGCCAGCACGTGGGCGACGAGGCCTTCGTGGTGCTGCTGGCCGACGAGTTCTTCACCGAGCAGGCCCAGATCCTGCCCCAGATGCTGGCTGTCAACGAGCGCTACGGCCGCTCGGTCGTTGCCCTCAAGGAGGTCTCGCGCAACGAGATCTCGTCCTACGGCTGCGTCGAGCCCGAGGAGGTCGAAGACCAGCTCGTGCGCATCCTCGACCTGGTCGAGAAGCCCAAGCCCGAGGAGGCGCCGTCGACGCTGGCCGTGGTCGGGCGCTACGTGTTCACGCCCGAGATCTTCGACGCCTTGGACCGGGTCACGCCCGGCGCGGGCGGCGAGCTGCAGCTCACCGACGCCATGCGCCTGCTCCTCCACGACCAGACCATCTACGGCTACCTGGTCGAAGAGGGACGGTTCGACCTGGGCGACAAGCTCGACTGGCTCCGGGCCACGGTGGAGCTGGCCATCGAGCGGGAGGACCTCGGTCCCCAGTTCCGGGACTTCCTCGTCGACCTCGTCCAGCGCAAGAAGCTGCTGTAGCGCCTCTAGATGGACGCTGATCTACTCGGTCGTGCCTGGCGGCCCGAAGCCCTGACCAGCACCTTCGCAAGCTCAGTTGCTGTTCATGGCTAATAGGTCAGCGCCCATCTAGGTCGTGCTGACGCCGATCGAGGAGGTGCGCGACGCCATCTTGGCCGCGTGCTCGCCGCTCCCGGCCGCCGAACAGCTGCTCTTCGACGCCCTCGGCTGCGTCGCCGCCGAGCCAGTGACGGCCCCGAGCGACGTGCCGGCGTGGGCCAACACGGCCATGGACGGCTACGCAGTGCGGGCCGAGGACACCGCGGACGCCCCCGCCCGGCTCGACGTCATCGGGATGTTGGCAGCCGGCGCCGCCCCGGACCCGGACCGGCCGGTGGGGCCGGGCCAGGCCATCCGCATCATGACGGGCGCCCCCATGCCTCCCGGCGCCGACGCCGTCGTCATGGTGGAACGGACCCAGCCGCTCGACGGGGGCGCGGCCGTATCGGTCGAGGTGCCGGTGGTGCCCGACGAGAACGTCCGCCACGCCGGCGACGACCTGCGAGCGGGCCAGGAAGTCGTTCGCGCCGGGACTGTGTTCACGCCCGCCCTCCTCGGCGTGGTGGCGAGCGTGGGGCGGGACACGGTCACCGTCTACCGGCGCCCCCGGGTCGGCGTGCTGTCCACCGGCGACGAACTGACGGCCCCGCCGGCGGCGCTGGCGCCCGGCAAGATCTACGACTCCAACCGCCCGATGCTGCTGGCCACGGTGGCGGCCGCGGGATGGACGGCGGTCGACCTCGGGTTCGTGACCGACGACGCCGACGCCATCGCCGCCGCCCTGGAGGACGGGCTGGAACGCGCCGACGCCGTCCTGCTCACGGGCGGCGTGAGCGTCGGGGACTTCGACTTCGTGGCTGACGTGTTCGGCCGCCTGGGGACGACCCGCACGTGGGACGTGGCCATGAAGCCCGGCAAGCCCCTGGCCTGGGGCCTGCTCCGGGACCGGCCCGTGTTCGGCCTGCCGGGCAACCCCGTCTCGGCCGCCGTCTCCTTCGAGGTCTTCGCCCGTCCCGCCCTGCGGCTGCTGGCCGGCCACCCCGAGCCGGTACCGCCCCTGGTCCCGGCGGTGGCGGGCGAGCGCTTCGGCCGGCGGCCCGACGGCAAGGTCCACTGGGTGCGGGCGGTGGCGTCGTTTGACGGTTCGGACGGCCGGCTCTGTGTCCGCTCGGCCGGCGGCCAGGGGTCCCACATGCTGGGCGCCCTGGCGGCGGGGAACGTCCTCGTCCACCTCCCCGACGGCGGTGGCGTCGCTGCCGGCGAATCGGTGCAGGTCATGGCCCTGGGCCGGGTCCCAGGAGGCTGATCGGAGAGCCCTCGTTCGGCGACCGACCGCCCCGTTGGGGGCGGTGCTGTGACGCAAGCGGGCTCTCCAGCGGTAGGTCGGTCGCCTCGGCGCGCAGCGCCGAACGCGACTTCGATCAGCGTCCCAGGGTGAGGCCCGCGGCCGTCGTTCTAGACTCAAACCATGAGCGAGCGGGGACTGACACACCTCGACCCACTGGGTCGCGCCCGGATGGTCGACGTCACCCCCAAGGAGGCGACCCACCGGCGGGCCCTGGCCCGGTGCAAGGTGATGATGAAGCCCGAGACGACCAACCTCATCGCCAGCAACGCCATCACCAAGGGCGACGTGCTGGCGGTGGCCCGGGTCGCAGGCATCCAGGCCGCCAAGCAGGCCGCCCACCTCATCCCCCTGTGCCACCCGCTGCTCGTCGGCTCGGTCTTCGTGGGCTTCACCCTCGGCGACGACCACGTCGAAGTGGAGGCCAACGTGGAGACCGTCGACCGCACGGGCGTGGAGATGGAGGCGATGACGGCCTGCGCGGTGGCGGCCCTCACCGTGTACGACATGTGCAAGTCGGTCGACCGCTCGATCACTATCACCGACCTCGCCCTGTGGGAGAAGAGCGGGGGCCGCTCGGGCACCTACCGGCGGCCCGCAGAAGCCGAGTGAAGGGGGCGCGAGGGCTTGCCCGAGGCGTCGGTTCTGGACTAGGAAGGGGTCTGGCGGCACTTCCCCTGACTATCCGCGACTGCCAACGAGACCTGTTGTACGGTCCACGAGACACAAAGGAAGGCTGAGGAGCGTGACGTTGGTCCTACTCATCCTTGCCGTGATCTGGGCCGCGGTGCTCATTCCGCCGGCACTCCGTTCCCGTGCCGAGGGGCGACCTGCTGACTCCATCACTGCATTCCACCGCCAGCTGGCGGTGCTGCGGCGTGCCGGGCCCCGCCTCGGTGGCCGCCACAGCGACTGGACCCCCGACGGCGCGATGGGGTCTCGCCATGTCTCACCGCTCGCGGCCGTGACCGCACTCCCCGTGGCCCCCAGCCGGCCCGCTGCATACTCCGCGACGAGCCGTTCGGCCATGGTCCGCCGCAACGCCCGCCGCCGCCGGAAGGACATTCTGCTTGCCCTCCTGGTCGCGGCCTCCACGACGCTGGTGCTCGGCGCCATCCCGGCCCTGCGGTTCCTGTGGGTCGTGCACGGTGCGGCCGACGTGTTGCTGTTCGGCTACGTCGCCCTGCTCGTCCGCCAGCGCAACCTGGCCGCCGAGCGTGACCTGAAGGTTCGCCTGCTGCCGACCACCCGCCGCGGCGACGCCCGGCGTGAGGTCGAGGGCCGCTGGCGCGACGGCGAGGGTGG
>JBOGID010000087.1:0-20626 GCA_050742295.1 Acidimicrobiales bacterium | reverse complement strand
GTGCTGCTCGCCTCCCACGAGCTCGACCGGGCCACGGCCCTCGCCCACCGGCGGGTCACGGTCGCAGGCGGACGGGCCAACGGCGGGGTGCGGGAGGACCTGCATGTTTCGTGACGCCGCCCTCGTGGCCGGCAAGGACCTGCGCATCGAGGCCCGCTCGAAGGTCGCCACCAACCAGGTCCTGCCCTTCGCGTTCCTGGTCCTGGTCCTGTTCGCCTTCGCCCTCGACGCCGACCGGGGCCTGCTCTCCGGCGTGGCGGCGGGGCTGTTCTGGGTGACCGTCCTGTTCTCGGGCCTGCTGGCCGTGCAGCGGTCGTTCGCAGTCGAGGCGGGGGACGACGCCCGCGACGCACTGCGCCTCTCCGGCCTGGACGGGGCCGGCATCTTCCTGGGCAAGGCGGGGGCGGTGGCCGTCCAGCTCCTGGCCCTGGAGGTCGTGCTCGCCATCGGCGCCGTCGTGCTCTACGACGTGACCCTGCGGGGCGCGGCCCTGCTTGTCACTACCTGCCTGCTGGCCACGGCCGGGATCGCGGCCGCGGGCACGATCTACGGGGCCGTGGCCGCGGGCCTCCGGGTCCGCGAGACCCTGCTGCCCCTCCTCCTGCTCCCGGTCCTGGCGCCCGTGCTGCTTGCCGCGGCCCGGGCGTCGGAGGCGGCCCTCGGCACCACCACGGCCGACGGCTGGCCCTGGGTGCGGCTCCTGGCTGTTTTCACGGTGGTCTACCTGGCCTTCGGCGTCGCCGCCTTCGGCCCGCTCCTGGAGGAAACGTGAGCACCGTTGGGACCCGAGTTTTGGGATGGCTCACGGCCGTCAGCCTGGCCCTCACCGGCGTGATGGCCCTGGTGGTGAGCCCGCCCGACGTCGTCCAGCAGGACGCCGTGCGGCTGCTCTACCTGCACGTCCCCACGGCGTGGCTGGCCATGTACCTGTCGTTCGGCGTCACCACGCTGGCCAGCGGCCTCTACCTCTGGAAGCGCACCCGCAGCCGCTTCTGGGACATCCTGGCCGGCGCCTCGGCCGAGATCGGCCTGGTTTTCATCGGCCTCACCCTCGCCGTCGGCTCCATCTGGGGCCGCACCACGTGGGGCGTCTGGTGGGCATGGGACGCCCGCCTGACCAGCACCGCCGTCCTGTTCGTGACCTACGTCGGGTACCTGGCCGTGCGCCGGATCCCGGGCGAGCCGCTGGCCCGCAGCCGCCGGGCCGCCATCGTGGCCATGGCCGCCTTCCTGAACGTCCCCCTCGTCCACAAGTCGGTCGAGTGGTGGCGGACGCTGCACCAGCCCGCCTCCCTGCTCGACGAGCGCAGGCTCGGGGACCCCCAGATCCACGGCTCCATGCTGGGGACGTTGCTGCTGGCTGTCTTGGCCTTCACGCTGCTCTACGGCTGGCTGCTCGTCCACCGGTTCCGCCTGGCCTGGATCGAGGAGCAGGCCGAGGAACGGCAGCTGCAAGAGGCCCTGGCCGAGCGCCGGGCCGAGGCCACCGAGGCCACCGAGGCCACCGAGGCCACCGAGGGCGTCGCGCCATGACCCACGCCGCCTACGTCTACGCTGGCTATGTCGTGACCGGGGGAGTCCTGGCCGCCTACGCGGGCTGGATCATCACCAAGTCCCGCCGGCTGCGACGGCAGAAGTGAGTGTCACCACCAAGAACACGTCACGGCTGTGGCTGGCCGGGGCGGTGGTCGTCATCGCCCTCGGCTTCCTGGTCGTGCAGGGCCTGGGCAACGCGACGCTGTACTTCCGCACCGCCGACGAGGCTGTGGCCCAGCGGGAGTCGCTGGGCAGCAAGCGGTTCCGCATCCAGGGCACGGTCGTGGCCGGCTCGGTGCAGCCGCAGGGCAACGAGGTGGCGTTCACCATCGAGGCGAACGAGGTGACGGTGCCCGTCGTCCACCAGGGCGACCCGCCCGAGCTGTTCCAGCCCGGCATCCCGGTCGTGCTCGAAGGACGGTTCTCGGGCCAGCACTTCGCCAGCGACCGCATCCTGGTGAAGCACTCCGAGACCTACGTGGCCGACAACCCCGAGCGGGTCACGACGTCGTCGGTACCGGCGCCGGCGCCGGCGGCGCGCCGTTCGTGAGTGCCGTCGTCGGCGCGGCGGCGGTCGCCCTCGGGCTGGCGTCGGCCCTGCTCGGCATGGCCACTCTGGCGATCGGGCTGCGCCGCCGGGACCCCCGGCTGCTCCGGGGCGGTCAGCGTTACGTCTGGCTCGTCCTGGCCGGCGCCGTGCTGGCTGCCGCCGCCATGCAGTTCGCCCTGCTGACCCACGACTTCTCCCTGCGCTACGTCGCCCAGAACGGCAGCCGCTCGACGCCCCTCCTGTTCACCATCACCGGCATGTGGTCGGCCCTGGAGGGCTCGATCCTGCTGTGGGCACTGGTCCTGGCCGGCTACCTGGCCGTCATGGCCAAGCGCTTCAAGGACCGCTCCGCCGACCCCATGGTGGCGTGGGCGACGATCTTCGGGCTGGCCGTGGCCGCCTTCTTCTTCATCCTCATGGCGGGCCCGGCCAACCCGTTCCGGGTGGTCAGCGGGGCGGTGCCCCTCGACGGTCCCGGCCCCAACCCGCTGCTGCAGAACCACCCGCTCGTGGCCTTCCACCCGCCCATGCTCTACCTGGGTTACGTCGGGTTCACGATCCCGTTCGCCTTCGCCCTGTCCGCCCTGGTCACGGGCCGGCTCGGCGAGGGCTGGCTGGTGGAGACCCGGCGCTGGACCCTGTTCGCCTGGGGCTTCCTGACCGCCGGCATCATCCTCGGGGCCTGGTGGTCGTACGAGGTGCTGGGCTGGGGCGGCTACTGGGCCTGGGACCCGGTGGAGAACGCCTCGCTGCTCCCGTGGCTCACGGCCACCGCGTACCTCCACTCCGTCATGGTCCAGGAGCGGCGGGGGATGCTCCGGGTCTGGAACCTGTCCCTGCTCGTGGCCACCTTCTCACTCACCATCTTGGGGACGTTCCTGACCCGCTCGGGCGTCCTCGAATCTGTGCACGCCTTCAGCGAGTCGGCCATCGGGCCCATGATCCTGAGCTTCTTCGCCCTGGTCGTGGCCGTGTCCATCGGCCTCATCGGCTGGCGGGGCGACCGCCTGCGTTCCCCCGGGGCCATCGACTCGCCCGTGTCCCGCGAGGGCGCGTTCCTGGCCAACAACCTGGGGTTCGCGGCCTTCACCTTCGTGGTCCTGCTGGGCACGGTGTTCCCCCTGATCGCCGAGGCCGTCAACGGCGAGCAGCTGTCGGTGGGCGCCCCCTACTTCAACCGCATGACGGCGCCCGTCGGGCTCACCCTGCTGTTCCTGATGGCGGTGGCGCCCGCCCTGCCCTGGCGCAAGGCGTCGGGCGAGGTGCTGCACCACCGCCTGACCATCCCCGCCTGGACGGCCGCCGCCGTGCTCGTCGCCTGTGTCGCTGCCGGGGTGCGGGGCCTGGGCGCCCTGGCCGCCTTCGGGCTGGGGACGTTCGCGGCGGCGGCCGCCGTCCGCCAGCTCGTGGTGTCGGTGCGGGCGGCCCGACGCCAGGGGTCGTCCGTCGCCCGGACGTTCACGGGGCGGTCCAACGGGGGCATGGTCGTCCACATCGGTGTGGTTGTCGTGGCCGTCGCCTTCGCCGCCAGCGCGTCGTTCGCCGAGAGCCGCCAGTTCCGGCTGGCGCCGGGCGAGTCGGCCTCGCTCTCGGGCCACACCGTCACCTACCTCGGCACCCGCACCGTCGAGCGTCCCAACAAGACGACGTCGCAGGCCCGGGTCAGGATCGACGGGGGCAAGGTGTACGCCCCCGGCCTCAACCAGTTCCCGTTCGCCACCCAGGCCATAGGGTCGCCGTCGGTGAAGACGGGCGTGCGGGAGGACGTCTACCTGACGCTGGTGGCCGCCCCCGAGCCCGGGTCGGAGGACGCCACGGCCGTCATCGGCGTGCGCATCCAGCCCCTCGTGGCCTGGCTGTGGGTCGGCGGCGGGATCATGGCATTCGGGACGCTCCTCGCCGCCTGGCCCGGCGGGCGCCGCCGCCGGGACGGCACGCCCACCGACCTCACGGAAGGACCGACCGAGCCCGAGCCCCAAGCCGAGCCCGAACCGGTCACAGTCGCGGCCAGCAAGGTGTCGCAGTGACGCGGCGTCGGGCCTCCTGGGCCGCCCTGGCCCTCGTCGTCGGCACGGCGCTGTTCGTCGGCAGCCGGGGCGACGGCTCGCCCCCCACCGACGCCGAGCGGGCCCAGCGGATCGCCGAGACCATCCGGTGCCCGACGTGCCGCAGCCAGTCGATGGCCGACTCCGACGCCCCTGCGGCCCGACAGGGACGGGACGAGATCCTGCGCCGGGTCGCCGCGGGCCAGACCGACGGCCAGGTCCGGGACTACTTCGTCGGGCGGTTCAACACCGACATTCTCCTCGACCCGCCCAAGGAGGGGGTCAGCGCCCTGGTGTGGGCCCTCCCGGTCATGGCCGTGACGGCCGCGGCTGCCGCCCTGGCCGTGGCCTTCCGCCGCTGGCGCCCCCGCCGGCGTCAGGCGACCGACACCGACCGCGCCCTCGTCGAGGAGGCGCTGCACCAGTCATGAGCGAACGGACCGAACTCGAGGAGGCACGGCAGTTCCTGCTCGACTCGCTGCGCGACCTGGAGCGGGAGCACGAGGCGGGCGAGATCGGCGAGGCCGACTACGAGTCCCTCCGCGACGACTACACGGCCCGCGCCGCCGAGGTCCTGCGGGCCCTAGAGGCCTACGACGACGAGGGGCCGGCGGGGGCCACGAGGCGCAACCTCGCCGGGACCGCCGCCCGCCGCGCGCCGCCGTCTCCGAGCCGCCACTCCGGGTCCCGCAAGGTCGTCGCCCTGGCGCTCATCGCCGGCTTCGTGTTGGTGGCGGGGGCCAGCGTGTTCGTCCTGGCCACCGGGCGTGAGCCGGGGGAGTCGCTCACCGGCTCCATCCCCACGACCAACGCCGAGCGGCTGTCGCTGGCCCACCAACTCGAAGGCCAGGGCCAGGCCGTCGAGGCCCTCAAGCTCTACGACGCCGTGCTCGAGACCGACCCCACCAACGTCGAGGCCCTGACCTACCGCGGCTGGCTGCTCAAGCTGGCCGGCCTCCTCGACCAGTCGCAGGCATCGCTCGACCGGGCCATCGCCCTCGACCCGCGCTACGCCGACGTCCACTTCTTCAAGGGCATGCTCCTCTACCAGGACCGCAAGGACCCGGCCGCCGCCATCACCGAGTTCGAGGCCTTCCTCGCCCTCAACCCTCCTGCGGGCACCGCCGACGCCGTCAGGGACGTCCTCGAACGGGCCCGCCGCGACCTCGCCGCCGCGACCTCCACCACGACCACGGCGACTCCGTAGCACCATCCCGACAGGGCACACTACGGCTATGGGATTTCTCGAGTTCATCATCAGCACTCTCATCAGCGGGCTGATCATCGGTGCCCTCGCCCGGCTCGCCCTGCCGGGGCCCAACCCCATGTCGATCCCGATGACGGTCCTCGTCGGCATCGGCGGGGCGTTCGTGGGTGGGCTCGTTGCCTACGCCATCGGCGCGGGAGTGGTCTTCGCCTTCATCCTGGAGGTCCTGGCTGCGGCCGGGATCATCTACTTCATGCAGCGACGGGGCAGCCCGGCGCGCTGAAACCGCGCCAGCCAGGTATCGCCGCCTGCCCCCGGAGTGTCACCCAGAGGGCCGGACGCTTGTCCGAGCCACGGCGACTCCAGAAAGCAGGTAGCCAATGTCGACGACCGACATCGAATCCAAGTTCAACGCTGCTGACGACGAAGTCCAGGTGGAGGTTGCCCCCCCGCCCGCCAACCTCATGGGCACCTGGGTGGCCGACGACCCCGCAACGCGCGGCATCGTCAAGGTCGTGCTCGCCAACGCCGGCGGCACCCTCACCGTGCATGCCTTCGGCGCCTGCACGCCGTCCCCGTGTGACTGGGGCAAGGTCAAGGGCCGCACCTACGGGCCCGACGTGAGCACCCCCCGCGCCGTCGCCTTCACCTCGAACTACTCGTTCGGCTTCAAGACCACGATCCTGGCCGGCCACCTGTCCAAGGGCCGTCTGATCGTCGACTCCTTCAACACCTTCGCGGCCGGGGACTCCCGGTCGGACTACTACTCGTCCGGCTCGTTCCACCGGGTGTAGCGAGCAGCGTCGCCGCCGGGGCAAAGGCCGCAACGCCGTCCCCCGGCGGTACTCTGCTCTGTGGGGCGGACCGAGAGGTGGTCATGGAGCCTGCAGAGCTGCTGCGCCCAAGGGATGCGGGGGTCGCGGCCGACAAGCCGCCGGCCCGGCCGCGCCATGAGGGCGACCTGCGGTTCAAGAAGCAGCTCTCCACCCGCTGGTTCAGCCCCGGCGTGCTGGCCCAGTCGGGCATGCGGGTCGTCCTGTCGGGCGCCTTCGGCCAGTTCCTCGACAAGCGGGAGCTGCAGGCCTCGGCCGACGCCGAGCCGCTGACCTACCAGCTCGACCAGCCCGAGGTCTGGGTCGACTTCGTCGCCGACACGGGCGACGGCTTCGATTCGACCTACACCGTCGCCTGGCTGGCGGCCCAGAAGGAGCTCAACCCCGAGGGGGCGGGCCGGGCCCTGCCCCGGGGCGAGCTGGTGATCCTCGGCGGCGACGAGGTCTACCCCGTCGGTGACGCCGACGCCTACGAGCAGCGCTTCGTGGGCCCCTTCCGGGCCTCGCTGCCCTGGACGTGGAGCCCCCACCCCGAGCTGTTCGCCCTGGCCGGGAACCACGACTGGTACGACGGCCTCACCGCCTTCATGCGGATCTTCTGCCAGGGCAAGTGGATCGGCGGCCGCCGCACCCGCCAGACCCGCAGCTACTTCGCCATCGAGCTGCCCCACCGGTGGTGGCTGTGGGGCATCGACATCCAGCTGGACTCCTACATCGACGAGCCCCAGCTGCGGTACTTCGAGGACGTGGTCAGGGACCGCCTGAAGCCCGGTGACCGGGTCGTCCTGTGCACGGCCACGCCCGCCTGGGTCGACACCAAGGCCGACGCCCGGGGCTTCAAGAACCTGGCCTTCCTCGAGAGCCGCCTCATCCGCCCTGCCGGGGCCAAGCTGATGCTCAGCGTCTCGGGTGACGACCACCACTACGCCCACTTCGTCAGCGCCGACGGCACCCACAAGGTCACGGCCGGCGGGGGCGGGGCGTTCCTGCACCCCACCCACGAACTGTCCGACGAGATCGAGATCCAGATCAACCCGTCCGACGAGAAGACCAGGCAGTCGTTCACGCAGACGACGTGCTACCCCGACAAGCGGGCGTCGCGCCGGCTGGCGTGGGGTGCCCTCGCCCTGCCGCTGCGCAACCCGTCGTTCATGATCGTCCCTGGCCTGGTGTACCTGCTGCTGGGCTGGTCGAGCCACTTCTCGCTGCGGGCCTTCGGCGAGTCGAGGGACCTCGACGACGCCGCCAACAGCTTCGGGTGGGCCGACGTCGTGCTCGGCCTGGTGCGCAACCCCGTCTCCATCGCGCTGTTGCTGGTGTTCACGGGCGGGCTCATCGCCTTCGCCAAGCCGCCCAAGAAGTGGTCCGAGAACCCCACCCGCCTGGTGGCCAAGGTCGTCCTGGGCCTCGTCCACCTGGTCATGCACCTGGCCGTGTTCCTCTTGCTAGCCCAGGCGGCGGTGGACATCGCCCTCGCCCTGTTCGACGACGGCCTGTGGTTCCTGGTCACCCTCCTGCTGCTGACGGGGGTGCTGGGCGGCGTGCTGGGCGGGGTCACCACCGGCCTCTACCTGGCCCTGGCCAATGCCATCCCCAGGCTCGACGCCCACGGCAACGAGACGTTCTCGGCCATGCGGCTGACCACCTACAAGAACTTCCTGCGCATGCACCTCGACGCCGACGGCGTCCTGCACGTGTACCCCATCGGCGTGCGGCGGGCCTGCAAGCAGTGGGCCCTCGACCCCGACAACGGCGACGACAGCGCGTCGTGGCTGGCCCCCGCCACCGACGCCGACGAGCCCGCGCCCCACCTCATCGAGGCGCCGTTCGACATCGACGGCCGCCGGCCCGGTGGCAGCGCCGACCCGCCGTGGAAGCGCCCCGACGGCGAGCAGGACCAGCCCCAGGTCCTCCCGCTGCGCGAGCCCGAGTCGGAGGACGATGAGAACGTGAGGGCCCCATGACCGACACGCACTTCGACACCACGCATTTCGATACGGTCGTCGTCGGCTCCGGGTTCGGGGGGTCGGTGACGGCCTTCCGCCTGGCCGAGGGCGGCCAGCGGGTCTGCCTGCTGGAACGGGGCAAGGCCTACCCACCCAACTCGTTCCCCCGCCGGCCCCACGAGATGGCCCACAACTTCTGGGACCCGAGCCGGGGCTACCAGGGGCTGTTCGACGTCTGGTCGTTCCGGGGCATCGAGGCCCTCATCTCGAGTGGCCTGGGCGGGGGCTCCCTCATCTACGCCAATGTCCTGCTCCGCAAGGACGAGCGGTGGTTCGTCCACGACAGCCCCTTCGGCGGCGGCTACGAGCACTGGCCCGTCAGCCGGGCCACCCTTGACCCCCACTACGACGCCGTCGAGAAGATGATGGGCGCCAACCGGTTCCCGTTCGGCCAGCCCGGCTACGAGTCGCCCAAGACGGCGGCCATGAAGGACGCGGCGGCGACGATGGGGGCGGAGTGGGCCCTCCCGCCGCTGGCCATCAGCTTCTCCCGCCGCCCGGGCGAGCCGCCCGTCCAGGCCGAGCCCATCGAAGACCCGCCCTACGGCAACCTCCACGGCAAGGTGCGCACCACCTGCCGGCTGTGCGGGGAGTGCGACCTGGGCTGCAACTACGGGGCCAAGAACACCCTCGACCACACCTACCTCTCGGCCGCCAAGCACCACGGGGCCGACATCCGCACCCGGTCCGAGGTCAAGCGCCTCGACCGCCTTCCCGGCGGCGGCTACTCGGTGAGCTACGTCGAGCACCGGCCCGAGAACGAGGGCGTGGCCGTCGACACGTCCAAGCTGCCGCTGACCACGATCACCGCCGACCGGGTGGTGCTGGCGGCCGGCACCCTGGGCTCGCCCTACCTGCTTCTCAAGAACCGGTCCGCGTTCCCGCAGCTCAGCAGGGCCCTCGGCACCCGGTTCTGCGGCAACGGCGACCTCCTCAGCTTCGTCCTCAACGCCACCCAGGACGACGCCGGCCGCACCGTCCCCCGCATCGTCGACGGCAGCCGGGGCCCGGTGATCACCAGCTACATCCGCACCAAGGACGAGGTGGACGGCGGCCCGCCCGGCATGCGGGGCTATTACGTGGAGGACGCCGGCTACCCGGGGTGGATGGACTGGATCGTCGAGACGGCGGCCCTGCCCAAGACCATCTCCCGGGTGGTGCGGTTCGCCGGGCGCCGGATCCGCGACCGCATCACCAGGAGCCCGGTCAGCGACCTGAGCGCCGAGATCGGCTACCTCATCGGGCCCTGCGTCGTGTCGTCGACCTCGTTCCCCCTGCTCGGGATGGGCCGGGACGTGCCCGACGGCGTCATGAAGCTGCGCAAGGGGTACCTGGAGATCGACTGGTCGACCAGGACGTCCCAGGAGTACTTCGACAACGTGCGGGCGACCATGCGGGGCATCGCCAGCGCGTTGGGCGCCGACTTCAAGGACAATTTCCTGTGGTGGCTCAAGCGCGTCATCACCGTCCACCCTCTGGGCGGCTGCCCCATGGGCCGTCACGAGGGCGAGGGGGTCGTGGACGAGTGGGGCGAGGTGTTCAACTACCCGGGCCTCTATGTGGCCGACGGCTCGGTCATGCCCGGGCCCACCGGCCCCAACCCGTCGCTGACCATCGCCGCCTTCGCCGACCGCATGGCAACCAGGATCCTCGAGACCCCGGCGCCGCCCCGCACGGCGCCGCCGCCCGCCCGGGCCGCGACCGTGGCCGACGGTGCCCCCGCCTCGTTCCAGCGCCCAGCCGAACCCCAGGAAGGAACCACGCCAACCATGACGGCACTGGAATTCACCGAGGAGATGAAGGGTTATCTCACCTTCGGGGAGACGGGCTTCGAGCAGGGGTTCAAGCAGGGCAAGAAGGACAAGAACTTCTTCATGTTCCACCTCACGATCGAGGTGGACGACGTGGACAGCTTCGTGGACGACCCGGTCCGCGAGGCGATGACCAAGGGGTGGGTGTCCTGTGAAGCGCTGGGAGGCCAACGGGAGGTGGAGGGCGGGATCTTCAACCTGTTCGTCGACACCGAGGACCCCGACCTCAAGCGCATGCTGTACCGGCTGTACTTCACCGACGGTTCCGGCCATCCCCTCACCATGAGCGGGTTCAAGCTGGTCAAGGACGACCCTGGGTTCGACGTGTGGTCGGACACGAGCACGCTCTACGTCAAGCTCCTGGCCGGCCATGTGGACGCCGCGGCCGAGCCGGGCGCCGAGGTCACCGCGGCCGGGATCATCAACATCTACCTCAAGGACTTCGCCAAGCAGATGACCACCTTCCGCACCCACGGCGGCAGCGTCGGCGCCCGGGCCGGAGCCCTGGCCAAGTTCGGCAAGCTGTTCCTCGGCGACCTGTGGGACGTCTACGGCGGGCGGGCCTCAGAGAGCGCGACCAAGGACTGAAGGTGCCATCGGTGACCCAAGGATGAAGGACCAATGACCGCTTCCCCGCCTCCCCGGCCCCATACGGAGTCGCAGTCCGAGACCGGCTTCGTCCGCCAGAGCATGGTCTGCTGGCTGTCCCCCAAGGGGCTGGCCGCCACCGGCATGCGCGTCGTGCTGTCGGGCATCTTCGGCGCCTACTCCGACAAGCGGGAGCTCCAGGCCGCCCTCCAGCAGGCGGAGCCGTTCGACTACTCGACCGAGCCCGAGCTGTGGATCGACTACATCTCCGACCTGGGCGACGGCTTCGAGCCGACGTACCACCTGGCCCACCTGCTGGCCAAGGAGAAGCTCGACATCGAGGCGCCGGCCGGCGGCGGGGCCGACGCGGTGGCCACCCCTTCGGGCAAGATCCTGATCATGGGCGGCGACCAGGTGTACCCGGCCGCCTCCAAGGTGGACTACGAGAACCGCATGATCGGCCCCTACCGGGCCGCCCTCCCGTGGAGCTACACCGACCGCCACCTGTACGCCATCCCCGGCAACCACGACTGGTACGACGGGCTCACGTCGTTCATCCGGGTCTTCTGCCAGAAGGACTGGGTGGGGGGCTGGAAGACGCAGCAACCCCGCTCCTACTTCGCCCTGCAGCTGCCGCACCGGTGGTGGCTGTGGGGGATCGACATCCAGTTCGACAACTACATCGACGAGCCCCAGCTGCGGTACTTCGACGACATCGTCGGGTCCCAGCTCCAGCCCGGCGACTCGATCATCCTGTGCTCGGCCAAGCCGTCGTGGGTGGCGTGCCAGCTCGACCACCCCGAGGCGTTCGTCAACCTCGACTATTTCGCCCGCAAGATCGTGCGGGGCCGGGGGGCCGACGTGCGGCTGTACCTGACGGGCGACAAGCACCACTACGTCCACTACGAGCCCACCGACGGGGAGGGCCCGCACTTCATCACCGCCGGCGGCGGGGGTGCGTACCTCTCCGCCACCCACCACCTGCCCGACGAGCTGGAGCTGCCGCCAGCCGGCTCGCGCGACCCCGGCAAGACGCAGCCCTCCACCCGGTACGACCTGAAGAAGGCGTTTCCCGACCGGTCGAAGTCGAACCGCATCCGCCGCGGCATCTTCGACCTGCCCTTCGAGAACCCCGGCTTCTGGGGCCTGGTCGCCGCCCTCCACGCCGTCTTCGGCTGGCTGGTGTCGGCCTCGCTGCGGGGCGGGGGCATGAGCGTCGCCGACCGGCTGCAGGAGCTCACCCTCCGGGGGGTGGCCGACGCCCTGTTCCGGAGCACGCTGGGCGTCGGCGCCCTGATCCTGCTGGTCGTGGCCCTGGCCACGTTCACCCAGAACGACGGCCCCCTTAAGCGCTGGGTGCTCGGCGGCGTCCATGCTGCCCTGCAGTTCGGCGTCATCGTCCTGTCCATCTGGACCGCGGCCTGGCTGCTCGACAGCCTCGACGGGCCCGCGTTCTGGCTCCCGTTCTTCGTGTTCATCTCGGCCGTCGGCGGGCTCGCCGGCACGTTGCTGACCGGCATCTACCTGTACATCGCCGACGCCTTCGGCTGTAACTCGAACGAGCTGTTCGCGGCCCAGCGCATCATGGACTACAAGAACTTCCTGCGGCTGCACATCGACCAGGACGGCGTCACCGTCTACCCCATCGGCATCGAGAAGACGGCCCGCAAGTGGAAGCTGCGGATCGAGGGCGAGCGCCACGAATCGTGGTACGAGCCCGCCAGCCCCCACACCCCACCCCGCCTCATCGAGGCCCCCATACACGTCAAGCCCGCCCCCAACCCGATGACGGCCCGTCCGCCGTCCCAGGAGCCGTAGTCCTCATGACTGAAAGCGTCCGCCAGAAGCGCCCGCTGCGCCTGGGCGAGGCCGAGGTCCACGACGTCAAGACCCCCGACAACGTGGCCCTGCGCCTGACCCGGTACAACGGTGGCAAGAAGGGCCCCGCCATCCTGGCCCCCGGCTACGGCACATCGACCATGGCCCTGGCCACCGACACCGTCGACACCAACTTCCCCGAGTACCTCTACGAGCGGGGCTACGACGTCTGGCTGCTCGACTACCGGGCCAGCCCCGTGCTGCCTTCGGCCCGCACCCAGTACTCCGTCGACGAGATCGCCACCCACGACTGGCCCACGGCCGTCCACTTCGTGCGGGAGACGGTCGGGGTCGACACCGTCCAGGCCGGGGCCCACTGCGTCGGCTCCATGTCGCTGAACATGGCCCTGGCCGCGGGCATGCCCGGGGTCCGGTCGGCCATCTCGTCGGCCGTGGCCCTCTACCCTCGGGTCGTGCCGCTGGTGAAGGCCAAGGCGGTGCTGCGCTTCGCGACGATCCTCAAGCTGTTCGGCGGCAAGCTGTTGACCACCGACTACCACGGCACGCTGGGCGAGAAGGCCCTCGACACCGTCATGCGCCTGTACCCGACGAGGGAGAGGTGCGGCAGCGCCGTGTGCCGGCGGATCCTGTTCATGTACGGCGAAGTGTTCCGCCACGAGCAGCTCAACGAGAAGACGCACCAGGCCGTGCACGAGATGTTCGGCTCCGCCAACCTGACGTTCTTCGAGCACATCTCACGGATCTGCGCCAAGGGCCACGTGGTTGACGCCCAGGGCGAGGAGTCCTACCTGCCCTACGCCGGGAACATGAACATCCCGATCACCTACGTCCACGGGGAGAAGAACCACTTCTTCCCGCCCGTGGGGACGAAGCTGACCTACGACCTGCTGGTCAAGACCAACGGCCCCGACCTCTACCGCCGCCACGTGATCCCCAACTACGCCCACATGGACCTCTTCATCGGCCAGCACGCCCACCGCGACGTCTTCCCCCTGCTCCACGAGGACATGGAGCGCTTCAACTGACGGAGGCGGGGGCGCCACGCCCTCGCGGTAGATGCGCCGGACGATGTCCTCGATGTCGGGCTCCTCGACGGTGAGGTCCTCGACCTCGTAGTTGTTGAGGAGGCGGCCGACCACCTCGGCCACCTTCTGGTCGCGCTGCACCTCGAGCCAGTGGCGGCGTCCCTCGGAGCGCAGCCCCTGGTTGCTCAGCTCCTCCCACCTGGCCTCGAAGCTGGCCCGTTGCGCCACCCAGAGGGCGTAGGGGTCCGAGCCCGAACGAAACACACCGCTGTAGGCCGTCGTCCGAGGAGAAGGCGGTCGCCGGGGTCGTCACCGGCCTGATCAACGAGGGCGCCGCAATCCGGCAGAAGGCCGAGGCCGACGGCTTCTCCGGCTAGGCTAGTGGCTAATGCTAGTGCGGTTCGGTGGGGGCCTTGTACCCGCCGAACACCCGCTTCAAGGTGCGTATGCCGCCGAGGGCGATGCGCGGCAGCTTGGCGAGGACTGTGCCCGTTTTTTTCTGGCCTGACTGCTGCTTCTGCCGCTTCAACATCCTCGGGGCGGACGCCCACCAGATGTCGTTGATCATCTGCTGGTCCCACTCGAACAGCCAGTACTCGTGGACCTTGCCGCCCGAGATGCGGAACAGGCCGGTGGCGCGCCCCGGCAGCCACTTGTTGCCGAAGACCTTGATCCGGTAGCTGAGCATGACCGCGTTGTAGTCAGCGTTCGGCGTAGAGGCGATGCCCCGCAGCTTGCCCTCGAACAGTTCCTGGCCCAGGCTCGTCACCCGCGTGTAGAGCCCGCAGACCTCCTCCACGCCGTGGTAGTCGCCCGACAGGTAATGCTGGCCGGGGTAGTGGAACACGGCATCCTCGGCGATCAACGGACGCAGCAACGGGATGTTGCCGGTGATCGTCGCCTCCCAGTACTGCTTGAGGACGTCCTCGTTGGAAAGCGTGGCGGAGTCGTTCAACCTGTTCCTCCTGTTCCGCGCGCCTGGTCCTGAGAGTACCGGCACGCCCGGCGTTAGCCTCCCCGTTGTGGCTTCGCCAAACCGTCGTGACCGCACCATGCCGCTGGTGGTGGGGTTCATCATCCTCAAGAGCGCCCTGGCCAGCCGCCAGGCGAAGGAGCTGGCCGCCCGCCGGCTCGGCGAACGGGCCCGCAACGGTCTCTACCGGCCCTTGTACTTCCTGTTCTCGGGGGTGGGGGCGGTGTTCATCGTCCGCCGGGTCTACCGGGAGCCGCACAACGTCATCTATGAGGTCAAGCCGCCGTTCTCGTACGTGATGCGGGCCGGCCAGGCCGCGTGCGTGGCCGCGACGCTTGAGGCCACGCGGGTCATCGGCGGCAGCTTCTCGGGCTTCACCCAGATCAAGGCGTTCGTGACCGGTGGCGACGCGGGGCCCGAGTCGGAGGCGCAGGGGCCGCCGCTCAAGGCCAGCGGCGAGCTGTCGTCGAGCACGGTGTTCGGGATCACCCGCCACCCCAACAACTGGTTCCCGACGTCGATCTTCCTGCTCGAGCCCAAGATGACCAACAAGCGGGCCGCGTTCTGCGCCCTGACGGCGCTCCACGGCCTGATTGGCTCGGTCCACGAGGAGTACCGCCTCAAGGCCGCCTACGGCCGTCCCGCCTACGAACGCTATATGAAGAAAGCGCCGTTCCTCTTCTCGCTACCCGGCCGCGGGCGGCGCTGACGCCAGCCAGCGCAGGGCCCCGATGCCGGGGCGGAAGAGGTACTCACCGCCCTTCACGATGGTGAACACGGGCTGGGGCGAGAGGATGAACGGGGGCGAGCCCTGGATGGTCATCTTGTTGGACCCGGTGCCGTCGCCGATCAGGAAGTCCTTGTCGTCGCCCGTGTGCAGGCCGTCGCCGTCGTCCACCCACAGGCTCTGGATGGTTTCGAACTGACGGGCGATGCTGGCCTGGAAGCAGCGGAAGACGAGCCCCCGCTCGACCCCGTCGTCCTCGGTCGAACCGGCGGGCAGGAGCGGTCCGTACGGGCGGCCCCGCCGCACGATGCGGTGGCGGTTCGACAGCTTGCCGCCGAACATGCCGTCGTTGTCCCGCGGGTTGGTGCGCCGGACGTGAGCCCCGAGCGGGCACTTCACCCCGTCGGGATCGTCCTCGTAGCGGAAGTCGTTTACCCGATCGGGGTTGCCGGCGATGTAGGGGTCGGGCTTGTCGGGCGACAGGCTGAGGGGCGTGCCGTCGGGCCACCGGCCCACGACCTTGGCCGCCAGCAGGTCGGGCCCGCCGGGATAGACAGCGCCCCCCTCCTGGACGAAGCGCCGGAACAGCGCCACCTCCATGTGCATCTTGCGGTAGATCTCGAACGTGCCGTTGCGGTCGAACGGCGCGGCCGGCGCCTCGGGTAGCGCGCCGTCCTCGTCCTCGTAGCCGAGCACGAACTCGCCGGGCCGGATCGACCGCCACCCGCCGCCCTCGACGGGCAGGCCGTCGCCGGGGCAGGCGGCCACGCCCGACCCCTTGATGGCGGGCCTCGCCACCCCGTCGGCGAAGCCGAAGTGGTCACGGCCGGCGGGCAGGAGGTCGGCCCGCTGGTCGCGGATCAGGACGACGGCGCCGTCGGTCTCGGCGATGGCGGCGTGCAGCCACTGGCAGCGGGTCTCCAGCGTCTCGTTGCTCGTGCCGTGGATGTCAACCTCGACGTGGACCTCGCCCGTGCCGAAGCCCTCGTCCCAGTTCTCGGGGGCGCTGGGGCCGCGGTCGCCGAGGTGGACGCGCCGGGCGGCCATGCCCTGCTTGAACTCCTCCGGGAAGCTGTCGAGGATGGCCTCGTCGACGCCCAGGGCCGCCAGCCCGGCGTAGGTGAACGAGAGGTTGAGGGTGGTGTCGGGCACCGACTCCCAGGGCGTGCCCGACGTCACCTCGCCGACGAGCGTGGCCAGCCAGCGGCGGCCCGCCTCGGCGTCGGTGATCCTCACGAAGATGTACGCCGCATCGGTGTGGGTGTAGCCGTGGATCAGGTTGCCCTGGATGTCGGCCACTTTGAGCCCCGGTGGGTTGACCAGCGGCCGGTGCGGCAGTTCGGTGCGGACCAGCCCGATCCCGGGCGGGGCGGTGGAGGCGTCGGTGTCGGTCACGGAGAACCCGTGCCGAACTCGGCCCGGAACTCCTGCTGGAGCGTGGCCGCGTCCATGCCCTGGGCCCCCGCCGCGAACTTCGCCACCCGGCGGCGCTGCTCCAGGCCCTGGCGCACGTCGCGCACCGTGGCCGACGGGTAGTGGCCCAGGAAGTAGTGGTTGTCGATCTGGTTGTGCCTGGTCCAGCGCTTGAGCTCGCCGCCGTCGGCCGTGCCCGGGTAGCCCACGCAGTGGCCCCACAGGGCGTCGGCCTCCCCGGGCATCTCGGCGATGAGGTCGTCGAGGAACTCATCGAGGCCTCCGTCGAAGCTGGCCGTGAAGATCAGGTACGACGAGTTGAGGGGCTCGGGGACCTGCGGCTCGCCCTGGTACACCAGCTCGTCGAGGATGTGGACCCGCGAGCAGTGCAGCCGCCGTATCCGGGCCAAAGGGCTCGCCTGCCCGTCCTCCCACGTGTCGATGTAGGCGGCCAGCGCCTCGGACTGGCCGGGCATGATGGCCGAGAACATCGTCAGCCCGTACGCCTGCCCGTGCATCTGGCTCGACACGTTGGGGTCCAGGTGCCGGCCGAACGACCGCAGCTTCTCGATGGCCCCCCCGATGCTCGGGCTCATATGTCCACCCGCACGTCGGTGAGGAAGCGTTCGTAGGCGGCCTTGAACTGCTCGGGGTTCATGCGCTCGGCGTCGTTGACCAGCGGCGCCAGCTTCTTCTTGACCCGCAGGCCCGACGCGACCATGCGCACCGAGGCCTCGGGGTAGGCGTGGTAGTAGTGGTTCCCGGGCAGGGCGTTCTTGGCGATCCAGCGCTTCAGCGGCTCGGCCGGCGGCGGCCCGGGGAAGTCGAAGCCCCGGCCCCAGATGACGCGGATGTCCTTGGGGATCACGTAGGCGAATGCGTCGATGTACTTCGTCCACGGCGTGTCGAAGTTGCTCTCGAAGAACAGGTACTGGTAACGCAGCTTGTCGGGCACCTGCGGCGGGCCGTTGTCGGCCAGCTCGCTGAACACCGCCCACCGCACGTAGTAGATGAACCGGAACTGCAGGCTGTGGACCTTGAAGATCTCGTGGAACCTTGACGTCCAGGTGATTACCCGCATGAACGTCGACCACCCGGGCCGGATGGGCGTGAGCATGGTCAGCACCCGGGCGCGGCCCAGCTGGTGGCCCCGGGGCGGCTTCGGCGCCTCGTAGGCCGAGGGCGTTGCGGGGGCCGCGGCGACCGTCGGCTTCGACTTTGTTGCCATGGGACCGGACCGAAGGTAACAGAGGCCCAGCCGTTACCCGGCGGTCAGCACGGCGGGTTGCGGGCGGGCAGAGGACGGCCTCGACCGGGGTCCGCGCTCCCCCGCGGCGGCGGTACGCTCGACCTGACCGCTGGTCAGCGCGGTCATCCCCTAGAACGAGGCGGGATGCCCATGGAAGCCAATCCGTCGGTCGACGCAACCAGCGCTCCGGCAGCCGCTCACGCCGGCCTCAAGGACCTGTTCTCCTACCCCCTGATGGCCTGCGTGCAGGACCGGCGGACACGGCGCGTGGCCCGGGGCGTATCGATCACGGCGGACGACATCAGCCACGAGAGCACCAACGCGCCGGCGCCGCTGACCCCGCTGGAGGAGGCGATCCTCATCGCCGCCACCGGCATCACCGGCGCGGTGATGCACGACGGGCCCACCAACCACGGCAAGAACAAGGAGCTGGGCAGCCCGTTCCTCAACGTCATCTCGCGGGCCGCCAGCAGCCCCGACAACGCCCAGGCCACGTCGTTCTTCATGATCAACGACGAGGCCATCTGGCTCATCAAGCGTCCGAGGGGGCGTGACGCCCTGGAGATGGCCAAGTCCATCCCGCCCCGGTGGGAGGACCGCACCGAGGGCGACTGGCTGGCCAGCGCCGCCGCCGTCACGCACAAGGTGCACGACGGGCGCATGGACTTCCCCCGCGACTGGCCCTACTACCTGGGCTGGAACCGCCAGCACTCCAACGCACCGGGCACGACGGTGTTCCTGCCCGTCGTCGACAACACCCGCCAGTACATCAACGCCATCCTCATCCTCACGTCCGAGCCCAAGGGCATCGCCCCGCTGATCATCGACGACTACAAGCGGTTCACCCCCCGCGGGGCGATGGAGTACGTCGCCTGGGTGGCCATGCAGGTCGGCCTGGCCCCGGCTGTGCCCTACCAGCCCATCGGCGGCATCAAGCGGGTGCGCCAGGGCTACTTCAGCAAGGACAACCCCATCACGCTGAATGCGGTCGGCGCCGCCCGCACCGACCACGAGGCGTGGCTCGCCCTGCAGAACCTGCTGCTGGTGACCGAGGCCATGCGCCTGGGCGGGTGGATCCACTCGGGCATCCTCCCGCCCCACATCTGGAAGCGCGACCCGGCCAAGGGCCTGCTCGGCCTCGGGTTCCGCGAGGACGGCCCCAAGAAGCGGGGCCGCTTCTCGCGGTGGCCACCGGCGCCCGCTTCCCAGCCCAACTACGTCGGCATCGACGGCATCCTGGAGGGGCTGTGCCCGCCGTATGTCATTGACATGGACGCCGCCGTCGACCAGCTGCTGGAGGACAAGTACGGGCCAAACGGCACCTACGGCGACAAGGAGGTGTTCGCCACCGCCTACAAGGACCAGGCCTCGGCCGACGCCTACCTGCGCAGCCAGGCGCCCCACCCCAAGGAGTCGGTGGAGTACACCAAGGAGATCTGTCGTTACCTCTACGAAACCTATGGACGCTTCCCCGCCCACACCGACGCCTTCAACCTGCCCGGCCTCTGGGTCCAGGTCTCCAACCTCGAACTTGAGTACTACGACAAGTACGCCAAGCCGAGCCACTTCCACCGCCAGGCGGAGGGCAACGCCATCTGGGGCCGTTCTTAGCGTCCTCGCCGCGGCGCTGATCCTCCTCGTCGGGACCACGCCGGCGGCGCGGGCACAGGCCGTCGACGTGCGGCGGGACGTGGAGTACGGCGTAGCCAATGGCAAGCGCCTGCTGCTGGACGCCTACGTCCCCACCGACGGGTCGAGTCGGCGGCCGGCCGTCGTGTTGATCCACGGCGGCGGGTTCCGGGCTGGGGACAAGGCCTCGTTCGAGCCCGAGGCCCGCAAGCTCGTGGAACGCAAGGGTTGGGTCGCGTTCTCGATCAACTACCGGTTGGACGAGACGGCGGCGTTCCCGGCCGAGGTGGAGGACGTGCAGGCGGCCGTCCGCTGGATCCGGGCCAACGCCCGCGACTACCGGGTCGACCCCACGCGCATCGGCGCCCTCGGCGAGTCGGCGGGCGCCCACCTGGCCGCCATGCTCGCCACGCTCGGTGAGGGCGACCGGGACGACGGGGCACGGATCGAGGCGGCGGTGTCGTGGTCGGGGCCCATGGACCTGACGGCGCTGGCCCGCCAGCGGGGCGACGCGTGGGGCGTCCCCCTGATGGGGTGCTCGCTGGCGGCGTGCCCGGACAAGTTCGCCCAGTTCTCGCCCATCACCCACGTGGACGGCTCTGACGCCCCCCTGTCACTGATCAACTCCACGAACGAGCTCGTGCCCCTCGCCCAGGCCGAGGCCATGGCCAGCCGGATCGAGGATGCGCAGGGCATCACCCAGGTCCAGCGGCTGGACGGGGCCCGCCACGCCCTCGACTACCGGGACGAGGTCTGGAACCCGACCGAGCTGTTCCTGGCCAAGTTCATCGACCCGCCCGCCAAGACGTCGATCGGCACCGTGGTGTTCGCCGTCACCGTCCTGGTCGTGGTCGCGCTGGCTGGCGTGGCGGTGCTGCGCCGCCAGCGGACCCAGGTCGAACGACCCATCCTTCGAGTTCGCACTTAACCAGGCCCCGGCGCAGGCCGATATGACCAGTACCGGCGATGGCGCCGGTGCGGCCTGACGGCCGCCCAAGGGCGAACAGCGGCGGTTCAGAGTTACCTCCGCGGCGCAACTGAGAACGGAGGAATCCGAACATGTCGAACGCCGACCAGTCACGTGGGGCGGGCGGGGGAACGCCCCTGTCTCGCCTTCGAGAGGCCGCGGCCAGGATGGCCGAGGCCGAAGGCGGATCAGCGCCGGCGGCCACGGCGCCCGCCCGCCCCGCCCCGC
>JBOGID010000086.1:0-7098 GCA_050742295.1 Acidimicrobiales bacterium | reverse complement strand
GGGCCTGGGTGGCGGGCGTAGCCGCCCGGGCCGCCGCCGGCCGAGCCGTCGTCGTGGGCGCCACCGTGGGCGGAACCGTCGTGGTCGCCTCGGTGGTCGTGGTCTCCTCCGGGACGGTGTCGCCGGCCGGGCTGACGTGGGCGGCCTGCACGGCCTGGTCGCTGCCACCTCCACCCCCGCCGCAGGCGGTGCCGAGCAGAAGAACTAGGCCGGCGGTGGCCCCCAGCGCCATGCGCACAGGCCTCGAGTACTTCGACATCTCTTCGCTCCTCCTCACCTGGCCACCCCCGAAGGCGGCGCTCACCCGTGTAAGTGATCGGCCGGTGCTGGCGGAGCCTGAAGAGATTCCCGACATTCGTAACTTCGCACCGCGGGGCGCAGTCAAATGGCGCTTCGCCGTGGGCACCGGTCGCCGTATCCGGCTATCATGGGGCGCCGTGGCCGCCGCAGATCGAGTCGTGCGGGTTCCGCCCGAGGACCGGGTCGAGGCCGACCCGACGGCCGGGATCGTCCGTGAACGGGCCTTCGAGGCGGAGGGGCTCTGGGCGGGCCTGGCCCGGACCGAGGCCGGGATGACCTCAGGCTGGCACCACCACGGGGACTACGAGACGGCCATCTACGTGGTGTCGGGCCGGCTGCGCATGGAGTCGGGGCCGGGCGGGACCGACGTCGTCGAGGCCGCCGCCGGCGACTTCGTGCACGTGCCACCCGGTGCGATCCATCGGGAGTCCAACCCGGGCGAGACCGAGAGCCATCTGGTGGTGGTGCGGGCCGGGAGGGGGGACCCGACGGTCAACGTCGACCACCCCGCCTGACGAGCCCGCCTGGGGACCGGGACGGCGGAGGACACAGACATGCGCCTTCGGCCTCTCGGCAACGCCGGACACGTCCGGCGACGGGATTCGAACCCGCGAACCTCACGGTTACATGTTCCGGAAGGAACCCCCACCTGCGCAGCAGGCGGACTCGTCATGGCGGCTTTACGACAACCGCAGAGGCATCGTGGTGGTCTGAACGGGGAGGCTCGAACTCCCAACCCCCGGCTCCCGAAGCCGGCGCGCTCCCAATTGCGCCACGTCCAGCGGGGTACTGACGGTCGGATTCGAACCGACACTGGCGGCGGTCTGAGCGCCGTGCCTCTGCCGTTGGGCTACGTCAGCCTGGTCTGCTGTTCATCCGGGTTCGCACGCGAAGCTGACCCCGTCGAGCGTCAGGAACGCCGCTCGTCCGTGGACAAAGACCTTGAACGTCACGCCCTTGAACTCTCCATCGCGGGTATCCGGAGCGAACACCGCCAACTCGCCTTCCCGGCGAAGAAGAACAAGCCGGCCTGCGAAGGCGGTCGTCGGCGTTGCCACCGGACCGGTGGCCCCCGGCACCGTGGCGATCGGCGGTGGGGGCATTCGCGCCGCCACACCGGCACACGTCTCGTCGGTCGCCTCGTGCCAGCCCGGCGGCATGTTCTGTCGAAAGAACCCGATGACGTTGGACGGCGTTGCCGTGGCCGGTAGGCGGTAGGTAACGTTCAGGCCGTACTCTCCGGTCCCCACGCCGTCGCCCTCGATCTCGTAGGAGCGTTCGCCGACCTTGGTCGCTCCGGGGAACATCGGGTATGACCGGTAGACCAAACGGCGGGCCGCTACGTCTTGGCGCCGCGAGAGCGCCGGCCGGTAGACCGTCCACCCGGCACCAACCGCCACCAGCAGTGCCAGCGCCCCGATGAGCGCCCTTCGGCGGCCCCGCATGGCCTCGAGGGTACGCCGCCGCCGGCCGGGAATGGAGCCAGTGGACCGAGCGGGATTCGAACCCGCATCCTTCTCCTTGCAGGGGAGTTGCGCTGCCGGTTCGCGCCTTCGGCCCATGTCTTTCGTCGCGGGGGCGGGGATCGAACCCGCCTGCGGGGCGTATGAAACCCCGCTGATCGCCAGATCCCCCGCAAAGTGCGTGGGGTGACCGGCCGGACTCGAACCGGCTTCCTCCGGGGCCACGTCCCGGCGTCTCGTCCATTTCGACTTCGGCCACAGTCGACGAGGGAGGAGTCGAACCTCCGTTACCTCCGTGTGAGAGGGGCGGTCTCCCGTTGACCTACTCGTCGTCCGCCTTCTTGGTCGGGCATCGTGGAGTCGAACCACGTCGTCCCGCGGTATCAGCGCGGCGCCGTCACCGTCTGGCTCATGCCCGTCGTCGCGGTGGTGGTCCCGGCAGTGCTCGAACCTGCTCCTGCCGGGTTTCAGCCGGCCGCTCCACCATCAGAGCTTCAGGACCAAAGAGCCGGCGGCGGGGATCGAACCCGCTGCTTCTCGGGTACGGGCCGAGCGCCCTGCCTTCAGGACCTCGCCGGCGCTGCGTGTGCAACTACCTACCGAATCGGCGGGTCTTTGCACACGGCGATGGCGGCCCGCCCGCGGGCATGGACGGACGGGCCGGCATCGGGGTGCCCTTGTCAGGTGCCCTTGTAGTTCAGGACCTGGTCCAGCGTGTGCTGCACCTCGACCAGGTCGTGCTGGTCGGCCATGACCTGGTCGATGTCCTTGTACGCAGCCGGGATCTCGTCGAGCAGGGCGTCGGCCCGGCCCGCCAGCCACACCTTGCCGGCCATGGCGGTAGCCAGGTCGGCGGAGGTGAACAGCTTGCGAGCCTTGGTCCGGCTGTGCCGGCGGCCGGCGCCGTGCGAGCACGACATCCAGCTGGCCGGGTTGCCCTTGCCCGAGACGATGTAGCTGCGGGTGCCCATGGAACCCGGGATCACGCCCAGGTCTCCCACGTCGGCCCGGATGGCGCCCTTGCGGGTGACCCACAGCTCCTTGCCCTCGTGCACCTCGGGCTGGGTGAAGTTGTGGTGGCAGTTGATACGGCGGACCTCACGGCCCGCCCCCACGAACTGCAGGACCTCGTGCATGGCCCGGTCCATCATCTGGTTCCGGTTGGCCTTGGCGTAGTCCTGGGCCCACAGCATGTCCGCCACGTAGGCCTCGAACTCCGGCGTGCCCTGGGCGAACCAGGCCAGGTCGGGATCCTCGAGACCCAGCTGTAGGTGCTTGGCCAGCCTGCGGGCCTTGGCGATGTGCATCTGTGCCAGCTGGTTGCCGATGCCGCGGCTGCCCGAGTGGAGGACGACCCACACGTGGCCCCGATCGTCGACACACAGCTCGAAGAAGTGGTTACCCGATCCCAGCGTGCCGAACTGGATCGCCGCCTTCTTCGCCTGCTCCGTGGACAGGTCGGTCGCCGGCTTGTGGTTCGCCAGCCACTTGTCGGCCCGGTTGCCGATCCGGTCGTGACCCCGGCCCACACCGGCCGGGACGGCCCGCTCGATGCGGCCGAGCAGCGGCTCGAGCGAGTCGGGCAGCTGGCTCTCGGTCAGGTCGAGTTCGGCCGCGATCATGCCGCAGCCGATGTCGACGCCACCGGCCGACGGGATGACGGCGTTCTTGGTCGGGATGACCGAGCCGACGGTCGCACCGATGCCCACGTGGGCGTCGGGCATGAGGGCCACGTGGCCCTCGACGAGGGGCAGCCGAGCCGTCTTCTCGGCCTGGCGGATCGTCTCCGCCTCGATGTCGCTCGCCCAGGAGACGAGCTTGGGGTTGATCGTGGTGGGCATTGGTGGACCTCCTCTCTTCTTTCCAGTGTGGCCGGAGGGAATCGAACCCTCATCCCCGGCGTGGCGTGCCGAGATCCTGAGCCGTTGAACGACGGCCACGGTGTTTGGACGCCCGGGAGGGACTTTCACCCCCGTGTACGCGGTCTGCAGCCGCGTGCCTACATGCTCGGCCACCGGGCGGTGGCTGCCAGGGAGGGGGTCGAACTCTCGTCTTCCGGGTAACAGCCGGACGTCCGTGCCACTGGACCACCTGGCAATGCTGGGCACCGCGACGGGGAGTCGAACCCCGATCGCCGGGTTGAGGGCCCGGCGTCCTGGCCGTTGGACGATCGCGGCGTGTGGCCTGTTCGAGAGGAAGTGGGGCGACTCGAACGCCCAAGAGCCCTTCCAGGCCCCTACCTGTTTTCGGGACAGGCTCCTCATCCAGCCGGGTCGCTTCCGTGGAGCGGAGGGAGTGGGACTCGAACCCACGCGAGCCGAAGCCCGTACCCGCCTAGGAGACTGCTGATTTTCGCTTTCGTCGCTACGCGCCGAGGCGCCCGACGGCCGCTGACCAGCGTGTTTACGATCACCGGCCGGGTATGAACAGGCCGTCGGGCGCCGAATCAGGGCTTATTCAGCAGTCTCCTAGCAAACGGGCTCCTCATCCTGCCGGGTTCCTGCCGGGTCCCCTCCGTTGCATCCTGGCACGCAGCCGGCGTGGAGCCCCCGGTCGGAGTCGCACCGACCGCCTCGTCCGTACCAAGGACGCGCTCGACCTCCGTGAGCTTCGAGGGCGTGCATCTCGGTCCCGCCGGCACGGATCGAACGTGCGACCTCCGCCTTCGGACGGCGGCGCTCTGTCCTCTGAGCTACGGCGAGCAGTTGTTCGAGTCGACGGCAGGGGTCGAACCTGCACTCTCCGGCTTCGTAGGCCGGTGCCTTGTCCATTGGGCTACGTCGACGTGGCCTGAAGGAAGCGCTACTGGCGGGATTCGAACCCGCGATCTCGACCTTGACGGGGTCACGGGGACGGCCAGACTCCCCTACAGCAGCTCGGTACGCGCCCTGGGCCTCGAACCCAGTCTCATCCGGGGTAAGAGCCCGGTGCCCTACCAGTCAGGCGTGACGCGCGTGGGCCGGGAGGGAATCGAACCCCCTGTGTCGGATGACGGCTGGTTTACCGCCAGCTGCGCCCCATGGCGCGACCGACCCGTGCGGGGCCATTGTGGCGAATGACCCCGTTCGTAGATGCCTCTGCAGTTGTCAATGTGCTGGCGGCCACACTGGCGGTATGGCGCGTATGAGCAGGCCCGGAAGGGGTCGAACCCTCGGCCGTCGGTTTTGGAGACCGCGGCGCCACCACTGGCTCGAGCCTGGGAATTCCGCGCATGACGGTGTGCGCGGGCCGGAAGCTGTGCGCTGGGAGCGACGGAGCGCTTGCTACCAGCGCACGTCGGGAGCGCCGGTATCCCCGGCTTCCCGACTAAGGCACGGGTACGCGCCGTCACTCAACAGGGCTGGGCCCCGGAGTGACTTTTTGGCGATGTAGGAGCGTGCCATAGGTTCTCGATAGTACCCATCCTCCGCCGGATGTCAACGCATTTATCGAGTCAGGATCGCCGCTGGCGCAGGATCGCCGGGTCCTACCTGACCGACTCCCGCCGAAACGCGAGACCCCGCGCCACCGTCAGGACCAGCATGCCGGCACCGGGGATCATCCACGGTGGGAACAGCACGCTCACCACGCCGGCGCCGATGGCGAGTCGCCGGCTCACGGGGCCGAACCGCCACAGCACGGCGACCACGACCAGGGAGGTGAGCACGCCGTACCAGGGCGCGGCGTTGGCCAGACGGTGAGCGGCCTCGATCGGTCCCTCCACCACGAGTTGACCGGTCGACACGTGCTGCAAGCCCGCGTCCACGAGGACGTCGACAACGTGTACATTCCCGGCGAGCACGAACACCGTGCTCACGAACCAGGCGAGGCAGGCGACGAGGAGGAGCGGCTGGCGGCGCGCCCCGGGCGTGACCGTCAGCAGCGTGACCACCACCGCGAAGGCGAAGAACGGGGCCGTGGCGCTGGTCAGGTGCTCGGCGGCATGGCCGGACACGTCGTAGCGGCCCGTGAGCAGGACCTGCTGCGCGACGACGGCCACGACGATGGAGGCAAGAACGGGCCACCAGCGACGCAGGCGCGACATCGCCGGCGCCGGAGCCGTCACCATGGGATCGGGTCCCGCTCGTCGAGTTCGGCGTCGGTGCCGAACAGTTCGTCGAGGCTGTCGCCGGACTGGAGGTCGGACCGGTCCATCTCGGGCGTCGCCGCTTCGGAGGGCTTGGTCCAGTCCGTCCGCAGGGCGAGGAGGACGGCGAGCCCGAGCAGGACCACGGCGACCGCGACGCCGGCGAGAACACGGTCGGAGGCGTAGGCCACGCCTGGGCCGGAGGAGAACGAGATGACGGCGGCGCCGGCGGCGACGTAGCCCGGTCCGGTCAGCACCATGACCCCGCACGGGCTCCGCGGGCCGCACAGCACCCGATCGGTGCCGACCCGGCCCGGGCTCACCGCGACGGTGGCGCGCCCGGAGCCGCCGGCGTCGACGGCAAAGCTCGCCAGTGCAGGCGAGCAGCGGCGCACGTCGTACGTCGCCGACGGAGCGCACAGGACGGCCGTGGCCGTGCTCCCCGCAGGGAAGCCTGTCACCGCCACCTCGACGGGCTGGCCCTCGTCCAGCCCGCGCGCCGGTGTCACCACGACCTGCCCGGCGACGGCCCGATCGACGAGCACCGTCTGGGTCACCGCCTCGCGTTCGCCGACCCGCACCCGCAGCAGGCACGTCGGCTGACCGACACGGCAGCCTCCGGGCGCGATGTCCCCTCGCACAACGAACAGGAAGTCGGCCCGGCCGTCATCGTCGAACTGCACCGTGATGGACGGCCCGCACGCCGTCTGATGCCCCAACTCCGTGACGCACTGTTCGGCCAGACCCCGCTCGAAGTAGCCCCCGAACCCGCTGGCCTGCACCCGCACCACCGCACCGGGCCCGAGCCCGCTCACCGTCCGGTAGGCGGCGAAGCGTCCACTGTCAGCCGGCGCCATGGCGACGATGGGGTACTCCACAATGACGTTCTGCAACCGTGCCGCCGGCAGCATCGTGGGCGTGAGCGTGGGCGTGGGTGTTGATGTGGGTGTTGATGTTGGTGTTGATGTGGAGGCGGCCCTCGGCTGGGACGGCGCCGGCTCCCGCTGGGACTCGTCGTCGCTGCCCCCTCCAAGGCCGACCACCCCCAAGGCGCCCACCGCCAGCACCACCAGGGCGGCGACGAGGACGACGGGAGCCGACACGGCGGCGAGGGCGCCGCTGCGCTGACTACGGCTGCCGGCGCTGAGCACGCCGACGCCGAGGAGGCCCGCGCCGGCCGCGGCGACGGCCACGACCAGCAGCAGCAACAGCACCAGGACCATCTCAGGCCGTCGGTGCCCCAGCGGGTGCGGGCGGGGACGACGGCGG
>JBOGID010000085.1:0-5561 GCA_050742295.1 Acidimicrobiales bacterium | reverse complement strand
CCGGCGAGCCGGGCGTGGGCAAGACAAGGCTTGCGGCCGAACTGGCCGACGTCGTGCGCGCCGCCGAAGGCCGCATCCTCGTGGGCGCGTGCCGCCCGGACAGCCCCTCGCCCTACGAGCCGTTCATCGAGGCCCTCGCCCCCGCCCTGGCCACGGCCCCGACGGCGTGGCTCGACGCCCAGGTGTCCCGCCACGGCGCCGGCCTGGCCCGCCTGTTCCCCTCCCTGGCCGGCCGGCTCGAGCACGAGGCCAAGGACCCCGAGGTCAAGCCGCGCGCCCGGCTGCTGGGCGCCCTGTCCGCGGCCGTCACCGAGTTGGGGCGCGAGCCCGTGCTCCTCGTCCTCGAAGACCTGCACTGGGCCACGCCCACCACCGTCGTGGCCCTCGACCACCTGGTCCGGCGCAGCGGCCAGTCCCACCTCCTGGTCGTGGGCACCTACTGCGACACGGCCGTGCACCCGAGCCACCCTTTCGCCTCGTTCCTGGACGACCCGTCGGCTCCCCGCGTCGAGCGGATCGTCCTCCGCAACCTGACCTCACACGAGGTCGCCGCCCTCCTCGTGGACCGGGCCGCGGTGGCCGGCAGCCCCGCCGCCGCCCTCTCGCGCGCCCTGTGGACGGCCACCGAGGGCAACCCCCTCCTGGTGACCGAGGCCGTTCGCGACCTGGTGGCCCGGGGCGCCCTCACCGGCGGCGCCGTCAAGGCCAAGGCCGTCGACAGCGTGGGCATCGCCCACGACATGGCCGGCGTGGTCGCCCACCGCCTCCGGCGCGCCCCCGCAGGGGTGAAGGCGGCCGTGGAAGCGGCGGCCGTCGTCGGCCGCACGTTCACCGAGGCCGACATCGCCCTCCTGTGCCGCCGGAAGGACGACGGCGTGCACGAGTCCCTCCGCAAGGCAGTAGCCGTGGCGGTGATCGTCCCCGCCGACGGCGATGGCAACGGCAACGGGGACGGCCGGACCGGGCGTTACGCGTTCATCCATGACACCGCCCGCGAGGCCGTCCTCGACGCCATGGCACCCAACCGGCTGGTCCGCCTCCACCACACGATGGTCGAACAGCTCGAAGGTGACGCCGACGCGGCCCCGGGAGCGGCCGCCGTCCTCGTCCACCACCACGCCGCCGCCTCCCCCGTGGGCCGGTCCCCAGAGGCCGTCCGCCACGCCCGCCGGGCCGGCGAGGAGGCCATGGAGCTGCTGGCCTACGAAGAGGCGGCCGACTACTTCGGCCAGGGCCTCGCCTTCCTGGGGATGAGCGGCGACTCCACGACCCGGATCGACCTGCTGCTTCTCTTGGGCGACGCCTACCATCGGGCGGGCGAGGAGTCGCGGGCCCGCCAGTCGTTCCTCCAGGCCGCGGCGGGTGCCCAGTCGCTGACCGACGGTCCCCGTCTGGGCCGCGCCGCCCTCGGCCTTGGGGGCGTCATGGGCGTCTGGGGTGACGACGGCCTGCTGATCAAGCTGCTTGAAGAGGCCATCGAGGCCAACACCGGCGACCCGTCCCTCAAGGCCAAGCTCCTGGCGCGCCTGGCTCAGGCCCGGGCCACGTTCGACACCCCCGACGAGCTCAAGGCCCAGAGCGACGAGGCGTGGGAGCTGGCCTGGGACAGCCGCGACGCCGACACCATGGGCGCCGTGCTCCGGGCACGCCACGAGGCCCTCGGCGCGCCCGACGACCTGGACGATCGGGTCGAGATGGACGGCGAGCTGTTCGCCATGGCCAACAACGCGGGGGACCCCGAGATGCTCCTGCTCGCACACGGCTGGCGCCTCGTCGACCTGATGGAACAGGGCCATCTGGTGGACGCCGACCGCGACCGCAAGCTCCACGCCGTGCTGGCCCGCAAGGCGGGCGACACCACGAACAAGCGCGACGCCGAGCTGTGGGCGGGCACGTGGGCCATGATCGAGGGACGTCCCCGGCGGGCCACCCCCCACATCGACAAGGCGCTGGCGCTGGGGCATCGGGCTCGCGACGGCGGCGCGGCCTCGTTCTACTGGCTCCAGCAGCTGGCCCTCGTCGACGACTGGGGCTCGATGGACGACGTCGACGAGCTGGTCGAGGTGTTCCAGGACCTGGTCCGGTCGAATGACCGGGGGGCGCTCTGGCGGTCCTCCCTGGCCCTGCTCTACCTGCGGGCGGGCCGGACCGACGACGCCACTGCCGAGCTGGACGACCTGCTGGACGACAACGCCGGCTACGGCGCCGCCATCCCGCCCGACCGGGACTGGCTCCCGACCATGGCTGCGATCGTCGAGGTGGCCGCCGTGCTGGGCGACGAGCGGGCGCCCGAAGCGGCACGCCTGCTCTCGCCCTACAGCCGGCGGCTGATCGTGGTGGGCCCGGCCGTGGCCTGCCGCGGCGCCGTGGCCCGCGTGATCGGCATGGCCGCCGCCGTGGGCGGGAACTGGGCGGGGGCCGAGCGCCAGTTCCAGGCTGCCCTGGGCGCCCACGAACGGATCAACGCCGCCCCCCTGGCCGCCCGCACCCGCAGTGACTTCGGCCGGGCCCTGGCCGCCAAGAAGGGAGGCCCCCTCCACCGGGGCCGTGTGCAGCAGACGCTGGCCCAGACCGTCGAGGAGGCCGACGGCCTCGGCATGGTGCGCCTGGCCGCCGAGACCAAGGCCATCCTGGCCGAGTTCGGCTGAGTGCACCCCGGTTCATGGCCCAGAAGCCGCCCCCTGAAGGCGGTAGGTGCGCCAAAAACGGGAAATGCCGGGGCAGAGACGGAAGCGCCTTCTAGGCTGGTCAGCATGAGACGACTCAGCCACTTCTGACACGCCGTACTTGTCCGTGGACTGCCGTGGGCGGCCCGGGTTCCCCGGGCAGCCGTCTTCGGCGTTTTGCTCGCGACCTTCGTCGACGAGACGGCGTGGTTCCTCCCGTCGGGCACCCTTGAGTCGTTCCGGGCCGATCTCGGCCTGACCTACGCCCAGGCGGGCATCATCCTGGCGCTCGCCAGTCCCGGTGCCCTGGCCGGCACCGTCTTCGCGGCCGCCGCCGACCGCCACAGCCGGCGGGTGATCGCCTCCGGCGGCGCCTTCGCCTTCGCCCTGTGCATGGCCGCGTTCGCGGTAGGGGGCTCGTTCTGGGTCCTGGCGGCCGCCACATTCGCCATGGGCGCGGCCGCCACGGCCATGGTGGACGCCGCCGAGGTGGCCCTCGTGGACATGGTGGACGAGGACGAGCTGCGCCCGGCCCTGGCCCGTCTCAACCTGCTCGGTGTCATCGGGGACCTGGCCGGACCGGCCCTGGTGGCCGCAGCCGCCTTCCTCGGCTTCTCGTGGCGGGCGTCATTCTGGGTCGTGGCCGTGCTGCTGGCCGGGTACAGCGTCGTGCTGGCCGCCTCCCCGCTGCCTGGCCCACGGCCCAACGGCCCACACGAGGACGGGGAGGAACAGCGGGGCTCTTTCCGGACCCTGCTCGACGTCGCCCGCGACCGCCGGGTGTGGATGCTCGGCGCCATCGGCCTGCTGTCCGGACCGTTCGACGAGACGCTGCTCGGCTTCACCATCGCCCTGCTGGAGACCAAGCGAGGCGCCTCGGCGGGTGTCGCCACCCTGGTGGCCCTGGTCGGGCTGACCGGCGGCTTCGTCGCCTTCACAAGCCTGGCCACGCGCTTCGAAGGCGTGTCCGCGCACCGGCTGCTGGTCGGCTCGGTGGCGCTCATGACGGTGGGCGCGCTCGGCATCGCCTTCCTCCCGTGGGTGCCCCTCGTCGCCGCCTCCGCCTTCGCGACGACGGTCGGCCTGAGCCTGGCCTGGCTGGCCGTGCAGCACCGCACGCTGGTCCTGCGCCCGGGCCAGGTGGGGACCACCAAGGCGGTGGTCTCCATCGTCGAGTTCCCCGACTTCCTGCTGCCCATCGCCATCGGCGCGGTGGCCGACAAGGCCGGCCTGGTGGCGGCCATCGGCCTCTACGGGCTGCTCGGTGCCGGCCTGGTCGGCCTGGCCCTGGCGTCGGCCCGTACCGACCGGCGGCGGTCGCGGTCAGGGCTTCTGCAGTAGGTAGAGCAGCACGACCCGGTCCTGGTCGCCGGTGCGCACGCCCGCTGGAACTTGCGCAGCATCGTGTACCCGATCTCGCCGATCACGGCGTCGAGGTCGGGCTCGGAGTACTCGTGGACATAGGCCAGGCGCACGTCGCGCCACGTCATCGACCCGCACCGCACCCGCTCGCACCGGGTGGCCGTGGTCACGGTATTGGGGATGACACTTCGGGATTGCTCCCGACTGGCCTGCGCCCGAGCTGGACGAGGCGTCGTTCCTGGCCGAACTGCTCGACCGCACCGGCGCCCTGCTCCTGCTGGATGTGGCCAACCCAACCTGTACGCCGACGGCCGCAACGGCGGCCCCGACCCGCTCAACCCGCTCGACCGCCTCCCCCTCGACCGGATGGCCGACATCCACGTGGCCGGCGGCGTCGGGGAGGGCGGCGTGTCGCGGCCGCCACGGCCCTGGCCGAGGAGCGTGCCCGGGCAGCACGAAGTCGGGAAGCGCTTCCCACCGGCTCGCCAGGCCGGCCATGAGGAAGGCACTGTCGAGGGCGATCGTCCCCGGCGGGAACCGGCTCCCGTCGTCGTAGAACGTCGAGCGGGCCTCATCCACTGTCAGCGGCTCGAACGACCAGCCCACCGTGGTCAGCCTCACCCCGTCGAGCACGCCCGCCGCCGGCGTGACCGAGTACCCATCCGGCGCGTCGCAGAAGAAACGGGAGGCGTCCTCGACCGTCCCGAAGACCGAGCCCGCCATGACCGACGAGGCGCGCCGGGCCGTGACGGTCGCCCCTGCCTCCCCGTCACGGCTCTCGAAGACGATCCGATACCGGCCGCCGGGCGTTTCCCGCACGGCGAACCGAGCCCGGTGGTGCCAGCCCGGGAACAAGCGTCCGCCGGCCAGCGCGGTCAGCCGTGACTCGGTGTCCCGCCGCAGGATGTACACGCCTCGGCCCCCGTCCCACTCCACGGCCACGCGGTGGGCGGCGTTCTCCGTGGACATCCCGGCACGGCCCAGGCGGATCAGGCACACGCCGGCCAGGCCGTACCCGTCCACCAGGGTCGGGCGGAACGGCGCCGGGAGCAGCCCCGCCAGCACCTCGGCGTCGACCCGGTAGTTCAGGAGGATGCGCCGCTCGATGGTGGCCTCGACGGCCCAAAGATGCGTCATGTAGCTAGTTAGCCATATAGCTAACTACCGAGTCAAGTCCGTACCCGCTACAGCCGGGGATCGACGGGCTCGCTCTCCAGGGCCAGGACGCCGAACACACACTCGTGCACCCGGTACAGCGGCTCCCCGGCCACGAACCGCTCCAGCGCCTCGATGCCGAGGGCGAACTCGCGCAGGGCCAGCGACCGCTTGTGGCCCAGGCCCCGCGACCGCAGCCGGTCGAGGTTGGCCTCGGCCGTGTACTCGGGGCCGTAGATGATGCGCAGGTACTCACGGCCCCGGCACTTGATGCCCGGCTGGGTCAGCCCCTTCGGCCCCCGGTGCACCACCTGCACTGGCTTGACCACCATGCCCTCGCCGCCCTCGCCGCCCTCGCCGCCCTCGCCGCCCTCGCCG
>JBOGID010000084.1:0-5245 GCA_050742295.1 Acidimicrobiales bacterium | reverse complement strand
CCGCTCGAGGATGCAGAACAAGCGGTGGTTGCGACGATCGGCACCGCGCACCCGGACTTCGTAGAAGCCAGCCATGTCGTCGTGCATGACCTCCCACTTGCCGCCGCCAGCGAAGGCAGGCGGCGGGGCCTCAGCGACCGCCTCCAGCACCGCCTGCATCTCGGCGCGGACCTTTGTCGAAACCCTGGTCGAGGAAGTCGATGGCTGGGACCGCCTCTGCCTTATCGTCCCGGACGTCCCGCTGGAAGAAGTGGATCAGCCACGGCTCCGGACGTTCCCTGGACCTTGGGCTCATGCTGTCGTCTCAACCCCAGAAGATGCATGTGGGGTCGCGGTCGATCTCGTCGAGCAGCACCTCGACACTTGGTGTCGGCGCTACGGGATCGTACGCGCGGAACTGCGCGTTCCTGTCCCGCCAGTACAGCGCCCACTCCTTCCGGCTCTTCGTGAACCGGAGCCGAGCAATCGGCGATCGCGTCCACTCCGGCCCGTAGTCCGGCCGCCGGGGTGGTCGGCACTCGAGAATCGTGGCCGATCCGGCGTCGATCTCAAGCTCAATGCGGATCTGCTCGCGTGCATGCAGCGGGATTCGCTCGTTCCGCCGTTCGACGAACCGCGAGCGCACGTTCAGCTTGCGGAAGATCTGACGCAGATGGAAGTCCACGGTGTGGCGTGACAGGAAGATGCGCTCGGCCGCTTGGGCGTTGGTCAGGCCTTGGGCGATCAGCCGTGAGACCCGTCGCTCCGTTCCGGTGAGGCTGTCCCAGCCGGTCGCCGGACGACGGCTCCGCGTGCGCATGACGCCCAGGCGGCGGAGACGGCCTCGGATGCGCTCGGCCTCGCCGTCGGCTCCCATGTGCTCGTAGTCGCTCAAGGCGGTCCCGAAGCGCTCCGAGGCGGCGTCACGGTCGTGAGCGGCAAGGAGCGCGCCGCTGTCCTCCAGGGCGTGCGCTCGGGCCCACGGATGACGGTGGCCGGCGATTGCGGCGTCCAAAGCCGCGCCGTCGCCATCGATGAGGCCGCGGGCGTGGTTGGACGACGCCACCATCGGCGAGACGTCTCGGTTGGTCGTGGCGAAGCGCTCCGCCGTTGCCGCCACGGCCTCCGCCCGTTGGCGGTCCCCGGCGGCCAGGGCGGTGCGAACCAGCCACGGCGCACAGCCCGGTTCTTCGAGGAAGAGGCGGCTGAAAGATCCGGGATCGGCATAGGCCTCGGACAGTGCTTCCACGCCCTCGACCGGGCCGTGGCGCCCGTAGGCGACGCGGGCCGCCACCCACGTGGCCAGTGCTGCGCTCAAGGGTGCCTGACGCGCCGGCGAGCGATTGCGAACGTCCGTCGCCCACCGGGTGGCCAGGGCAAGGTCGCCCCGAAGCGCGGCGACGGCCGCCAGGGTCGCCGCGGCCAGGGGCAGGAACAGCGAGCAGCCGAGCTCCTCGGCCAGGGCCAGACCGGTACCGGCATCGGCGTCGAGCACCCGGCCGCAGCTCAGGTGCAGGAAGGCCTGCCGGATCACGACCGGCGCGAGCCAGGCGGAATCACCGCGCCGTTCGATCTCTCGCGGATCCTGGCGGAGTAGCTCTTCCGCCTCCTTGAAGTCCCCGGTGGCACCGAGGACCACGGCCAGGCTCTGGCGCGGGTGCAGGCGTCGGGTCGCCTCGGGGTCCCGTTCCGACCGGCGCACAGCCGCCCGCAGCAGGCCGATGGCGTGCGCCACCCGCGCTTCGCCCCAGGCGATGGAGCCCATGACGGTGAACGCCCCGGCGAGGGACGAATCGCTTCTCGGACGGCCGCTCCCGGCCAGCATGGCCTCCGCCGGCCGCCGCGCCCGGGAGAGATCGCCCGTGGCCATGAGGGCCATGAGCTGCGCCAGTTCCGCGCCGGCGTGCCGCTCCTCGTCCAGGTCGGCCACGGCCAGCACCTCCTCGGCCTCGGCGAGGGCCGCTTCGGGACGAGCCGCCATGAAGTCGAGAGTCGACAGCGTGAGCCGGAGCCGGGCGGCGGCGTCCGGGCCGGGCTGGTCGGTGGACAGGGTGGACCGCGCCAAGTCGGCCGCCTCCCCGACCCGTCGCGCCGCCATCAGGGCGTCGACGGCGCCCAGGATGCGACTGAATCGTCGCTCGTCCGACTGCTCCGTGAGCTCAAGTGCTCGGAGGGCCAGTTCGGTCGCCGATTCGGGGGAGGACGACAGCAGTTCCTCGGTCGCGTCGTCGAGGACGGCGAGCACCTCGCGGTCCCCCTGGCGGGCGCCCCGCACCATGTGGCGGGCCGCGGCCGCGGCCGAGCCGCCGCGGCGGAGCAGGACCGCGCCGATCTGGCGGTGCAGGGCGAGGCGGATGGACTCCGCCATTCCCTCGTAGACGACGGTGCGAACCAGCTCGTGCCGGAACGCCAGGCCGTCGCCGTTGGGTACCAACAGGCCGGCGTCTTGGGCCTCTTGCAGCGTGGGCAGGAGCCGCCCCGGAGGCTCGTCCAAGACGTCGGCCAACTCGTCGACGAGGAACGTTCGCCCCAACGCCGCCGCCACCCCCATGCGGCGCAGGTCGGGAGAGAGGCGTCCCAGACGGTCGGCGACGATGACGTGGACCCGGCGGGGCAGCGTCTCGGAGGCGAGCCGGGCCACGCCGCCTCGAACCTCGATCAGCCCCTCGTCCTGGAGCCCTTCGGCGAGCTCGACGACGAACTCGGGGTTGCCGCCCGCACCCTGAGCGAAGTCGAGCAGCTCGCGATCGGGCTGGGCACCGACGACGTCTTGGATGACGGCAGCGACAGTCGCCGCTGGCAGTGCGGTGAGCTCGATCTCCACCGCCCCCGCCTCTCGAAGGGCGGCGAACAGGCTGTCGAGCGGCGTCCCCGGCGCCGTGACAGACCCCGCCAGCAGCCAGAGGACGGGATACGACTCCAGCTCGGGTGCCAGTGTCCGGATGGCGTTGAGCGTCCCCGGGCCGGCTAGCTGCAGGTCGTCGAGGGCCAACAGCAGCGGGGCTCGCGCTGCGTTGCTCTCGACGATGGCCCGGAGGCGGTCCACGACCCAGAAGCGGGGATTGGTCACGGCCGGCGGGGGCGTGCCGCGCCGCTCCCCGAGGTCTTGGGCCAAGGCCGCGAGGGGGCCCAAGAGGTGCTGGTCGCCGGCGCTCGCGCGCGAGGTGGCTAGGCCGAGGGTCGTCGCCACGACGAGGGCGTCGACGAGCATGCGGGTCTTGCCCGTGCCCGACGCACCGGCCACCATCAGCACGCCGCCCTCCCCGTCGGCGAGGGCTCGCACCTGCCCATGGATGAGCGCGACGTCCCCGTCGCGGCCCCGGAGGGGCCCGAAGGAGGGGCGAGGTCCGACGTCGGCCAAGTACTGCCCTGCCTCATTGGTCCGCCGTTGTTTCAATGGCAAGCAGCGCCAGACTACGCCGAGCGACCTGCTGACCGTCCGTCAGCCGGACGGTGGGCGCCGGATGAACTCGGCGTCGGCGGTGAGACGGATGGTGTTGCTGACGACCAGCCCGCCCCCCTCGATGGCCGCATCCCACGTGAGGCCGAACTCGTCCCGGTCGATGCTGCCGGTCGCGCTGAAGCCGACGCGGTCGTTGCCGTAGGTCGCGGTTGCCGGTGTCGATCGAGGCGGCGTCGAGCTCGACCTCGGCGCAGGACCGGAGCGGATCGTGGGCGTCGACCTGGACCGTTCCTCGGGTGGCTGGAGGCGGCCCCTCAACCTCCTGGCCGACGTGCACCACCGGCGCCCGAGAGCTGGCCGTCCCCCCTGACGGAAGTCCGGGCGCGGCGGGCCGAAGCGCTCGACGAACCGGTCCATCTCGGCGCGGAGGAGCTCCACCACCGACTCCACCGCTCCGGCCGGGAGCACCACCTCGGCGACGGCCTGCGGCGTCAGGTTGGCGAAGGGGAGGTCGCTCACGCCCCCGGCCTGACCTCGCTGCTCGTGAGGCGTGGTCAGGAGGGAGAAGGTGATGCGGAAGTCGTAGGGAGTGGACGAGATGTGCACGATGTTGGCGTATCTCGGTGCATCCACTGTCGACAGATCCGGCAGGCCGACAGCCACGGTCATCCCCTCGCTCATGTCGGGACCTCCTCGCTGGTCATTGGCGCGGTTGCTTTCCGGCGCGCGCCCCGGTCCGGCCGAGCTGCTCCTCCAGCATCCCGTGGAGGTGGGCGCAGGCCAGCTCGATGTCCAGGTACTTCCGCTGCCCGGCTCGCGATTCGGCGGCGAGGACGCCGCAGCGGTGCACGTTCTCGAAGTCGCCGTAGGGGAACTTGTACCGGGCCTTGGTGTCCTCGCCCTTGTCGTCGTCGGTCCCGAGATGCCAGCGGGCGTACTCCCCGAGCCCGTGCTCGGCGATGAAACGGTTCTCGTCCTCCGCGGACGGCTGATGCTCGCTCCACGCGTCGCGGTCGTCGAGAACGTCCCTCCCCTCTCTGATCAGCTGCTCGGCGAACTCGAACGCTCTTTCGTTCAGCTTGACAGCCACCCGACAAGCATGCGCGGCTCGGGCCTGTGGGCGCATCACGCATGTTCGTAGTTCGCGCGTTACGCGGCGCGAGACATAGCGGATCCGGATTCTCCTGGTTGTCGGCTTTGCCGAGCAGGCTGAACGGTTACGGAACGCCGTCCGTGATGCCGGCGCGCGGGTAAGGGTGGCGGCCCTGGTGCGTCAAACCGGTATGCTCCAAGGCGCAGCTGGTACTGCTTGAATGGCGAGGCGAACTCAGCATGACGGATGCTTCTGAGCGGTTGGGGAGTGCAGGCGGGCGTAGTGACGGTGGCTACGGCGGTCCTTTTTCGCGCTCCTCGGGAGGCCGGTCCCGCCGCCAGGTCACCGTGCTGTTCAGCGACCTCGTGGGGTGGACCGAGCAGTCCGAAGATCTCGACGCCGAGGTGGCCAGGGACATCCTGGCCGAGTACCACGAGCGGTGCGGCGCCCACGTCGTCGCCTACGGTGGGACCGTCGGGCAGTACCTCGGCGATGGCATCCTTGCCTACTTCGGGCACCCGACGGCATACGAGGACAACGGCTATCGGGCCGTCATAGCCGGATTGCGGATCGTCGACGAGGTGGCCGAGGTCACCCGGCGGACAGCACGGGCCCACGGCTGCGGGCTCGCCGTCAGGGTTGGGATTCACGCCGGTCTGGTCGTCGCCGAGGAGTTGACGGACGACCCCCTGGAGCCGAACGTCGTCGGTTCACCCTTGAACCTCGCCCACCGCATTCAGTCCGAAGCCGACCCCGGCACGGTGCTCATC
>JBOGID010000083.1:0-5094 GCA_050742295.1 Acidimicrobiales bacterium | reverse complement strand
GGCGCAACCGGCGCCACGGGCGCAACCGGCGCAACCGGGGCCACCGGCGCCACAGGCGCGACCGGCCCGGCGGGCACCAGCGCGCGCGGCGGGCAGGTGGGGACGACGGGCGGTTCGACGACATTCTTTGGGAGCGTGATCCTGGCCTCGACGGTGATCACCCTCGAGGAGACCAGCGTGATCCACGTCGAGGGCCAGGTCGTGGCCAGCGCCACCGTCGCGGGGCGGGCCGTGTCGATGGCCGTCAGCCTCACTGTCCAGGACGGCGGCTTCCTCGGCCAGGTGTCCACCGTCCAGGTCCCGATCCCGGCGGGCGGCTCCAGCTTCGGCGTCCTGGACGCCTTCATCACCGAGTTCGGCCAGGGCGCGGGCGCCTTCCCGCCCGGCACCTACGAACTGGCGCTCAACGCCAGCGCCGGCGGGCTGTGCGACCCGTCGGTGATGCAGTTCACCACCGGGCCGAGCCGGTTCGCCTGGCTCACGGCCAAGCCGGCGGCCTGACGGCTACCCGGACGAGCTGGCCGGCTCTTTGGGCGGGCGCCCCGACGCCGGGGTGCCCGCCGGCCGGTTGACCGAGCGCATGCGGGCGAATGCGAACACCATGGCCAGGCCGGCCCCGAGCACGAGCCCGGCCGCCACTGCCCATCCCACATCGCTGGCCCGGTAGCCGCCGGGCTCGGACGCGGCCAGGTCGACGACGTTGGTGGCGATGTCCTGCGTGGAGTTGTCGGTGTTGGCGTGGCGGGTGTCCGACCAGGCGACGACGGCCCAGTCCTCGCCCGACGCCACCGCCAGCGGCACCTGCACGAAGAACTGCGGGCCGGCCGTCCCCAGGGTGCGGTCGTTGGGGACGTCGCTCATCCTGATGTTCTTGGACCAGGTGCCCCCACCGTCCTCTGACGAGGTCAGGTAGACGGCGTCGAACTTGCCGACGTTGGAGGTCAGGCCCAAAAAGGGTGCCGTCGCCGTCGGCGCCACCGTCGGGGCCGGGAACGAGTCGTCGCGGAAGTCGTACCAGGCGACGTCGATGCGACCCCCGGGCACGAGCGAGATCTTCGGGTAGAACTGCCCGATCCGGTTGCCCTTCGGGTCGTCGTTGAGCTGGCGGGGCTCGCTCCACCGCGCCCCGTCGGACGACATCGAGAAGAAGATGTCGAGGTCTTGGTTGCGGTTGTCGTGCCAGACCAGGTAATGCATGCGCCGCTCGGGGTCGTAGAGGTTGACGGGCTCGCTGGCGTCCCGGGCGCCGGCGACCTCGGCATCCGTCCACGTCCCGCCCTGGTCGGTGGACACCGACGCCACGATGGTGGTGAAGCGCGGCTCGGGGACGTTGGGCCCCGCCGCCGGGGCATTCAGCCGGTAGAAGGCGAACAGCTTGTCGCCCTGGACAGCCAGGCGCGGCCCCTCGAAGCCGGTGGCCTTGTCCATCAGCAGGGTGGCGGGGCCGAACGTGGCGCCGCCATCGTTGGACACGGCCAGGAACGGACGGACGGGGCGGGCCGGCGTCCCCGCGGGGATCTGGAAGGCCCGTCGCCACGCCACGTACACGCGCTGCTCGTTGCCGGGGTCGATAGCCACGTGGGCCTGCCAGTTCAGCTCGGTCGCCTCCTCGGTGCCCGGGGGCGCGGCGACGACGGCCGTGGTCTTCCACGTGATGCCCTTGTCGCTGGAGCGGCCCAGCAGGACGCTGCGGGCGCCCCCGGCTGCCCGGTCGTGGGCGTGGTACAGGTAGAAGATCGTTCCCTTGGCGTCCTGGGCCAGTTCGGTCCGGACGTTCTTGGGATTACCGGCGCCGAGGCCTCCGTCGGTGAACGGCTCCAGCTTCGGTCCCGCCGACTGCTTCCACGTCCGGCCCTGGTTGGTGGACACGTAGAACCGGTTTTCCCCCGACTGCAGGTCGACGGCGGCCAGGTAGACGCTGTCGGGGTCCTGGTTGTCGACGAGGAGGCTCGGAGCCTCGTAAGTCCGGGACAGCCGGACACGCTCGTCGGTGACGACCACTGGCCGCCCCACCTCCAGCGACGTGGACGGGGACGAGCAGCCGGCCGCCACCAGTCCGATCGCCAGCACCATCAGGAAGCGTTGTGCGCCCTTCGTCATTCCCACCATGCCCGACACCCCCCGCACCCGGCCCGACTGGTGGGGGAATGGTAGGCCGTTTTGGGTCAGCCCTCCGGGGACGGCCGGGAGCCGAGCCAGCGTCGGAGGCCGGCGGCGTTTGAGTGCACGCCGTTGAGGATCTCGACCCGTTCGTGGGCGTGGCCGAACGCCTCGGCCAGCGCTCCGTCGATGTCGCCTCCCGCCTCCCAGGCCTTCTCCGCCACCTCGGCCCACTGGCAGAGGGCTTCCTCGGCCTCGGCCAGCACGTCGGCGGGCGGGTCGGGGAGGACGCCGAAGTGGGCCAGGGCCAGGGCCGAGGGCGAACGTTCGCCGAAGCGGCGGAGCGACGACAGGGCCAGTTCGAGGTCGAAGTCGGGCGGGGGCGTGGCGGGCCGCAGGACGCCCACGTCGGGCAGCTTCACGCCCACCGCGTCGCCCACGAACAGCAGGCCGCTGGCCGAGTCGTGCAGGGCCAAGTGGTGCTTGGCGTGGCCGGGGGAGTGCACAGCCGTCAGCGTGCCGACCGTCTCGCCGTCGTCGAGGGCCTGGATGCGCTCGGCGGGGGTGGGCGCCAGCCGTCCGTAGAGGGAGTCGAGCAGGTCGCCGTAGACGCGTCCCGCCGAGCTGACCAGCCTTGTCGGGTCGGCCAGGTGGCGGGCGCCCAGCTCGTGGACGTGCACGGTGGCGTCCGGGAAGGCGGCGGCCACGTCACCGACCCCGCCCGCGTGGTCGAGGTGGATGTGGGTGACGACCACGGCGGCCAGGTCGTGGGGGCCGACGCCCAGGTCGGCGAGCGCCTTCCGGAGCGACGGCGCCGACGACTGGCTGCCGGTCTCGATCAGGACCGGCGGCGGCCCCTCGATCAGATAGCCGGCGGTGACGCGGTCCCAGCCGCCGAGCAGGGTGTCGATCTGGACGACGCCGGGCGCGACGACGGTGCCGCCCGTCATCGCAGGCCCTGCAGCTCGGGGAGCATCCGCTCCACGAAGTCCTCGACCCGCGGCCAGCCCTCGCTGGGCCAGTCGGCGATGAGGGTCGTGAAGCCGTTCCCGAGATGGCCCTCGGCGGTGCGGAGGACCTCGTCCCACGGTTCGGACAGGGACAGGGTGGTGGACCGCCGGATGGCGGACGGCTCGCGCCCGGCCTCGGCTGCCAGCCGGTCGAGCAGCTTCGACTTGCGGGCCAGTTCGGCCACCGTGCCGAACCCGTGCCAGACGTCGGCCTGCCGGGCGGCGACGGGCAGGAGGCGCCGTTCGCCGCCCCCGCCGACCCAGATCGGCGGGTGCGGGCGCTGGACGGGCAGCGGCCGGTAGGTGGCGTTCTGCAGCCGGTAGTAGCGGCCGTCGAAGGAGGCGTCCTTCTCGGACATGAGCGTGGTCATGACGTGGAGGGCCTCGTCCAGGCGGGCGATGCGCTCGCCCGGCGGCGGGAAGTCGATGCCCAGTTCCTCGTGCTCCTGGCGGAACCAGGCGGCGCCCATGGCCAGCTCAACCCGCCCGCCGGACAGGTGGTCGACGGTGACGACCTCGGCGGCCAGCACGGACGGGTGGCGGTAGGTCACCCCGGTGACGAGGGGGCCGAGCCGCACCCGGGTGGTGACGGCGGCCAGGCCCGCCAGCAGGGTCCACGCCTCGAAGCACGGCCCCTCGGGCGGACCGTAGAGGGCCTTGAAATGGTCGAACACCCAGATCCCGTCGAAGCCCGCATCCTCGGCGAACGTGGCCCGCTTCTGCAGATCGGGCCAGGCGAGCTGGTGCTGGTCGAGGCCGAGGTCGATCCTCACTCGCCGTCGCCGAACTCGACGGGCGGCTTGGGTCGGGTGTCCACGTGAAGGCGGAACACGTCGGGTCGGGCGTAGTGGCCGATGGCGTCGAACTGACGCCGAGCGGTGCGGGCGACCGACACGTCCAGCTCGGCCATGACCACGCCCTCCCGTTCGACGAGGGGACCGGCGATCACGTCGCCGTCGGGGCCGACGATGGTGCTCAAGCCCCGGCACAGCCAGTCTTCGTCACCGCCGTAGAGGGCGTCGCGTCGCTGTTGTCCCACGTGGGCGCCAGGTAGACGTCGATGCCCTGGGCGTACATGGCAGCCCGGGCAAGGGGCATGTAGTTCTCCCAGCACGTCAGCCCGCCGAAGCGGCCGAACGGCGTCTCGAACACGGGCAGGGTCGACCCGTCCCCCATGCCCCAGACCAGCCGCTCGCCGCCGGTGGGCATGAGCTTGCGGTGCTTGCCGATGAGCGACCCGTCGGGACCGAAGTAGGCCAGCGTGTTGTAGAGCGTCGTCCCGGCGGGGTCGCGCTCGTTGACGCCGATGCACACGTAGGCCTCGGCCCGGCGTGCTGCCTCGCCCAGGGCCTCGGTGGCGGGACCGGGCAGGACCACCGACTGGTCGAGCAGGCGGGCGTACCAGTCCGCGGGCCCGTCGTCCCACGGCCTCGACCGCCACACCCAGTCGGGGTAGGCGGGCACAAACGTCTCCGGGAACACGACAAGCCCCGCTCCATCGGCCGCGGCCTTGCCGATGAGCCCGCACGCCTTCTCGACAGTGGCGTCCCGATCGAGGAACACCGGGCTGGACTGGATCGCCGCGGCAGTGACCTTCTCCATGGCCGCCAGGCTAGAAGGCTGGTGTCATTCGCGATCGGCGCTACGCGCCGAGGAGGCCGACCTGCCTTTGACCAGCCCCTTTGCGTCGCACGAAGGCCTCCAACCGGGCGGTCGGCCGCCGGACGAGGGCTTTGACACCAGCCTCCTAGAACGTGCGTCAGCGCATGCCCTGGGTGTGGCCGACGTCGTAGACGAGCAGGTCCGGGGCGGCGAGGCGGGCGCCGTGGGTGACGGCGTGGGGCGTGAGGACGCCGTCATGGCCAAGGTGCACGACCCCGGCCGAGCGGGCGAGGACGGCGGCGTCGGCCAGGAGGCGGCGGTGGCACGCGGTCCAGTCGCGCTCCGAGCACATGGCCGCCGTGCGCGGGGCGCCGGCGCCGGC
>JBOGID010000082.1:0-5186 GCA_050742295.1 Acidimicrobiales bacterium | reverse complement strand
CCGCTGGTAGGCCCGGACAGCGAGGGGGGCGCAGACCACGATGATGCCGACGATCCACAGCAGGGAGTACGCCATCGGGTGGGCGATCGACCACGGGTCGCCGGCGCCGCCCGGGGTGATGGGGTTGCCAAACTGGATGCGAGCTGCGTTCGAGAGCGTCGTCACCGGGTTCCACTCGGCGATCGTCCGCAGCACGCCGGGCATCGACTCGGTGGGCACGAACGTGCTGGCCATGAACGTGATCGGAAACAGCACCCCGAAGGCCAGCCCCTGCACGCCCTCGGGCGTCTTGACCACACTGCCGAGCAGTACGCCGACCCAGATCATGGCGAAGGCGAATGCGATCAGCAGCAGGTAGCCGAGGGCGGCGTCGACCAGCCCGTCGCGCACCCGCCAGCCGATGATCAACCCGCAGAGCGACATGAGCACGATGGGCAGGAGCGACTTGAACAGGTTGGCCACGGCGTGGCCGCCCAGCACCGCGCCCCGTGAGATGGGCAGGGCTCGGAACCGGTCCACGGCCTGGTTCTTGCGGTCCATGGCGATCGACATGGCCACGCCGAAGGCGACGAACACGATGGTCTGGGCGAAGATGCCGCCCATCAGGAACTCCCGGTAATTCCCGTCGCCGGGCACGTCGATGGCGCCGCCGAACACGTAGGCGAACAGCAGGACGAAGACGATGGGCTGGATGGTGGCGTCGGCCAGGGCCTCGGGCTGGCGCTTCATGTGGGTGAGGCCCCGGCGGGCGATCACCCAGACATCGTGAAGCAGGCCTCGGGACGGATGGGGCTCGGCCGCCGGTTCGGCGGTGGTCATGGTCGGGGTGCGGACGGTCACGGCGGTCATGAGTACGCCTCCTGGGCGGTCAGCTCGTCGAGGTCGGAGTCGAAGTCGGAGTCGGTCGTCGACCCGGTCAGGGTCAGGAACACCTCGTCGAGGGTGGGCTGGCGCAGGCTCAGGTCGTCGACCTGCACCTGCGCATCGGTCAGGGCCTTGGCCGCCAGCACGAGGGTCTCCACGCCCAGGCTCGTGGGGGCGCTCACCATGCGAGCGCCCGCATCGACCTGGGGCTCGGCGCCGGTGACGCTGGCCACGATGCGGGTGGCGACGGGGACGTGGCCGGGGTGGGCGACGACGACCTGGATCTGGTCGCCGCCCACGAGCCGCTTGAGGGCCCGGGCGTCGCCCCTGGCGATGATGTGGCCGTGGTCGATCACCACGATGTCGTTGGCGAGGCGCTCGGCCTCTTCGAGGTACTGGGTCGTGAGCAGGACGGTGGTGCCCTGTGCGACCACGGTGTCGATGACGGCCCACAGTTCGCTGCGGCCGCGGGGGTCGAGTCCGGTGGTGGGCTCGTCCAGGAACAGCACCTGGGGCTGGCCCACGAGAGTGGCGGCCAGGTCGAGCCGTCTGCGCATGCCGCCCGAGTAGCCCGAGGTCACCCGGTCAGCCGCGTCCGTCAACGAGAAGTCGGCGAGCAGCTCGGCGGCCCTCGTCGCGGCCGCGCCGCGTGAGAGTTGGTGCAGTTCGCCCAGCATCACGAGGTTCTCGCGCCCGGTGAGCAGGGGGTCCACGGTGGCGTCCTGGGCCGCCAGCCCGATCCGGCGTCGGACCTCGTGGGGCTGGGTGCGCACGTCGAACCCGGCCACGACGGCCGTGCCCCGGTCGGCGTCGGTGAGCGTGGTCAGGATGCGGACGGCGGTTGTCTTGCCCGCCCCGTTGGGCCCCAGAACGGCGGTGACGGTCCCGGTCGGCACCTCGAAGTCGATGCCGTCGAGGGCCGTCGTCGTCCCGTACTGCTTCCGGAGACCCTGTGCTGCGACAGCGTGGTCCATGGCTACCTTCCTCTGGTTTCCGCTTCTTCCGGGGATCTACGGCGGACCGCTCACCCGTGTCCCGAGGAACCCTAGAACCTCTAGTTAACTTGAGGTCAAGCGATTTTCCCGGCGCGTTCGTCGTTGGGACGCACCGGGGCGCGGAAAGTCATCGGACTGGTTCGAGAGCCGGACGCGACCGAGGCTCAGCGTCTCCGGCCGCGGAGGTCAATTCGAAGGGTCCAGCTTGGCGCTGTCGATGAGTTGCTTCGCGGCGACGACCGCCTCCCTTGCCGTGGTCAGCGCTTGCGCTGCGTCGTCGTCGCTGACCGTGGGCGAGTCAACATCGGGGTACTCGGTCGCGTTTCGGCGCCGTCGAAGGCGATGGAGCCTTCCGAACACGGCAGATGGGTGCCTCGGCGTTCGCCATCAGACGACTTGCGACGTCCGCCGACGGCGTGACTCGCTCAAGCTCGCCGTCGGCGAGCAACCGTTCGATGTCGGCTCGCCCGCGTTCCCAGCTCATTCCGTCGCCCCGACGTGCTGGAGCGCCCCCGGGAACTCGTCTGCGATGTCCTCCTCGGCAAGAACGACGACGAGAGGTCGGCTCGTGACCTCCTGGATGAAGCTGTCACGCGCAGCCTTCCATTGAGACCGCGACCGAACGGTCGCCTGGACGAGAAGTCCGATTCCGCGTTCGGCGCGCTCAGCGGCATCGTCGACATCATCGCGATCGGGTGCGCCGATCACGAGCACGTCGATGTCGTTGGGCGCGCGCCCAGGCCGCCCCAGATACCGGGCGGCCCAAGACCCGAAGATCGCGACCGCATCTGTGCCGGCGACCCGTTAGAACTCGCGGGCGATGACAGCGGGCGGACCGTACGTCGCCGCCACGATCTTGCTGAGAGGCGCGAACAGCGGATGCTGGGTGTTCGCGCTGACGAGGCGCGTCGGGCCGACCTTCTTGGTTGTCACGATCCCCGCCTGTTCGGCCCGACCAACCTCGCGCTGGACCGTCGGCATGCTCGACCCCGCCCACTCGACGAGCTCGGTGAGATTGTACGACTTGGCCGGGTCCGCGAACAGGCGCGCCAGCACACGGCCTTGCACGTCCGAGCGCAGGATCGGGGCGAGTAAGGGCGCGGGAACTTTCATAAACCGTAGATAAGTATACGGTTGTTGAAAGTTCCGCGGCTCAACTCCGCCCTGGGCGTCAGCAGGGCCAGAGGATGGCGGTGGCGGTGTTGCTCGGGGCCGACGTGTTGGCGGTGCGGTCGACGGCCTTGACCACAAAGGTGTTCTCGCCGGCGATGGTGCCGGACTGGAAGGATCGGCTGACGCCCGTCTCCACGGCCAGGGGCTGAGCACCCCGTTGATGTAGATCTCGTACTCGATCAGGAACTGCGGGTCGACGTTGTCGGCCGACTGGGTCCACGCCACAAACACCTCGGCGCAGCCCTGGTCGGACTCGATGTGGACGCTGGTGGGCGCGGAAGGCGGAACCGTGTCGGTGCTGGACTGCGTGGTCACCGAGACGGTGTTGGAGTTGGCGGCGTTGCCCGACCCGTCCACCGCCGCGACCTGGAAGGTGTACGTCGTGCTCGGTGTCAGGTGGCGCAGGCTGGCGTCGCGCTGGTTGATCCAGTTCACGCCCGTGGCCAGCGCACCGTTGATGGAGAGGCGGTACCCGACTGACCACCACTGGAGGTCGTCCCTCGACTCCGTCCATGTCAGCCAGATCTGCGACGGGCTGACGTTGGTCACCGTCAGGACGGGGGCCGACGGCGGGACCAGGTCGGGTTGGGTGGTGGCCGTCACCGTGTTGCTGTTCCCGGACACGTTGAGTCCCTGGTCGACGGCGTAGACGAAGAACGAGTACTCCCGGCCCGGGCTCAGCGAGGTGATGGCGTAGGACGCCCCCGAGGACGGGGGGACCGTCGAGCTCAGGCTGTTGTTCTGGCGGACGACGTAGGAGAACGGACCGTTGTCGGTGGAGGGGTTCCAGGCCAGGCTGACGCTGGTCTGGGTCGTGGCCGTCACGCGGAGGTTGGTCGGGGTGGTGGGCGCCCCGGTGTCCCGAGGCCTCGTCGTCGTGGTCGTCGTCGGCTTCGGCGGCTTGGCCGCGGACGCATCCGGAGCGGCTATGAAGAGTGCGGCAAGTACGAACTTGCTCGCCATCGTGCGCCGGAATGCGGGCCGGCGTGTGACGGTCATGCTTCCCCCTCGGATCGGCTCAGTCTCAGAGGAGGACGACAAAACGTCCGGGACGGATTGCGTCAGCGAGGAGGTTCGGTGCGGAGGTATTGCACCCGGACGCGACCAGGCTGGAGCTCGGCCAGGCGGCGGGCCAGCGGTTCCTCGTAGGTCGTGACGAAGATCTGCTCCAGGCCGCCGGGGGCGCTGAGGTGGGCCAGCGTGCTGGCCACCAGCTGGCGGGACACGGGATCGAGGTGCTCCAGCGGCTCGTCGATCCAGCAGAACGGGACGGTCGTCGTCGTCAGCAGGGTGGTGAGCCGCATCATCAGCTTGGCCACCGTCTGCTCGCCGGCACTGAAAGCGCCGAACTCCAGGGGCACGCCGTCGATCACCCGTGACATCTGGCCGTCGGGGAGCACGTGCAGGTTGGGACGGTCGGGGAAGACCGCCTCCCAGCGGCGGTTGACCTCGGCCGCCACCGGTTCGAGCTGGCGGGACAGGACGGTCGTGATCGTCTCGTCCAGGGCCGACTTGGCCGCCAGCAGCAGGGCCTCGGTGCGGTACTGCTCGGTCAGGGCATCGGCCGCCGCCAGGTCGCCCGCGATCGTCCCGACCAGCGTGGCCATGGCCTCGTACTGCAGCTCCGCTTCTCGCAGGCCGGCGGCGCCCGCCTCCAGCACCGCCAGCGCGGCCGCCTCGGCCTCGGCCAGGGCCCCGGTGTCGGCAGCCTCCGGCTCGGGTGGCTCGGGCCCCAGGGCCGCGGCCTGGCGGGCCAGCTGCCGCGCGGCGTCCAGCGCGGTCGCCGTGGCCGAGTCGTCGAGCCCGCCCAGGTTGGTGCGGACCGCCTCCAACGTCGTCCGGTGGACGTCCTCGGCCCGGGACCGGCTGTCGTCGTCCAACTCCCGCAGGCAGACGGGACAGGCGGCGTCCGCCTCGTGCAGCGACGCCAGGGCCGCCTCGGCGGCATCGAGCCGGGCCTGCAGGGCCGCCTGCCGCTGCCGTACTGACGCCAGGTCGGCGCCCAGCGACTCCTCCAGCGAGGCGAGGGCGTCGGCCGCCGACGTGGCCGGGTCGAGGTCGTCGCCCAGCACGGGTGCGGCCACGGCGAGGATGCGCTGCTGGCCCTCCCGCCACGCTGCCGCCGCGGCCCGCTGGGCGGCACCGGAGCGAGCC
>JBOGID010000081.1:0-5114 GCA_050742295.1 Acidimicrobiales bacterium | reverse complement strand
GGCTGGCGTCGGCCACGGCCTGCGAGGTGTAGCCGCCGTCGGCGGGGTTGACGTTGCGCCCCGGTGGTGCGATCTCGTCGATGCGGTCGAGGATGGAGTCGTCGAGGCGCAGGTCCTCGGCGGCCATCACCACCAGGTCGCCGAGCTGTTCGGGCGTGCGGGCCCCCACGATGGCAGCCGTGATCGCCGGGTGGCTGAGGACGAACGCCACGGCCAGGTGTGCCATCGGCATGCCGGCGTCGGATGCCACCTTCAGCAGTTCTTCGACGGCGTCGAGCTTGGCCTGGTTTTCGGGCCTGTCCAGCGTGAAAGACTCGGGGGCCCGTCCCCTGGTCATCCGGGAGCCGGGCGGCGGCTCCTGGCCCCTGCGGTACTTGCCGGTCAGCCAGCCCCGGGCCAGGGGCGCCCAGGCGATGGCGCCCATCCCGTAGCGCTGGCAGGTGGGCAACACCGAGGCCTCCACGGCCCGCACCAGGATCGAGTAGGGCGGCTGCTCGCACCGGAACCGCTCGTGGCCGCGCCGTTCCGCGACCCACTGGGCCTCGACGATCTGCTCGGGGGGGAACGTCGACGACCCGATGGCCCGCACCTTTCCCTGGTGGATGAGGTCGGACAGGGCCGACAGCGTCTCCTCGACGTCGCACGTGGGGTCGGGACGGTGGGCCTGGTAGAGGTCGATCCAGTCGGTCTGGAGACGGCGGAGGCTCTCCTCGCACGCCCGCATGATCCAGCGGCGGGAGCTGCCGGAGCGGTTGGGGTCGTCCCCCATCGGGCTGTGGAACTTGGTGGCCAGCACCACGCAGTCCCGGCGCCCGGGCCCCGCCTCCGCCAGCGCCTCGCCTACGATCTTCTCGGACTCGCCCCCGCCGTACACGTCGGCGGTGTCGATGAAGTTGATGCCCCCGTCGAGGGCCCCGCGAACCATCCGGATGCACTCGTCGCGGTCGGTGTTGCCCCACGGGCCGAACATCATCGACCCGAGGCAGATAGGGCTGACCTTGATGCCGGTGGCGCCGATCGTGCGCATGTCCATCGACTTTGACCCTACCCGGGCGAGGTGCGCAGATAGACCAGGCCTTCCCCCTACCCTGGCCCCGTGCTGGAGTTCGTGGGCCTGACGAAGCGCTACGGGTCGGTGGTGGCGCTCGACGAGTTGTCGCTGGAGGTGCCGCCGGGCCGGCTGTTCGGCCTGCTGGGCCCCAACGGCGCGGGCAAGTCCACGGCCATGAAGCTGGTGTTCGGGCTGCTCCGGCCCGACGGCGGGGAGGTCCGTTGGGAAGGCAAGCCCGTCGGGCAGGAGGCCCGCATGCGGTTCGGCTACCTGCCCGAGGAACGGGGCCTGTACCCCAAGATGAAGGTGCGCGACCAGCTCCGCTACTTCGGCCGGCTGCACGGGCTGTCCCGCGAGGAGGCCGAGGCCCAAGGCGAACACTGGCTCGAACGGCTGGGCGTGGCCGAACGGGCCAAGGACCGGGCCGAGGCCCTGTCCCTCGGCAACCAGCAGCGCGTCCAGCTGGCGGCCGCCCTCGTCCACGACCCCGACCTGCTCGTGCTCGACGAGCCGTTCTCCGGGCTCGACCCCGTCGCCGTCGACGCCCTCAGCGAGGTCCTGGCCGAACGGGCGGCGGCGGGCGTGACCGTGGTGTTCTCGTCCCACCAGCTCGACCTGGTGGAGGACCTGTGCGACTCGGTGGCGATCATCCACCGGGGGCGGCTGGTGCTGTCGGGCGCCGTCCGCGAACTGAAGCGCTCGACCGGCCGCCGCTGCCTCAAGGTTGTGATCGAGACGACCAACGGCGCCGCCGACGGGGCGTGGGCCGCCGGCCTCCCGGGCGTGACGGTGGAGCACGGCGGCACCGACGGGACCCAGCTCCTGCTCCAGCCCGACGTGGACGCGCTGGCCGTGCTCCAGCAGGCCGCCACCGTGGGGCGGGTGGTCGACTTCGGGCTGGAGCTGCCACCCCTGTCGCAGCTGTTCCGCGAGGCCGTGAACCAATGAGGAAGGCGGGACCGGTCAAGCTCGTGATCGGGCGCGAGGTGTCCGAACGGCTGCGGGCCAAGTCGTTCCTCATCAGCACCGGGATCTACCTGCTCGTGGCCCTGGCCTCGGTGGTGATCCCCCAGTTCGCAAGCGACAGCAAGACGGTCTACGGCATCGGCGTGGCCGGGCCCGAGGCGGCGTCGATGGAGCAGGCCATCGGCCAGCTGGCGCCCGCCATCGAGGTCGACGTCCGGGTCGTGCGGCTGCCTGACTACGCGGCCGCGCTTGAGGCCGTCCGCACCAAGTCGGTCACGGTGGCGGTGATCGACGCCAGCCGGCTGGTATCGCGCCGCGACGTCCCCGAACGGCTCGGCGTCCTGCTGAACACGGCCACATCGCAGGTGAAGCTGGTCGAGCGGCTGGGCGAGGCGGGGCTGAGCGGTTCGCAGGCGGCCGCCCTGTTGGCCGTCGAGCAGCTCCGGGTCGAACGGGTCGAGCAGGCCCAGCCCGTGCGCGAGTCGAACCGGCCCCTCGCCTTCGCCGGGGTCCTGATCATCTACCTGCTGCTGCTGACGTACGGCTTCACGGTGGCCAACGGCGTGCTGGAAGAGAAGTCGTCCCGGGTGTCCGAGATCCTGCTGGGCGCCCTGCGCCCGTCCCAGCTTCTTGCCGGCAAGGTGCTGGGCATCGGAGTGGTCGCCGTCGTGCAGGTGCTGATGATCGCCCTGCCGACCGCGTCCGTGGCCCTGGTCCTGGGCTCGCTCGACATCCCCAGCGGCACGCCCCTGACGCTGGCCGCCGTCCTGCTCTGGGCCGTCCTCGGCTACGGCCTCTACAGCTGCATCTTCGCGGCTGCCGGCGCCGCCGCCTCCCGGCCCGAGGACGTGGGCAACGCCACCGCCCCGATCACCATCCTCATCGCCATGACCTACTTCGTGGCCGTGGCGTCGGTCCAGGACCCCGACGGCACGCTGGCCACCGTGGTTTCGTTCATCCCTCCCATGGCGCCCATGACCATGCTGCCCCGGGCCGCCGTCGGCCACGTGGCGCCGTGGGAAGTCCCCCTGTCGGTGGCGTTGGTGCTGCTCATGACCTACACCACCGTCCGCCTCGGGGGCCGGATCTACGCGGGCGGCATCCGCCGTCCGGGACCGAAGCTGAAGCTGCGGGAGGCGTGGCGGGCGGCCGCCGGTTAACGAGCACAGTCCTCGATGTAGGCCAGGACGTCGGCCACCACCGGGCCGAGGTCACCGACCATGGAGACCGTGAGGTAGTCCCCCGGCGGCTCCTCCATCTCGTCGGCCACCCGGCGCACGAGGTCGCCGTCCCGGTTGGCGGCGAGGTGGTCGCCCGCACTGGCGTCCCGTTCCACCCGCTCCACGGCCAGGCCGACGGGCACGTCGCACACGATCACCGCCGAGAAGGCGTCGCTGTCGGTCGCCACCTGCTCGACGGCGGCCACCTCGACGCCCCGGGAGAACGTCAGGCCGTCGAACAGCACGACCCTCCCCCGGCCCAGGTGGTAGCGGGCGGCGTCGAGCATGGCCGAGAACGTCACGTCGCGCTCCGCCGCCGAGTAGTCGCAGGGGGCGAACAGGGCGTGGCGCACCTCGTCCTTGTCGATAACGCGGGCGTCGGGGAACCGCTTCGCCAGGGCCCGGGCCAGCGTGCTCTTGCCCGCTCCGGGAAGGCCCACGAGCACCACCGCGCCGGGCCTCATGAACCCCCAGCGTAGGCTCCGCGGCATGGCTGAACGGGACCGGCCGGCGGTCGTGCTGCTGCACGCCTTCCCGATGGACGCCCGCATGTGGCAGCCCCAGGTCGACGCCCTCTCGGACCGGTGGCGGGTGGTGACCCCCGAGGTGGACTTCACCCGCTACCCGACGGTGGACGCAATGGCTGACGCCGTGGCCATCCTCATCGCCGAGCAGGAACTGGCGCCCGTCGTCCTCGGCGGCCTCTCGATGGGCGGCTACGTGGCGTTGGCCGTCCTGCGCCGGCACCCCGAGGTTGTACGGGCCCTCGTCCTGGCCGACACCCGGGCCGGCGCCGACACCGACGAGGTGCGCGAGCGGCGCACCAAACAGCAGGGCCAGGTGGCTGAGGCCGCGTCGGCAACGCCGGTGACGGAGGCGATGGTCGGCGCCTTGCCGGGGGCGACGACGAAGGCCGACCGGCCCGATGTGATCCGCCACATCGCCGGCCTGATGGACGGGGCGACGGTGGCCGGCGTCACCGCCGCACTGGAAGCCATGAAGGCCAGGCCCGACTCAACCGGCGACCTGGCCGGCATCGGGGTGCCCACCCTGGTCGTCGTGGGCGAGGAGGACGGCGTGTCGCCCCCGGATGTGGCCCAGGACATGGCCCGCCGGCTCCCCAACGCCCGCCTTGCCGTGATCCCCGGCGCCGGCCACCTGTCCAACCTGGAGACGCCCGAGGCGTTCAACCGCGAGCTACTGGCGTTCCTCGACGGCTTTCAGCTTTCGCGCCGCGAACGGCCGGCCCCCGGAAGCACCGGCCGCCCGTAAAGACCCGGTCAGACCTGACGAGCGCTCTGCCGTGCGTAGTTGGCGATGGTCGCCGTCACGTTCTTGACCCGATGGACCTTCTGCGCGTGCTGGGCAACCTTGGCGACCAACTCGTCCTCGGTAGCAGCCCGCGTCTTCCAGCCACAGCCTTCGGCGCCTGCAGCCCTGCAACTGAATTCGTATGCCACAGTTCTGATCCTTCCCTTCGTGGACGATCTCCCCCTGTCTACGTACCCAACCGCTGGGTTGGACGAGTCAGGGATCAGTCGGTTCGGCCCCCTTCGGAGACACAGCATCGCGCAACTTGGACCGGTACTGCGGCCCCCCGCGGCGTAGCCTGTCGTCGTGGCCGGACGGCGCGTGGCGATGCGGGCCTGTGCCCTGCTCGTGCTGCTGGCCGCCTGCTCCTCTGAGTCGACGCCGTCCACTTCCCCGGCCCCGTCCGAGCCCGCACCGGCGGCGGGCGGAACGGCCGGAGCAACCGGAGCGGCCGGAGGAGCGCCCGGAGGGGCGTCGACCACCCTGCCGTTGGGCCCCGCCGGCGACGACGGCCCGCCCGAGGTCAAGACCTTCGCCGTGCCCGCCGGCTCCCGTCCCCACGACGT
>JBOGID010000080.1:0-12568 GCA_050742295.1 Acidimicrobiales bacterium | reverse complement strand
CCTCCACCGGCTGGTCGAGGACCTGCTGGAGATCTCCCGCCTGGAGGCAGGAGTCGCCGACCTGGCCATGGAGGACGTCCGAGTCGGCGAGTTCCTCCACCAGGCCCTCAAGGGGACGGCGGGGGTGCCCGTGCCCATCCGGCTGGCGGCCGGCGCCGCCAGCGCCGTCGTACGGGCCGACAAGCGCCGCCTGGAGCGGGTCGTCGGAAACCTGATCCTCAACGCCGAACGCCACGCCGGTGGGGTGGCGGCGGTGGCGGTCGAACGCTACGACGGCGCCGTTCGGATCGCGGTGGAGGACGCCGGCCCGGGCGTGCCCGCCGACGAGCGGGACCAGATCTTCGAGCGCTTCGTGCGGGGCCGGGCCGCCCGCCACGGCCGCCCCGGCGGCGGGTCGGGGCTCGGCCTGTCGCTCGTCTCCGAGCACGTGCGGGTGCACGACGGGCGGGTCTGGGTGGAGGACCGCCCCGGCGGTGGCGCCCGCTTCGTGGTCGAACTCCCGGTCGTGGGGTGACGCGCGGGGGTCGGGTGATGGTCGCGGCGCTGGCCCTTGCGGTGGCGGCCTCGTGTGGGGTCCCTCAGGACGACGACCCGCGGGTGGTGCCTGACGGCGACGTGCCGTTCGGCCTCCTGGACACGACCACCTCCACGCGGCCGGTTACGACGACCGCCGCGTAACTGTCAACAAACCGTAACGTGACCGTCCGCTGATCGTCGCGCGCCGGTGCGATAATGCGGGCGTCTGGCGAAATCTTGCCGGGGATTGTGGCGCGTGCGCGGGGCTCTTCTCTCCGAAGCCACTGGAATCCATTGAAGCGCTCGGCGGCAGATGACGAACACAAAAGTCCTGCTCAGAGGCCTTTACTGCATGCGAACTGGCTCTACCTAATCAGCCACTATTGCGTGTATGACTGCAGCACGCGAGACTTCTTTACCAGCGAGCAAAATGCGAGGCGTAGGCACCTGCGCAGCAAATGATGTCCGCTGGGCACACCAACCAACAGAAAAGGAAGAAGGTGGGAATGAACCTTCGGAAAAAGGTAGCGGTCACGTTCGGTGCCGCTGCCACGGCAACCGTCATCGCTAGCGCGGCCGCGTTCGCGTGCACCAACCTGGCGACGCTCAACCTGTCCAGCTCCGCGGGCAAGGCGGGCGACACCGTCACCGTCACCGGCTCGTCGTTCCGGGTGGACCGGACAAACGTCGCCGCCAGCGACGCCGTCGTCCTGAAGTGGAACGGCGTCGAGGGCGCGACCCTGGCGCAGGTCCAGCCCGACAAGGCCGGCAACATCTCGGCGACCTTCACGGTCCCCGACGGCCAGCCCGGCTACTACGTCATCGTTGCCACCCAGCGGAACGCCAAGGGCGCTGACGCCTACGGCACGCCCGCTCGGGCGAGCTACCAGATCCTCGGGCCCAACGGGCAGTCGGTCGTCACTCCGGTGGGCTCCACCGCTGGCGCCGTCGGCTCCGAGAGCAGCTCCTCCGGGATCATCGCCCTGACCGTCGGCCTCGGTGCCCTTGGTCTGGCCCTGTTCGGCGCCGGCTTCATCGCCTTCGTCCGTCAGGCCCGCCGGGCTCCGGCCGCCGCCACGGTCCGCAAGTAAGCAAGCAAGGCAGGTACGCAGCACCGAGCCGGGGCGTCGGTTTGCTGGCGCCCTGGCTCGTCGAGTCGGTACGTTCGATCGGGACCGGGTCTCCCACCTCTTTCCCGGTTCCGATCGGGCGAGCTACGCCGACACGGCGATGTCGTCGAGGTAGATCGAGTCGCCGGCCCCGCCGGCGCTGTCGGTGAAGTCCACCGCCACCCCGGTGGTGCCCGCCGGGGCGACGAGGTTGGCAGACCCCCGACCCCCGGACCCCCGTACCCCCGTAGGCCCCACGCTGGCCACGGTTCCCGGCCGGCACAGTCGTGGTCGTGGTCGAGCCCGACTGGTTGGCGATGACCACGTCGTCGAGGTAGAAGGCGTCGGCCGCGTCGCCGCTGCTGTTGGTGATATCCACCGCCACCTTGTTGACGACATCGAGGACGTCCTTGCCCGCCTGCAGGCCCCGGCGCCGAACTTGTTGGCGAGCTGGGGCAGTACGAGGACAGCTATCGGCTCTGCTACGTCCGCAGCCCGAGGGCATCATCGTCGCGCTGGCCGAGCAGACCAGCTGAAGCGTTCGAAGCTCGAAGCCCTGCCCACCAGGTGATCGATCAGCTTTCCCGTCGGGCGGAGCGCCGCCTTGTCCCAACGGCTCCGGGATCGTCACTTCGCTGCTTTCGGCACGGCGGAGGTCGGGCGGGGGTACGGCGGGATGGCGGGGCGGGAGATCCGCGGGGACCTTGTCGGCGGAAGCGGCGATGGTGGACAAGGTGTCAAGCAGCGCCTGCAGGGTCTCGTCGTCGAGAACGCCCATGACGCTCTTTGCCATCTTTTGCACATCGGGCAGCATCTGGTCGAGCACGGGTCGGGCTGAGGACGTGAGGTCGACCAGGACACGGCGGCGGTCGTCGGGGTCGGCGAGGCGGCGGACGTAGCCGTTGCGCTCGAAGCGTGTCGAGCACGGTCGTCATCGTGCCCGTGGTGATGATGTGCATGCGGGCGCTGACCTCACCTGCGGGAATGGGAACCACCCGCCCCTTCGATGACGGCTCGGGCGTTGAGCGCGGCGTGGAAAGCCCGTGGCGGCGAGCGACGCGGGCGACAAGCGCTTCGATCGTGCGACCGACGACCTCCAGGTCGCGCATCGCCCGGCTGGCGAGCCACGAGGCGCCCGGATACTCACGCTCGAACCTCCTCATCGGTGCAGCCATACTGCTGGCGGAGCCCGTCGACGCTGTCGTACACGGAACGCCAGGCGCTGTAGTCGTCGACCCGGTGGCGGACGATCAGGGTTGCTGTCATTGGAATCTCCCTCCCCGGGCGGCGTATTCTCGCTACCAAGTATCTTGAGATCAAGATACACGCGGCCCAGTCAATGTCAAGAGAACCTCCGCACCATCCCCGTCCGGGAGGTTCCGTGCGGAGGGCGACATCTCTACCTTGACCGAACCACCAGATCGCTGTAGTTTCCATATCGGTTAATTAACCGGAGCGGAAAGGTGCCCAAGCAACGTGCCAGCGGCCATCGACGAGGACAGGTTGAGCGAGACGTTCGCTGCGCTCGCGAGCTCCACCCGCCGGGCGATCCTGGCGCGGCTCGCCGAAGGCGCCGCCAGCGTGAACGACCTCGCCGAGCCCTTCGACATGACGCTGCCGGCCATCTCGAAGCACATCAAGGTGCTCGAACAAGCCGGACTCATCGTCCGGGCGCGCCATGCGCAGTACCGGCCGTGCGCACTGAATGCAGACCCGCTGCGGGACATCTCCAGCTGGACGGAGCAGTACCGGCCGATCTGGGAGTCCCGGTTCGCCCGGATGGACGACTACCTCGAACAACTTCGAACTCAACAGAAAAGGGAGCGGCACGATGGCTGATCACACCGTGTCTCAGGACGTCCTGATCATCGAACGCAGCTTCGATGTGCCGGTGGATGTGGTCTGGCTGATGTGGACCGACCCGGACCACTTCAAGCAGTGGTACGGCCCCGACGGCGCCGCCATCCCCAGCGCTCAGATGGATCTCCAGATCGGCGGGACGCGGCGGGTGTGCATGGAAGTGGCCACCCTCAACGGGCCCAGGCAGATGTGGTTCATCGGCGAGTACCGAGAGGTCGTCGAGAACAAGCGTCTCGTCTACACCGAGTCGATGGCGGATGAGCATGGCAACGTTCTTTCCGCCGCGGACATGGGGATGCCCGCCGGCCATCCGACGACGACCGAAGTCCGGGTGGAGTTCGAGGACCACGGTGCTCGAACGAAGATGGTGATGACCCACGTCGGCGTCGCCGCCGACTCTTCCGGAGCCGCTGGATGGACGATGGCGTTCGACAAGCTCGGAGCTCGACTCGCCGCACGGGCAGTCCAGTAGTAGGCGCGTCGAGAGATCGCCTGCCACCGTGGGCTCGGCACGCCGGTGCACCGAGCGACGCGTCAGCGGATCATGCGGTACGTCAGGTGGGTGACCAGCGAGGCGGCGCGGGACGAGACCTGTTCCAGCCTCAGCGGCGGCACCCCGTCGAAGACGCGGGTCCCGGAACCGAGGGTGAACGGGGCGATGTGCAGGCGCAACTCGTCGAGCAGCCCGGCCGCCAGGTACTGGTTGACCGTTGAGGCACCGCCGGCAATCGCCACGTCACCGTCGCCGGGCACCGCCTGCGCCTGAGTCAGCGCTGACTCGATCCCGTCGGTGACGAAGTGGAACGTCGTGCCGCCCTCCATAGGTTGCGGATCACGGTCATAGTTCGTGAGCACGAAGACGGGTGCGTGGTACGGCGGGTCCGGCCCCCACCAACCCGTCCAATGACCGCGCCAGTCGCCGCGGATCGGGCCGAACATGTTGCGCCCCATGATGAAAGCCTTGGCAGCGGTGATTCGCTCGCGCTCGGCCTTGTTCTCGTCCGGCGTGTCGAACATCCACGCGTGGAGCATGCTCATATCGCCGTCGCCGAACGGGCGCTCCTCGGTCTGATTGTGCCCGGCCGAGTAGCCGTCGGCCGAGATCGAGATGTCACATACGACGCTCATGGCGGGTGAGACCTCGCTTGCACCGGAAACTCATCGGTGTCCGCAATCTGGCCGGGCTAGGGCAGGATCTCGACGTAGCCGTCCGTTCCGTGCCATCGGACGCGAGCACCCGGGGCGGCGTGAGCGCTCCATACGACCTGAACGCGTCCTGGCGCTGGAAGCCTGGTTGCGCCCGATCAGCTCGGTGACGATGGCCGGATCGGGCTCGATCGGGGCTGGCGCGCCGCGAGCCGGCGCCCCGCCGGGATCCTCGACCGGGAGCGACGGGATGAAGTCATGACCTCGACGTCGAAGAACGGCATCGACCAGCCGCCGTGCTGGAAGCCGCCGTCGGTGTCCTCCTTCTTTCCGCCCGGCGCCTGCACGACGCCGTCGAGGCTGATGAATTCACTGATCACGATGCGCATGCCGACCGACGATGGCACAATCCCGGGTTGAGCGCCGGACGCAAGGATCTGACGTGATCATCAGGCCGGCCGCAGCCGCAGATGCCATTTGCGATCGCATCGATCCTGAGCGCGTTCGTCTCCACCACGACGATCGAGTGGACCGAAACACCGCAGACCGCGAACGGCGTCCTGGCGTGGCTGGACGAACACGAGACGGTTCTGGTGGCCGAGGAACAGGGTGAGGCGGTGGGCGTCGCCGCGTTCGGGTGAGCGAATCGCACCAGGTGACAACTGAGCTGAACGGTGAGTTCCTCGGCCTGGCGCCGTCTCGGTGACATGACGCTGTTACTGGACATGGCGGTCTCGTTGGACGGGTGCATCTCAGCGGCGGACGGGTCGGATGGGGGCCTGCACGACTGGTACCTCGATCCCTCGCCGCCAGCAAGGCAGTCACCGATGAGCTGGTCGATGGCGCTGGTGCGTCGCTGTTGGGGCGGAATGCGTTCGGGGTGGGGGACGATGCCGACGGGTGGGACGACACGCCCTACCGGGTCCCTCAGGTCGTCGTCACGCACCGCATCCCGAAGCGTCCCGTCAACGCACCGTCGAGTTCGTCTTCGTCGACGACCTGCCACAGGCCGGGCGTCGCCGGCCAGGCCCAGCCACAGGCCGTCGTGCACCCCCTTGGCCAGGCCGCGGCCCCGGTCACGGCTCGGTCGGTTTGCCGGTGGAGGCGGACGGCCGCGCTCAGCGGGGCCGCTGCTCGGCCGAGTCGGGGCCGGAGTCGGGCGGCGGGAGCCGGGTCAGCTCCCGGTAGGGACCGGCCGAGTCCGCCGGTTCGAGGCCGTCGAGCCAGGCGTGGGCCTGAAAGTCCCCGCCGGGTGCGGCGACGCCGATGACGATGTCGTGCCGTTCGCCATGGGCGGCGAGCCAGGCCTGCAGGACGAGGGCCCGTTCGAGACAGGTGGCGCGGCGGCGGGCCAGCGTCCCGTTCACCCCCCGGGTGGCGGCCAGGGGCAGGCGGGGGGGCGGCCTCACCATCACGGCCAGGGCCCGTTCCGCCCGGCGCAGTTCGGACCGGACCGCCGAATGGGCCCGGAGCGTCCACCACGCCGCCCGCAGCACGGGCGGGCTGCTGCGGCGCAGGCGCAGCTCGGTCATTCGAGGAGGCCGCGGAGGCGGAGGACATCGTTCTCGGCACCCGCCTGCTCGCCCCTCATACGCCTCTAGCCTGCCAGGCGTGCACGCCTCGTACCGGCCCCTGCCGGAGATGTCGGCACCGACGGGGGTCAGGACTGGGGGACCGATGGGGATTCCCTGGAACGTCACACCGTCAGAATGCGTTAAACCCCTTGTCCTGCGGGGTCAACGTCAACTCGTGCACGGTTCCGATTTCCCGGAGCACCGGCCGCTCGAATGCGGGCTTCCCAGCCATCGGTGATGCCTCTCGACGTAGCTGCAAGTGCTGACACCCTGGCGGGGCCGCGGTGCCTCGACCTGCGGGACGATGCGGCCGCGGCGCTCGGGGTGGGCGAGTACGCCGGGGTGCTGGGGCGCGGGAGCGGTGGCGGACGCCGCTCGACGGGTCTGCGTCCGACCTGCCCCGGCGCGGGTTCGTGTACCTCGGCTGGGGCGACGAGGTGAGGCTGGAGCCGGTTCGGGGGGTGGCGCGGCTGGAGCGCCTGCTCGACCAGAAGGCCCTGTACCCGCCGCCGACGAATCGGGCGAGCTACCCCGAGCTGGCGGCGCTGCCGGCGTGGACGTTCTGCCGGCCGCCGGGGCGGTCGTCGCCCGACGCCCTGGGCGAGGTGGTGGAGGCGGGGCGGCGTCGTCGTGGGCGGGCTGAGGGGGGCGGCGCACGCCGGGTTTGCGGCCTCGACGTAGAGGTGCCAGCCGATGCGGCGTTCGAGCGAGCGGGCGGGGGCGGTGGCGGCGAAGCGCTGGCCGCCGGGGTACAGCCGGATGCTGAGGTAGCGGACCGATGTGCGCTCGGGCTGGAGGCCGGCGGAGGCGCACAGGTCCTCTCCAGTCGCGGCGGGAGTACACCTTGGCCAACTCGTTGTCGGGGCCAGTCGGTGTTGTGGGAGAGGAACAAGTCCCGGTCGGTGACATAGCGCACGCCGTGGCGGTCGAGGAGGCGGCGGTGGCCGGCAATGACGTCCTCCGGTTCGCCGTCGGCGTTGTTGCGGCTGCAGTAAGGATCAGCAATCATGTAGAAAGCGAAGTTCTCCGACATTCTTGACGAATCGGCCAGTACCGTTTACCTTCGGTTTTCGTCTTGGTGGGACAGCGGGGCGTCCCACGCAACGCCTCGCCGTCGATTGCCGCGCTGGCTGGCGCTCATCGTCGAGGCGCCCACCTCCCTGGAGGCGCTGCGCACCGCCCTCGAGGTGCACGCCGACGCCGTGCTGGTGAACCTGCGCTCGCTGGGGGCTGGTCCGCACCGAGGTCATGACCTTGTGCGAGTTGGAGCGCAGCTGGGACGTGGAGCCGGCGGTGCCACCCGCCGTGCCCCGGCGGGCCTGGGAGCTGACCCCACGTTCGTGGCCCGGATCTACCAGACAGGCCGCTCCATGCTGCGGGCGACCACCCTCGCCGAGGTGACGGCGGTCCTGACCCACTTCATCGAGGTGACCGGCGGTTGGGTCGTCGAGTCGGAAGGCCCGAGCCCGTGGATCCTGCCGACCGACATCTCGCTGGGCCGGGGGGCGGCCGATGTTCGCCGCCGCCGAACCGTTCAGCACGGCCCGCCTCCCGCCTCCCGCATCGCGGAATTGATGCTGGCCGGGCGACGAGGCCGCTGACGCCACGCCGTCGGGCTCCCGGGCGATGCCAGAGCCCGGAACGAGCCGCCGCCGGTCGTCCTGGGCCCGCCGGAGTCTCAGCCGGGCGTCAGTCGGCCGTGTTCTGGAACCGCCGGGACGAGTCGAGAACCTTCTCGACGTCGGCCCGCCGGAACCGCCGGTGCCCACCCAGCGTCACGATGTGCGGCAACCGGCCCTGATCGGCCCAGCGGCTCACAGTACGGCCCGACACGCACAGGATGCGCGCGGCATCGCGAGGCGTGAGGTATTCGTCGTCACCCTCGTCGGAGGCCACTGCACTCTCCCTCAGCTCACCCTGGCACCCAACTCTGACCGAACCATACAGGAACGGCTCCAGGTGCGTGCGGAGCGAGCCGGGTTCCTGGGGGCGCGCCAGTTGCACGGGGAATGAAATTGCGACACCCACTCGACGCGACGTCGCCCGACGCGGCATGATCGGGTTTCAATCCCTTTGTCGGTTTCGACCGCACTACCATCCAGGTCTGGTTCTAACCGCCTGTTCAGGACGAGAGCGGTAACATATGACCACGCAGCGTGATTACCTCACCCCTGGCGAAGTTGCGCGGGCCCTGCACGTATCCCCAAAGACCATTATCGGTGGGCGAACGAGGGCCGGATTCCTTACATGGTCACCCTCGGTGGCCACCGGCGGTTCCGCCGTGTTGATGTCGAGCAAGTCGTCGCTCGCGTCGAGAACGGCGTAGGCACTACCGGCGAGCGCTGATCCGTAGGACGCTCGCCGGCCGGCACCCCTGCCGCCGGCAAACGTCCGGGCTGTCTCCGTGAGCCGTCGACCTGGTCGAGCGGCTCCACCCCGACGTCGTGGTCATGGACCTGGTGATGCCGGAGATGGACGGCCTTGAGGCGACGCGACACATCGGGAGACGGTGCTCCGGCTGGTGGCCCGGGGCCTGTCCAACCACGAGATCGCCGAGGCACTCCTGGTCAGCGAGAGCACCGTCAAGACCCACGTGTCGAGCATGATGGCCAAGCTCGACCTCCGCGATCGGGTCCAGGCCGTCATCCGTGGCGTTCGGGGCGGGGGTGGTCACCCCGGGGGCTGACGGCTCCCCGGTCCGCTCATACCAAAGGACGAGCAGATTCGTCCGAGAGTTCAATCGACAAGGGAACGACCGAACCGGACAGCAGCGCCACAATGCCTCCTCTCCCCACGGCAGCATGGATCGTCGTACTCGAGTTTTCGGCGCCGGAGCAACCCGACGCCCAGCCGACGATCAGTCAGGTCGTCGAACTGCTCGAATCGCTCGACCACTGTGATCCCGTCTCGCTCTACGACATCGACCGCTGCGCGGTGCAGATCCAGGTCGAAGGCTCGACTGCGGCCCGGGCCCTCGCCCACGCCGTGGCCAAGCACCAGCGCTCGGTCGCCCGCCTCGGGCTCTCGCCCCTCCCCCTGGTGCGGGCCGACGTGATGACGCCCGACGAGCTGGCCCGCGACCTCGACACGGCCACGGCCACGACCTCCGAAGGCTGGACACTGCCCGCCTCCGGGCAGAACTAGGACCCGCCGGCGGTTGCCGGGGTTGCCTTCTCCGACACGTACTCGGACAACTCGGCGGGGGGGGAACCCGTCTCGACCGGCTCGCCGTCGGGCCCTTCGGAGCGGAACACGACGGTGGGCTCGTCGGCGTACCGGACCACCGTCGGCACGACGGTCGCCACATCGTCGTCGACGGGAACCGGTGACGGCTTCGTCGAGGGCGGTGAGGACGCGCTGGCGACGGCGCACCGTGTCGGCTCGCCGGCCGTCGGCCATGGCGGCGGTGCGTCCGCGCCCCTTCACTGGCGCCGGGGCCGGAGCTCGACGGGGACACGTCGGGTCTGGGGCATGGCGACGCTGACGGCGCGGTGTCGTCGGACCACCTCGACCGCCTCGTCGATGGCCGCCCGTTCGTCGGGGCTGAGGTCGTCGAGCCCGGCCCTGACCCGGGAGCTCAACGCCCGGATCCGGCTGATCTCCTCCTCCGACGGCATGGCCTCCCGGCGTGCCCAGTCCTCGAGCTCGGAGCAGGCGAGGAGGCGCTCCCGTTTGCGGAGCAGGTCGTCGAGATAGGCCTGCAGGTCGGGAAGGTAGGAGACGTCGGTGCGGAAGTGGTCGCAGCCGGCGCAGCGGAACCGGAAGGGGCACGCCCCGCCCCCGGCGGCGACGTTGGACGGCTCGGTGCACACGCCGAACGGGACGGCGACCTCGCCCAGGGCCCGCCGGGCGTGCTCGGAGTCGAGCAGGGCCTGCGCCGCCCGCCCAACTGCTCGCATGACCGAACGTTCGGCCCGACGGTGCTGCTTGACGCGTGGACGCTGTCGCATGCGGTCAGCCAGCTCGACGAAGACCCCGCTTGGCGGCTCGTCTGGAGCAGTACGAGGCTTCAGTTCGCTGGGAGTTTGTCGACCCCAGCGCCCGGTTGAGAAGGCACCGGCCCGATTCACTCGTCTACTCGTATGACTGCTTCGAGGACGACACTAGCGTTCTCAAGGCCGTCGAGCGCTTCGCGCACTTGCTGGTGACGCTTCTGCATGGCTGGACGCTCGCTGACGCGATACGTCCGACAGAAGGGCCCGGTCAAGCGCCGAGCACCTTGGGCTGACCGTCGAAACCATGTTCGATAGACGGCCAGTGCTCGGCCGCATTCTCACTGGTAACCTTAGGCGCTTGGCGCCTAGTAGGGCCAGAATGTTGTCGATGCGAGACGCAGATACCTCGCCCCGAAGGGGGCCATAGCGCGCTCGCATCGATGCAGGTCAAGGAGCCAACCCGATCAGTTCGGGTTCCGGCGCAGACACCTCGTCCGGAGCAACGGACCATAGGGCGCCGGGATCGGAGGCTGTCCTTGGCTTGGGTTCGCGCGCGATCTTGCGGACCATGGTCGACTCAGCTGCCCCAAAGGGGCCACCGATCACGAGCGAGCGAAGCGAGTCTCGGGATCGGCGTAGACCTACTAGAGCCTGACCTCTTGGACGTTTGAGGCAAGTTTTCGAGCCGGGTCACGCGGCGAAACGTTTTCGGACCAGGGCATCGAGGGCGCGCTCGTAGGCCCGCCATGCGTCGCGGGTGGGCCGGGGTGTCTCCTTCGGGGGACGGAGGAGGGCGTTGAGCTGGGTTAGGACGGGGACCACCACCCGGGTGGCCAGCTTGGTGAAGAAGGTGGCCATGCGCCGGCCGTGGGGAGTGACCCGGTAGGTGTTGGTGTGCTCGACGCGTTCGATGAAGCCCTTGAGACGGAGGCGGCGCAGGTCGTAGCTGGCCTGGGCAGCGGTGTAGTCGGGGCTCCACAGGACGGCCATCTGGGCGCGCAGCGACTTGTTGGTCAGCCCGCCGATGACGTGGGCGAAGGCGGCCACCGACGCCAGCAGGGCCATGGTCCGGGGATCGCCGAAACGCAGGCCCGGGGCACGCTGGCCCCCGTGGGTGGTGGGCAGGACCACGGACTCCAAGGTGGCGGCGTCGGGCAGGCCGGGCTGGCCCTCGCCCAGGGCGGCCAGGAACCGGGCGTTGGTGGCGGCCCCGACCTTGCGCAAGGCCCGCCAGTTCTCGGCGTTGAGCGTCTTGGGGACTGCGAAGTCTCCGGCGTTGTTGATCGTCGTCCCCACCCGGAGGGCCTTGCCCTCCTTCAGGTAGGCCTTGGCCTTCGAGGACTTGTAGTGGACCTGCAGCTGGGGGGCGACGTCCCGGGTGACCACCTCGGTGGCGAAGCGCCCCGGAGTCTTGTACCTGCCCCGGTTGACGACCCTGCGGTCGACCACCAGCGACACCCGCTCGGGCCGCCCCAGGTCGAGGTGGTCGCCGATGGCCGCCTCGAACCAGGCCCGGGCCCGCCTCGGCTGGTCGAACACCGCGGTGTCGGAGACCTCGAGCTGGGCGACGGAGAAGCGCCAGTCGAACCCGGCCCGGCGGTCGTCGAGGGTGAGGGGGTCGGGCATGTCGGCCATCATCCGCCCCAGCAGGCCCCGGACGTGGCCGGAGCCGGGGCGGGCGCAGATACGATGGGCGGCGGCGGGGTCGGTGACCGAGCGCAGGCCGTTGTCCAGGGCCTCGAAGCCCACGCCCGCCTTGGCCAGCTGGCGCTTGGCCCACTCGTGGCCGTTGGCGCACGCCCACAGGGGGTAGGGCGCGTACCCGCAGATCCTTAGGAAGGCCGGGCCCCACTCGCCATCCCACCGGTAGAGGTACCAGTGGTCGGGGACCGACGACACCCGCCGCCAGCTGAAGTGGGGGTGGCCGGGGCGATGGCTGGCATGGGACTCGTCCACGAAGCCCCGCCACGACGACGTCCGCTCCTGGGCCTTGCCCACCAGCACCAGCCCGCTACGGCCGGCCGCGGCCGCCTCCTGCTGGTAGGGGCGGGCGATGTCCTCCTTGCACTCGTCACGCTTGAAGCGCACCACGGGCACGTCGTGGGCGGCCACGAGCGCGTCGAGCTCGGACACCAGCCGGTCGTGGTTGTGGGTGAGCCCGGCCGGGGACGGGATGCGGTAGCCCCGCTCCAGCAGGAACCGCACCACGCCGCCCTCGTACTGCAGCCCGGGGACGTAGCCCCGGATGCCGATGCGGTCCACCGAGGTGCAGCGGAAGCTGACGTCCTCGGCCAGTAGCCTGTCCACGGTCCCCTTGGCGGCCTCCTCCCCGACCGTTGGCGCGGTCGATCTTGTTTGACGGGAGGACGCTATTGGGGACCGTTCCGCGTTTGCATCCGCGTTGCCCCGGTGCGCACAGGGCCGGCTC
>JBOGID010000079.1:0-6891 GCA_050742295.1 Acidimicrobiales bacterium | reverse complement strand
CCCATCATCGTGATCATGTTGGTGACGAAGAACGAGAACTCGGTGATCTGCCCGACCACGGCCACCAGGGCCACCGCGATCACGATGGCGGCGATGCCCACCAGGATGGGCAGCACGGCCGCCACCGCCGCCCCGAACACCACGACCAGGATGATCAGCGCGGCCAGGACGCCCACCGACTCGCCCTTGGCCAGGTCTTCCTCGGCGACCTTGGCGAAGTCCTCGTTCAGGGTGGCGGGCCCGAAGACCTGGACGGTGAACCCGTCCGTCTCCAGGCCCTCGACCGCACCGCGCAGGGCTCCGGCGTGCTCGCCGGCGTCCTCCAGCTGACCCGTCAGCACCGTCGGCACGATCGTCGTGCGCCGGTCCTTGGAGACCATCGACTGGTCACCGGTCTGGTAGTAGGTCTGGACGGCGACGACCTCGTCGCTCAGCGCCTGCAGCTTCAACTGCAGCGTCTCGACATAGTTCTTGTAGGCCAGGTCGTCGACCGAGCGGCTCGAGGACGAGACGATGAAGATCTCGGTCGGGTGGCGCTCACCCCGCAACCGGTCCTCAACCAGCTTCATGGCCTTCTTGGCCTCGGGCTCGTTGGTGAAGCCCGCCTCCTGGGTGAGGGCGTTTGCCATGAGCGACCCGATGAGGCCGCCCGAGACGATCACGGCGCCGATCCAGATCAAGACGGTCCGCCACGGGTTCCGGCTGCTGGCACGAGCCATGGATTGGGTGGAAAGTCGCATTGCTTGAAGTCCCTCCTGCAGTACCCGCGCTCCTACTTGCCTTCATCGTACGTACTACGTACGATTGTGACAAGGGTCTTAGCCGCACCAATTTTCGGAAGGGGGAGCGGAGTCGTGGCAGTCACAGCGCGCAGGCCGGCCTCGCTCGACCGCGCCTCCATCCTGGTCGCCGCCCTCGAACTGGTCGACGAGGTCGGCCTTGACGGGCTGAACATGCGGGCCCTCGCCCTGCGCCTCGGCGTGGGGACGATGTCGCTCTACCACTGGCTGCCCAACAAGGACGCGCTGCTCGACGGCATCGTCGAGGCCCTGCTGCTCGCCATCGAGATCCCCGCCGCCGACGCGGGCGCGTGGGCCGAGAAGGCGGCGATGATGGCCCGTTCCCTGCGCAGCGTGGCCCTCCAGCACCCCAACGCCGTGCCCCTCATGGTGACCAGGCCCTTCGCCACCGGCGACGCCCTGCGCCCGTGCAACGCCGCCTTCGACGTGCTGGCCGAGGGTGGGCTGACCCACGAGCAGGCCCTCATCGCCTTCCGCGCCATCGTCGCCTACGTGTTCGGCTTCGTGATGATGGAGACGGCGGGCTTCTTCGGCGCCGCCGGCTACGGGCGCGACCCCGACGAGTTGCGGGCACTCGGCCTGCCCCGGCTGGCCGAGATCGCGCCCCACCTGGCCGGGCGGGACATCTCCGCCGACTTCGACGCCGGCCTGCGCATTCTCGAACTGGGCGCCCTCGGATTCCTGGCCGAGGCGGACCGGCCCTGATCGACGACCACCGCCTGGCGGCGTCGGTGGCGGACCAGGCCGCCGACCTGCTGGTCTCAATCCGCCCGACAGCCAGCGGCGCCGAGGCCGACCGCCGAGCGCACGAGCTGATTGTGGCGAGTCTGGCGGCGGCCCGGCCCGGCGATGCCGTCCTGTCCGAGGAGGGAACTGACGACGCGTCGCGGCTGTCCGCTCGGCGGGTGTGGATCGTGGACCCTCTCGACGGCACGCGGGAGTACACCGAAGGGCGCGGCGACTGGGCCGTCCACGTCGCCCTGTGGGAGGACGGGGAACTAGCGGCCGGCGCCGTCGCCTTACCGGCCGACGGTGTGGTGCTGAGCACCGCCAATCCGCCTCCGCTCCCGCGGCCAGCACGATCGTCGCTCACCGTCATCGTGAGCCGGAGCCGCCCACCCGAGGTGGCGTACCGAGTGGCCGCCGCCCTCGACGCCGAGGTGATCCAGCTCGGATCGGCAGGGGCCAAGACGGCGGCCGTGATCACCGGCGTCGCCGATGTCTATGTCCACGCCGACGGGCAGTACGAGTGGGACTCGGCCGCGCCGGTGGCGGTGGCCCGGGCCGCCGGCCTCCACGCGTCCCGCCTCGACGGCTCGCCGCTGCGCTACAACCAGCCCGATCCTTACCTGCCTGACCTGATCATCTGCCGTCCGGAGTTGGCCCACCGCATCACCTCGGTCACCGCCTGAGCGCGGCGCCGCTCCGGGAATTACGGTGGCGCGTTGATCACCGATGGAGGGAGAAGATCATGGGAACCGTCGCGTTCGCAGCGCCGCTTTTGCCGGGTAAGACCGATGCGTGGCGGCAATGGGCCGCCGAGCTGCACGGACCTCGCTCGGCCGACTTTGCCGAGTTCAACAGTCGCCACGGTCTGACCCGCCACGCCGCGTGGCTGCAGCAGACGCCGATGGGAGACATTGCGGCCGTCCTCATCGAGGGTGAGGGCGCCGAACAGTTCATGGGGAGCGTCGCCGCTGGCGACCACGAGTTCGACGCGTGGTTCCGTGACAACGTGTCCGACCTGCACGGGATCGACTTCTCCAACCCGCCGCCTCTGCCCGAGGCGGTCATCGACGCCCGGGCCTGACGCCGTCAGTCGGCCGGGCCGAGGATCATGCCCGCCGCCACCGTCGCGTTCGTTGCCTCGTCGCACAGGATGAACGAGCCGGTCGTCCGGTTGCGTCGGTAGTCGTCGAACATCAGGGGCGTGGTCGTCCGCAGCCGGGCTCTGCCAATCTCGTTGAGGCCGAGCCCGGTGGCGGCGTCGTCGCGGTGCAGGGTGTTCACGTCCAGCCGGTACAGCAGGTTCTTGACCAGCGCCCGTGACCAGCGGGTCGTGTGCTTGAGGGCGTACATGCCCCCGGCCGTCAGCGGACGGTCTGCCATCCACGACACCATCACGTCGAGGTCCTGTCCGATGTGGGGGTGGTTGTGGGCCCGGCACAGCATGTCCCCCCGCGACACGTCGATCTCGTCGGCCAGACGGATGGTCACCGACATCGGGGGATAGGCCTGGTCGACCGGACCCTCGGCCGTGTCGATCGAGGCGATGCTTGTGCGCAGGCCCGACGGGAACACGACGACCTCGTCCGCGGGCCGGAACACGCCACCCGCCACCTGGCCCGCGTACCCTCGGTAGTCGTGGTGCTCGTCGGTGTGGGGACGGATCACGTACTGCACCGGGAAGCGGCTGTCGATGAGGTTGCGGTCCGACGCGATGTGGACCTCCTCGAGGTGCGTGAGCAGCGCCGCTCCCGGGTACCACGGCATGTTGGCCGACTTCTCGACGACGTTGTCCCCGTGGAGAGCACTGATCGGGAAGAACGCCAGGTCGGCGATGTCGAGCTTGGTGGCGAAGGCCCGGAACTCGGCCCTGATCGACTCGTAGACGTCCTGGTCCCAGTTGACGAGGTCCATCTTGTTGACGCACAAGGCCAGGTGGGGGACCCGCAGCAGCGTCGCCAGGAACGCATGCCGGCGGGACTGCTCGACCAGGCCCTTGCGGGCATCGACGAGGATGATGCTGAGGTTGGCGGTCGAGGAGCCGGTCACCATGTTGCGCGTGTACTGCACGTGGCCGGGCGTGTCGGCGATGATGAACTTGCGCTTGGGCGTGGCGAAGTAGCGGTAGGCCACGTCGATGGTGATGCCCTGCTCGCGCTCGGCCCGCAGCCCGTCGGTCAGCAGGGCCAGGTTGGTGTAGTCGAGGCCGCGGCTGGCGCTGGCCCGTTCGACCGCTTCCAGCTGGTCCTCGAGGATCTGCTTGGAGTCGTACAGCAGGCGGCCGATGAGCGTGCTCTTGCCGTCGTCGACCGACCCGGCCGTGGAGAAGCGCAGGAGGTCCATGCTTAGAAGTAGCCCTCCCGCTTGCGGTCTTCCATGGCCGCCTCGGAGAACTTGTCGTCGGCCCGTGTCGCCCCTCGCTCGGTGATGCGGGTGGCGGCCACCTCGGCGATGACCTCGTCAAAGGTCGAGGCCGAGGACTGGATGGCGCCCGTGCACGTCATGTCCCCGACGGTGCGGAACCGCACAAGCGCCTCGAACGGCTCCTCGTCGGGCAGGAGCGTGGTGTAAGGGCCCGTGGCGAGCAGCATGCCGTCCCGCAGGATCACCTCACGGCGATGGGCGAAGTACATCGACGGGACTTCCAGCTCCTCGCGCTGGATGAACTGCCACACGTCCAGCTCGGTCCAGTTCGAGATCGGGAAGGCCCGGATCGACTCGCCTTTGCGGACCCGCCCGTTGTAGAGGGACCACAGCTCCGGACGCTGGTTCTTCGGGTCCCACTGCCCGAACTCGTCGCGGAACGAGAAGAAGCGTTCCTTGGCCCTGGCCTTCTCCTCGTCCCGGCGGCCGCCGCCGAAGCAGGCGTCGAACTGGTTCTCCCTGATGGCGTCGAGGAGGGTCGTGGTCTGGAGCCGGTTGCGCGACGCCCTTGGGCCGGTCTCGTCGGTGACCCGTCCCTTGTCGATCGACTCCTGGACGGAGGCGACGATGAGCCGTTCGCCGAGCTCGGCCATGCGCCGGTCCCGGAACTCGATGGCTTCGGGGAAGTTGTGCCCGGTGTCCACGTGCATGACGGGGAACGGGAACCTGGCCGGCCGGAACGCCTTCTCGGCCAGGCCGAGGAGGACGAGCGAGTCCTTCCCGCCGCTGAACAGCAGGACGGGGCGCTCGCACTCCGCCGCCACCTCGCGCATGACGAAGATGGCCTCGGCCTCGAGGGCGTCGAGGTGGGTGAGCTCGTTGCGGGAGGTGTCGGGCTTCATAGGATCCTGGGTGGGTTGGCCTGCGGGAGCCAGAGAGCCTGCCAGACGAGCTCGACCGACTCCTCCACGGTCTCCCGGCCGGCCTGCAACGAGACCTCGGGGTAGAGGGGCGGCTCGTAGGGGTCGTCGGCCCCCGTGAGGTGCTGGATGAGGCCCGCCCTCTGCTGCTGGTAGAGCCCCTTCACGTCCCGTTCGGCACAGACATCGGGCGGCGTGGCGACATAGACCTCGAAGAGCCTGCCCTGATGGCGGACCCTGACTTCCTCCCGCACGTCCCGGTAGGGCGAGATCAGCGAGCAGAGCACGTAGACGCCGTTGCGGGAGAGGAGGTCGGCCACGAACCCGACCCGGCGGACGTTCTCGTCCCGATCTTCACGGCTGAAGCCGAGGTCCTTGGAGAGGTAGGTGCGGATCACGTCGCCGTCGAGGATCTCGACCGGGTAGCCCTCGTCGAGAAGCCGCTTGCCGAGCGCCTGCGCGATCGTCGTCTTGCCTGCCGACGGCAGGCCCGTGAACCAGATCGTGCGGCCGGGAGAAGTCGTCATCATCGTGCGAGGCGGAGGCCATCCAGCCTACGGTCTGGACGACCCAAGGGGGAAACCATGAAATTCGTCCAGATCGTCGAGTTCAAGACCAGCAAGATCGACGAGATGCAGGCCCGAGGCAAGCGGTACGAGGAAGAGACCGGTGGCGGGGGCAGCAGCGCCATCGTCTGCGAGGACCGCGACAACGCCGGCACCTACCTCATCATCGCCACGTTCGACTCCTACGAGGAGGCGATGAAGAACTCCGAGGCGCCCGAGACCCAGGCCCTCGCCGCCGACATGATGGCGCTGTCCGACGGCCCCCCAACCTTCCGCAACCTCGACGTCATCGACGAGCTCGGGTAGCAGGCGGCCGGCGGCCCGACGCCAGCGCCGCCCCGCTCGCGCCGCGAGCATCGGTCGACCGTGGACACCCTTACATCCCGGGCCTACCGTCGCGGCTGTCAGGAGGACGGCGATGGAGCGCAGGCACGGCGGAGCAACCAGTCATTCAGGATCGGCTCTCTTCCTGGCGTCCGGGCAACCGCAGATCAGGGAGGATCCATGAGGGTGGCTCGATGTGTGCTCGCAGTGGCGATCGCCATGCTGTTCGTGCCGTTGTTGGCCGGCCCCGCTTCCGCGGCGCCACCCAGCAACGACCACTTTGCCGGCGCGATCCCCATCTCACTTGGCTTCGAGGGGTCACAGGTCACGACCGAGGCGACGACCGACGCCGAGGACGAGGAAATGAGCGACCTGTGCACCCCGCCCGGCCTGGAGGCCAGCGTCTGGTATTCCTACACGCCGGCGGAGAGCGGCCTGATCGGCCTCAACGGAGCCGGATCCAGCTATCCCGTTGGCTTCATCCTCGCGACCGGTTCGCCGGGCTCCTTTGCCTTGGCGGGTTGCGGTCCTGCGCCGGCCGTCTTCAGCGCGACGGCAGGGCAGACGTACGCCATCCTGGTGGTCGACTCCGAGCCAGGCGTTACGAACGGGGGGCTGCTCAACCTCCAGTTGGTGGGGCCTCCGCCTGCGCCGACCGCCGCGCTGACGGTCGACCAGGCCAGGGCCAACCGGGACGGGTCCGCCACGGTCTCAGGCACCTATACTTGCACCGAGGCGTTCGCCGTGAGCATCGCCGGTCAGGTGACCCAACCGGTCGGCCGGTTCACGATCACGGGCCAATTCTTCTTCGACGAGTCACTCAACTGCGACGGCACCGCTCACCCCTGGTCGGCGGTCACCGGGCAGCAGAATGGGAGGTTCGCCGGCGGCAGGGCAGCTGTGGACGCGACCATGTTCGCCTGTGGGACCACCTGCTCCCAGGACCAGGTCGAAGTCACCTTGAAGCTGCGCGCAGGACCGAAGTAATCCGGCCCAGGGAGCGCGACGGCGGTCGGTACAGTCGTCGCGCGCCCCGCCCCCGTAGCTCAGAGGAGAGAGCGACGGTTTCCTAAACCGTGCGTCGGAGGTTCGAATCCTCCCGGGGGCGCTCCCAAAAGTCCAGGTCAAAGCGTTGGAACCCGAGAATCACTCCCGAAAGTAGCTTACATAACAGGGAGTGGGCCATCCAAA
>JBOGID010000078.1:0-24654 GCA_050742295.1 Acidimicrobiales bacterium | reverse complement strand
ACCCCGCCCTCCGACGCCGACCGCGCCCGCCAGCGGGCCGTCGTCGACGCCTTCCTCGCCGCGGCACGGGGCGGGGACTTCGAAGCGCTCCTCGCCCTCCTCGACCCCGACGTCGTGCTCCGGTCGGACGAGGCGGCGGCCAAGGTCGGCTCGCCCGCCGAACTCCGGGGCGCGCCCGCCGTGGCCGCCACCTTCGCGGGACGGGCCAAGGCGGCCCAGCCCGCTCTCATCGACGGCGCCGTGGGGCTGGCTTGGGCGCCGGGCGGGGAGCCGAAGGTCGCGTTCGCCCTCACCATCGCGTGGGGGACGATCACGGCCATCGAGGTCCTCGCCGACCCCGAGACGCTGCTCGAGGCCGGCGTGACGATCCTGGGGGACTGAGGCCTACGGCAGGCGCGCCATCCAGAACAGCGAGCCGGCGGCGGCGAGGGCCACGGCCAGCATCCCGACGCCGGTGAGGACGGCGGTGACCTCCTGCTGTTCGACGTCGTAGCCGACGGCCCGGCCGATGTCGTCGTAGACCTGGCGCAGCTGGCCGGCGCCGGCGGCCTCGAAGAACCGTCCGCCCGTGCCATCGGCGATGGCCCGCAGCGAGTCCCGGTCAACGGGCACAGGGACGACCTGGCCGTCGAGCTGCACCGTCCCGGCGTCGGTGCGGTAGGCGATGGTGGTCACCGGCACCTGCGCGGCAATGGCTGCCTCGGCGGCCGCCCCGTTGGGACGGCCGGCCGTCGACGAACCCGTCGGACGTGAGCACGCCGTGGGCGGGCGCGGGGTCGTCCGCTTCGGTGGCGGCCGCGGCCACCGCGTCGAGGGAGGCGAAGATGGCCTCGCCGACGGCGGTACGGGGGCCGAGCGAGAGCCGGGAGATGGCCCGCTCCACCTGGTCCCGGTCGGTCGTCGGGGCCACCAGCACCTGGGCCGAGCCCGAGAACGTGACCAGGCCCGTTCGTCGTCCTGGCGGGGCGCAACCCGGGGGGCGGGCACGGCGGGGATCAGCCGGGCCAGGACGGCGTCCACCTCGACGTCCTCGGCCATGGCGTCGTAGCTGAGGAGCACCCGGCGGCGGAGGATCTCGGGGGCCACGTCGAGCACGTCCTCGGGCAGGGCGACCTCACGGCCCCGCAGCAGGGCGAGGGCCCGGCCTGCGGCGACCAACCCCAGAGAGCACTGGCCAGCGTCTCGACGGTCAGGGTCTTGGCCAGCCCGGGGACACCCTCGAGGAGGCAGTGGCCCCGGGCCAGCAGGCAGACCATGACCCGCTCGATGATCCGGTCCTGGCCGGCGATGACCCGCTTCACTTCGAAGAGGGCCCGCTCGGCCAGCTCGGCCGACGCAGGCTCCGAGCAGGGCGAGCCTGAACACGAACGTGCGGGCGTTGGACATCGTTCGGCATCTCCTTGGTGGGGTGTCGTCATCAATGAACCAACCCAACCTGGTAGCGAGATGGCCTCCGCTTGAGAGCTTTCTGTGAGCTACGCCCGCCGGAGCAAGGCCGTACCATGACCGGGCCTGTGACGCCCTCCGACGACCCGGCGCTGCGAGCCGACCTCGACGACGTCCGCCGGACGTGGAGCAGGCTGGCCGAGGTCGACCCCCTGTGGGCCGTGCTCAGCGACCCCGGCAAGGAGGGCGGCCGGTGGAAGACCGACGAGTTCTTCGCCCGGGGCGAGGAGGAGATCGCCGGCGTCATCGCCCAACTCGACGGCCTGGGCGTGCCCGTCACGTTCGGCACCTGCCTCGACTTCGGCTGCGGCGTGGGCCGGCTCACCCAGGCCCTCAGCCGCCGCTTCGCCGAGGCCCACGGCGTCGACATCGCCGAACCCATGATCGAGCAGGCCCGCCGCTACAACCGGGCCGGCGACCGGTGCCACTACCACGTGAACACCGACCCCGACCTGCGCCGGTTCACCGACGCCACCTTCGACTTCGTCTACTCCAACATCGTCCTCCAGCACATGCCGCCCGCGGCCAGCACCGTCTACATGCGCGAGCTCGTGCGGGTGCTGCGGCCGGGGGGCGTGGCCGTCTTCCAGGTCCCCTCCGAACGGGTGGCGCCACCCCTCCAGCCGGGCCAGACCCGTGGGGAGGACGCCATGCTCGGCATCTGCTACCGGGCGACCATCGAACTGCTCCACGGCCGCCGGCTGGCCCCCATCCGGCCCGGTGCGACCCGGACCGTGCGGGTCCTGGCCGGCAACGCCGGGCCCTACCCGTGGCCGACGGCCAGGACGGCCGACGGGCGCTTCGCCGTCCGCCTCGGCAACCAGTGGCTCGGCGAGGACGGGACGGTCCTGAACAAGGACGACGGCCGCGTCGACTTCGCGGCCGACATCCAACCCGACCAGCTGGTCAAGGCCGCCATCAGGGTCACCGCGCCCGACCGTCCCGGCCGCTACCGGCTGGTGATCGACTTCGTGCACGAAGGCGTGGGCTGGTTCGGCGACCGGGGCAGCCCGCCCCTGACGGTGCTCGTGCGGGTGATGGGACCAGCGGTACGCAGCGCCGACCGGCCCGAGTTCGAGATGCACGCCGTGCCCCGGGCCGAGGTCGAAGCCGTGCTCGGGCAGGCGGGTGCGGACGTGGTGGCCGTCCTCGAGGACCACTGCGCCGGACCGTCCTGGCTCAGCCACCGGTACGTAGCGACGAAGCGGCCCTCATGAGCAAGAATGGAGACGTTCTGAGCTGTGAAGGAGGCCCCGATGGCAGATGAGACCGCCACGACCGACGACGGGTGCGGCTGCTGCCGGCCCGAGACCAAGTCGAGCGACGACGTGGTCCGTGACCTGCTGGCCCGACGGGCGACTGTCGAGGAGCGCCTGCAGCGGCTCGAGCCCGTGACGGCCGGCGCGGCAGCCCGATGAAGGTCGGGATCGTCGGCAAGGGCGGCGTCGGCAAGACCACCCTCTCGTCGCTCATCTGCCTGGGGTACCGGGGGCGGGGCAAGCGGGTCCTCGCCATCGACACCGACTCCAACCCCAACCTGGCCATGAGCCTGGGCCTCGACGAGGACACGGCCAACAGCGCCCCCGTCGTGCCCCGCAGCCTGGCCGTCGGCGGCATGGCGCAGTGGACGCCGGAGCGGCTCATCGAGGTGTTCGGGCTGCCCACGCCGTCGGGCGTGACGCTCATGCACGCCATGCGGGTCGACCAGGCCGGCGCTGGCTGCACGTGCACCAGCCACGCCGCCGTCCGCAGCATCCTGGGGTCGACCATCGACGAGATGGCCGACGTGACCCTCGTCGACATGGAGGCGGGACTCGAGCACCTCAGCCGCTCGGGCGGCACCCTCGCCTACGCCGACGTGATGCTCATGATCATGGAGCCGACCCGCAAGTCGATCCTGACCGCGGCCCGCACCATCGAACTGGCCCGCGAGCTGGGCATCCCCCGCATCGCGGGCGTGGGCAACAAGGCCAAGCTGCCCCAGGACGCCGAGTTCTACGAGAAGGTGGCGGCCGAGTTCGGCGTGCCCCTCGCCGCCATCGTGCCGTGGGACGGCGACGTCCCCCTGGCCGACCGGCGCGGCACCGCGCTCCTGGCCAACGAAGCCTCGACCGTGCGGGCCGCCGTCGAGACCATCATCGACTTCATCGAGTCGCCCGACGCCGAGCGGGAGGCCCTCCTCGAGGAGCGCGACCGCATCGAGCGCCGGCTGATCGAGCTGCGCGAGGCGTAGGCCGGCCCCCGCCGGCGTCAGCCCGCGATCAGGCTGGCCAGCGCCCACACGGCGGCCAGCAAACCGACGACCAGCATCACCAGGCTGCGGCCAACCGGCGCGCGCGACAACTCGCCGGGCCGGGCCTGACGGGGCGGGCGCACCAGGGCGAGGCCGTTCCCGACGACCAGGGCGGCGCCCAGCGCCAGCACGAGCAGGGGCAGCAGGTCGTCGCCGAGGAGCACCGTCTGCCCGAACATCAGGCGAGGCTACCCGTCCTGCGAAAATCCGAAGATTCCCCTCAAGGTCGGGCCCGGTGCGACCGAAGCAATGTGCACACTGAGAGTGGTGGGGGTCCGGTACGAGCCCCCTACTGGCAGCACTGGCGCTCCCGCCCGCGCCTCTGCTCCCTTCCTATCTGACCTCCACCACTCCCCCCCGGCTCCCCCCCGGCCCAGCGAATTGCCGAGCGCAGGGCTAGCCCGACGCCGCGGGAGCCGCCTTCTTGGCCGCAGCCTTCTTGGCCGCAGACTTCTTGGCGGCCTTCTTGGTCGCGGCGGCCGCCTTCTTGGCTGCGTCCGCGGCCGCCCACTCCTTGGTCGTCTGGTCTTCGAGCACCGCGTCGGCGGCCAGGCTGCGAACGGCCTTGATGCCGTTCATGCAAGACGGCTTGCTGTTGTACATCTCGCTCGAGGCGACGACCTGGCCGTTGGTGGACAGCAGATTGAAGCGGAACTTCCCGGTACTGCCCTTCTTGACGACGAACTTGCCCGGCATGCGTCCTCCTAGTGATCCACGCCACCCCCCCACCCTCGGGGCGGACGGCAGCATAGTCAGCGCCGCCTACGCAAGAGGCCGAAGACACCTCGGGCCACGGTGTTGAGCATCGAACGGCCCTCGCGCGACTTGAGATAGCCCACGACGGCGTTGTCCCCGTTCTTGCCCTTCTTCTTCCCCCTGGGCTGCGGAGGCGGCTCCGGGGCCGGTTCCTCGCGAGGTGTCTCGGCCTGGGCCGCGGCCGCCTCGGCGAGCCGCCCCGCCAGCTTCTCCCGCGCCGACTCCCGGTCCACCTCCTCGGCGTACTTGGGCCAAAGCGAGCTGTCCTTGGCGGCCCGGTCCACCGCGTCGCTCTCGATGGCGGCCATGAGCGACGTCGGCGGCCGCAGCTTGGTCCACACCACGGGCGTGGGCGCGCCCCGCTCCGAGAGGATCGTGATCATGGCCTCGCCCGTGCCCAGTTGGGTGAGGTCCTCCTCGAGGTCGTAGTCGTCGGTGTTCGGATAGGTGGTGACGGCCGCCTTCAGCGCCTTGGCGTCCCGGGGCGTGAAGGCTCGCAGCGCGTGCTGCACCCGGTTGCCCAACTGGGCCAGCACCTCATCGGGCACGTCGTCGGGCAGCTGGGTCACGAAGAACACGCCGACACCCTTGGAACGGATCAGGCGGACGGTCTGGGCCACCGAGTCCAGGAACGCCTCGGACGCGTCGTCGAACAGCAGGTGGGCCTCGTCGAAGAAGAAGGCGAGCTTGGGCTTGTCGAGGTCGCCCACCTCGGGCAGGTCGTGGAACAGCTCGGCCAGCAGCCACATGAGGAACGTCGAGAACAGCTTGGGCTTCTCCTGCACGGCCGCCAGTTCGAGCGCCGAGATCACGCCCAGGCCCTCGGGCGTGGTCCGCAGCAGGTCGGCCACGTCCAGCTCGGGCTCGCCGAAGAACGCCTCGCCGCCCTGGTCCTCCAGCTCGATGATCTTGCGTAGGAGGACCCCGGCGGTTGCCGACGACAGCCCGCCGATGCCTTCCAGCTCGGCCTTACCGTCGTCGCTCGTCAGGTACTTGAGCACCTCGCGCAGGTCGTCGAGGTCGAGGAGCGCCAGCCCGTTGTCGTCGGCGTACCGGAACACCAGCGACAGCGACGAGGACTGGGTCTCGTTGGCGTCGAGGACCTTGGAAAGCAATTGGGGGCCGAAGGCAGACACCGTGGCCCGTATGGGCACGCCCGGGCCGAGGCCGCCCAGCGAGAGGAACGTGACCGGGTAGCCGGCGGGCGACCACTCGATCTTCATGTCGTCCACCCGCTCCTGGACCCGTTCGCTCTGCTCGCCGGCGCGCGACAGCCCGGTCAGGTCGCCCTTCACGTCCGACACGAACACGGGTACGCCCATGGCCGACAGCTGTTCGGTCATGAGCTGCAGGGTCTTGGTCTTGCCCGTGCCCGTCGCCCCTGCGATCAGCCCGTGGCGGTTGCACATGGCGGCGGGCACCTGCACCGCCGCCTCCGGCAGGGTCGTGCCTTCCAGCATCGCCCGCCCCAGATCGATAGCCCGGCCCTCGCTGGCGTAGGCCTTGTTGATTCGGGAGACGAACTCGTCGTTGGCCATGGGCTGACCGTAGTCATCCGCCGGCGTGGCGGCCTCGCCCTTGGCGAACGGCGGGGAAGCCACTACCGTGCGTGGCGAAGTCATGGTGAGGGACGGAACCATTTCACTTCCCCGACCGTCCAAGAGAGCATGAACAGCGGCGGACTACGAAGTCGACTGGTGAGGGCACTCGCTGCTGGCGCGGGCCTTCTCGTGGTGGTCGGGGGTGGCGCCTACGCGCTGGCGGGCCGGGATTCCGACGCGGGCGGGCGCCAGCAGATCGCGGGCCCGTCGAGCACCACACACACCACGGCCCGGCTCACGACCTTGGCGCCCACCACCACGACCACGGCTCCGCCGGAGACGACCACGACCACGGCGGCTCCGGTCGTCCGGCCCCAGGCCGACGAATCGGTGCGGGAGATGCAGCAACGGCTGGCCGACCTGGGCTACGACATCGGGCCCATCGACGGCCTGGCCGGCGGCAGGACGTACTACACGATCTCGGCCTTCCAGCGGGTGGAGGGACTGCGCTCCACCGGTGAAGACAGCGCCGCCCTACGGGAGGCGCTGGCCAAGGCCTCCAAGCCGGGCCCGTTCGTGCCGGGCGGTGCCGCCAACCGGGTCGAGATCGACCTGGATCGCCAGGTGCTGTTCCTGTGGCAGGGCGGCTCGCTCGCTCGCATCCTGCCCGTCTCCACCGGCAACGGTGTGGCGTACTGCGAGAACGGCATGTGCGGTGACGCCCTCACGCCCACGGGCTCCTTCCGCATCGGCCGCAAGGCGTCCGGTCTCGAAGTCAGCCCCCTGGGCCAGCTGTGGAGCCCGAGCTACTTCTACGGTGGGATCGCCATCCACGGGTCGCCGTCCATCCCGGCCTCGCCGGCATCGCACGGGTGCGTACGCATCCCGATGTACGCCCACGAGAGCTTCTTCGACCAGACGCCGTCGGGGATGATGGTGTACGTGGTGGGCAACGGCCCGGCCGCGGCGGACGTGCCGCCGCCGCCCGACACCCCCATCACCGTCGACCCCGACCCGCCGGTCGCGCCGCCGGAGGAGATCCCGACGACGACCACCACCACCACGACGGTGCCGCCGGCCACCACCACGACCACCCCCGGGCCCGTCATCACCGCTCCGTCCTCGACGAGCACCAGCCTCCCGTAGCAGCCGGCCCAGCACCGGCCCCGTCGCGTTTCCACGCTTGTTGAAAAACTGGAAATAGCTGCGCGCGCGCTCTACCGTCCCCGCCACTTCCGTGGGGGGTTTGCAGGTGAGGGTGAAACGGATGCCGCGCAGCTGGCGCGCGGTCGTGTTCCTGACGTTCTCATCGGCGGGTGTGTTCTTCGTGGCCGCGGCCACGACGGTGACGGCGCTGCCCGCCGCCACCTGATGGGCACAGGAGGCATTGGCTTCGGCCGGCGACCAGGTGGCCGCCGAACTGTCGCCCGCGCCGCCGCTGGTCGTGCCCACGAAGTTCGACCAGTGGTTCACGCCGGGCGGGCGCAATGAGGGGACGGAGTGGCTCGTCGACTACCTGTCGAAGCTGGCGCGCCACGGCAACGACCCGCTCGCGGTCACGGCGGGGTGGGGCCGCACGTGGGGCTCGGGCGAGTCCGACCACCACGGGGCCCGGGCCGACTCGTGGGCGAACGACCTGGCCGTGCCCGGCGTCAGCACGCCCACGGCGGCCATCGCCACCGCGGCCCAGCGGCTGGGGTCGGCTCTGGACGAACCGGGCTGGACGAGCGGCCAACTGGTCAAGACCTACAACGGCTACCGGCTCCAGCTGCTGTGGAAGGTCGCGGGCCACTTCGACCACATCCACAACGGCGTGCGCAAGGTTTAAGGGCGGACGAAGGCCGTCCGCTCAGCCTCGACGAGGGGCCGGAACTCGCAGCCCTCGGCGTGGTCGTTCACCATCCCCACGGCCTGCATGAATGCATAGACGGTCGTCGGGCCCACGAATGACCAGCCCCGGCGCTTGAGATCCTTGCTCAGGGCCGCCGACGACTCCGTCTTGGCCGGCAGCGGCCACACCTGGCCGGCGTCCGGCAGCGGGGCGAACGACCACACATGGGGGGCCAGCGAGCTAAACTCCCCGGCCCGGCGGGCGTTGTTGATCGTCGACTCGATCTTGCCCCGGTGGCGCACGATCCCGGCATCGCCCAGCAGGCGTTCGACGTCGTCGTGACCGAACGACGCCACCGCCGCCGGGTCGAACCCGGCGAACGCGGCCCGGAAGTTCTCCCGCTTGCGCAGGATCGTCAGCCACGACAACCCCGACTGGAACCCTTCCAGGCACAGCTTCTCGAACAGCCGGTGGTGGTCGGCGACGGGCCGCCCCCACTCGTGGTCGTGGTAGGCGACGTAGAGCGGGTCGTCGCCCGGCCACCAGCAGCGCACGATCCCGTCGGCGCCGCGCCGCAGGCCGTCGTCTTCCATCGCTACTGAATGACGATACCTTCCAGATCCTCGCCGGGCGGGTACTGGGGGTTCATCTCCTCCAGCGTGTCGAGGATGACCTGGCTGATGGCCCAGTTCCGGTACCACTTGCGGTCGGCGGGCACGATGTACCACGGCGCCGTCTCGGTTGACGTCCGCTCCAGCGCCTCGGTGTACGCGGCCACGTAGTCCGGCCAGAGGGCCCGCTCGTCGAGGTCGCCCTTGCGGAACTTCCACCGCGTGGTCGGGTCGGCGAGCCGGGCGCGGAACCGGGCCGCCTGCTCCTCGGGCGAGATGTGCAGGAAGAACTTGATCACCCGGGTGCCGGCCGCGGCCAAGTGGGTCTCGAAGGCGTTGATGAGGCCGTACCGGGGCCGCCACACGTCCTCGGGCACGAAGCTGTGGACCCGTACGACGAGCACGTCCTCGTAGTGGGACCGGTTGAACAGCACGACCTCGCCTCGGGCCGGCGTCTGCTTGTGGACCCGCCACAGGAAGTCGTGGGCCAGCTCCTCCTCGGTCGGCACCCGGAAGGAGATGACACGTGCGCCGACGGGGTTGAGACCCCGGTAGAGGTGCTTCACGGTGCCGTCCTTGCCCCCCGCGTCCATGGCCTGGAGCACGACAAGGAGGGACTGGCGGCGTTCCGCCCACAGCCGTTCCTGGAGGTCGAGCAGTTCCTCGTGGAGCCGGCCGAAGGTGGCCTCGGTCTCCTTCTTGCCTCCCGGCGCACCCTCGGTGCTGGCAGGATCGATCCCGCTCAGGTCGACGGTGGCGCCCGGTTGGGCCCGCCAGCGGTCGGTTTCGCGTCCGAACATGGCGCCAAACGCTACTGAGAACGCCGGCGATCCTCCTGCGCATCGGCCCGAAGGCATAGGGCGTGCTTGCGAAGGATCGCAGCAGCGGCGGCCAGGCACTCCTGGATGGCCCCGATCTGGTCGTCGGTGAACTGCCCGTTCAGGTCGTGCATGTCCGCCATCATCGGCTCGAACAAGGCCATGACGTCTCCCGACGCCGTTTGGACCACCTCCACGATGACCTTGCGGCGGTCGTCGCGGTCCCGCCCGCGAACGACGAAGCCCGCCTCCTCCAGCCGGTCCACGAGGCCGGTGATGGCCCCCGTGGTCAAGCCCGTCAGCTCCGCCAGCCGGCCTGCGGGCATCGACCCGTGCTCGAAGAGCAGGGACAGGCACTCCCACGCCGTGGGATGGAGGCCGAGCCGCTTGGAGGCCCATGACTTCGGCACGAGGGCCGGGTTCGGCGGCCAGGTCGTCATCGCCGCCGACCAGGGGGCCAACGATCCGGCGGTGAAGGCGGCAGCCGACAAGCTGTTCGCCGACCTGGCGGCCGCCGTCCCCGACACCGACATCGTCAGCCCTACGCGCCCGAGGGCGGCCGCCAGATCGCCGAGGGCGGCAATGGGGCGCGGGCCTGATCGGCGTGGGCCAGGAGGGGCCGGTCGAGGCGTGGGCGCCGATGATGCTGTTCGCCGTGCTCTTCGGACTGTCGATGGACTACGAGGTGTTCCTCCTGTCCCGCATCCGGGAGGAGTACGACCGCAGCCACGACAACGCCGAGGCCGTCGTGACGGGCCTGACCGCCACGGCCCGGGTCATCACCGCCGCCGCCACCATCATGTTCTGCGTGTTTGGCAGCTTCGTGCTCGGCGTCGACCGGTCGATCAAACTGTTCGGCCTCGGCTTGGCCGTGGCCGTGCTGCTCGACGCCACCGTGGTGCGCATGGTGCTCGTGCCCGCCACCATGGAACTGCTGGGCGACCGCAACTGGTGGCTGCCCCGCTGGCTCGACAAGGTGCTGCCCAGGTTGCACGTCGAGGCCAGCGGGGACCTCGACGCGGAGCTGGCCGAGCTGACCCGCCGGGAACAGGTCAAGGGCTGAGGACCGTTCCCGGTGAGTTGACGCCCTCACCGGTCGCCAACTTGCCGCAAAGCCGTGGCTCGGTGGCTGGTGTCAAAGCCCTCTTTCGGCGGCCGACCGCCCCGTTGGAGCTTCGGCTGCAACGCAAAAGGACTGGTCAGGGGTCGGTCGGCCGCCTCGGCGCGGGGCGCCGATCGCGAGTTAACACCAGCCACCTAGCGTCGGCGCTGCCGATGAAACCGGTCGCCCTCACCTGGAAGCAGGTCGCGGCCTGGCGGGCCTCCCGTCACCGCCTCGACCGGCGTGCGCCGTCCGCCGCCGCCCTGCTCGATGTCGTGGCCGAGCAGGGGGGCGTGCACGCCCAGGTCATGTCGTCGGCCGAACTGAGCGTGTGGGCGAGGGTCGAGGGCGTGGCTGCGGGCGACGTGGCCACCGCCCTGTGGGACGACCGCAGCCTGGTCAAGACGTGGGCCATGCGGGGGACGCTGCACCTGCTGCCCACGGCCGACTACCGGCTCTGGCAGGCGGTCCTGAACGGGTGGCGGTTCTACGAGAAGCCGTACTGGCTGCGGGGGTTCAACCTCAGCCGGGACGAGCTCGACGGCATGCTCGCCGCCGTCCCGGAGGTGCTCGACGGCAAGGTGCTGAGCCGGGTCGAACTGGCCGAGGCGATCGAGGCGCGGGTTGGCGTGCCGGGGCTCGCCGAGAAGCTGATCGGCAGCTGGGGCTCGGTGCTCAAGCCCGCCTGCTACCAGGGCTTGCTGTGCTTCGCCTCCAGCGTGGGGCAGAACGTGAGGTTCGCCCGGCCCGACCAGTGGCTGGACATCGGTCCGCCCCTCGGCGACCCCGAGGCCGCGGCCCTGGAGATCACCCGCCGGTACCTCACCCGCTACGGGCCTGCCACACGGGAGGACTACGCCCACTGGTGGGGCGGCACCACGCCGGCCCAGGCGGGCAAGCTCATCGCCGCCCTGGGCGACGAGGTGGCGCCCGTGACGGTTGCGGGCGCGGACGACCCGGCGTGGCTGCTGGCTACGGACGTGAAGGCGGCCGCCGCGGCCAAGCCCCTCAAGTCGGTGCGGCTCCTGCCCGCCTTCGACCAGTACGTGATCGCCGCCAGCCCCCACGCCGACCACCTGCTGGCGGCGCCCGAGCGGGCGCGGGTCTACCGGCCCCAGGGCTGGCTGTCGCCCGTCCTGACCGTGGGCGGCCACCTCAGCGGCGTGTGGCGGCACGAGCGCAAGGGGGGCAGGGTGGTGGTGACGGTGGAGCCATTCATCGCCCTGCCGGCGTGGGCCAAGAAGGCGGCGGCGGACGAAGCGGAGCGGCTGGCGGCGTTCCTCGGGGGCACCCTCGAGCTCACCGTCGTCCCGGCGGCGCCCTGAGGTCGGCCTCGGACGCCAAGGCGGCGGAGTCGAACCGGCCCGGCACGGCGGCCGCCCGCTCGGGCGCCTCCGCTTCGAACGTGGCCCAGGTCGCGGCCCGTCTCAACGTGGATCACGCTCCTTCAGCCACTGCTCGACGATGGCCACCTCGGCGTGGGCGTGGCTCTGCAAGCCCGTCACGATGGCCCGCTCCACCTTGGCCGCCACGACCGGGAAGCGGACGTCGATGTCGCCCTCGGTGAGCCGCACACAGCCCCCGCCGTTCAGCCCCCGCAGCTCGATCGTGCCCTCGCACCGCAGCCGGTCGGGATAGTGGTCGGGGAGGATGGCGATGTCGGCCCGGTGGGTCCGGCGGTTGACGACCGACTCCTGCACCCAGGTCAGCCGGGCCGGGTCCACGACGGCGGTGACCGCCGCCGAAAGCCGTCCCGTGAACCGGTACCGCACCCGCTGGCGCACGGTCTCCCCCGCCTCGACCTGGTCGAGCACTTCGGGCCGTCCCAGGCTCGGCAGCCCGTCGAGCCGGCCCAGCAGGTCGGGGTCGAGGAAGGCGGCCTCGACGTCGTCCACCGAGGCCCCGAACCGCTGCTCCACCTCGAACCGCACGCCCGCATTCTCCCCCTTGCGGCCCCCACCAGTCCCCACTAGCATCGACGAACGTGTGTTCGGCCAGGCAAAGGAGGGGCCCGTGGCAGACGTGAAAGCCATCCCCGACGGCTACCCGCAAGTCATCCCCTACCTGTGCGTCAACGGAGCGGAGGCCGCCATCGCCTTCTACAGCGACGTGCTCGGGGCCAGCGAGCGCCTGCGCATGGCGGCGCCGGGCGGGATGATCGGCCACGCCGAGCTCGAGCTGGGTGACTCCCTCATCATGCTGTCCGACGAGTCCCCGGAGATGGGGCAGCGGAGCCCCAAGACCGTCGGCGGCACGCCCGTGACGCTCAGCGTGTACTGCGAAGACGTCGACGACGTGTTCAGCAAGGCGGTAGCGGCTGGCGCAACGGTCGTCCAGGCGGTTGAGACCCAGTTCTACGGCGACCGTTCCGGGCAGTTCGAAGACCCCTTCGGCCACCGGTGGAACGTTTCGAGCCACGTCGAGGACGTGCCGCCCGACGAGATCGAGCGCCGCGCCGCCGAGATGATGAACCAGCCAGGCGGCTAGCCCTCCCGAACCCAGCGGGCTCAGCAGCGCGCCGAACAGGGCGCCGAAGCCCGGTGAACGGATCAGTCGTGGTAGGGGCAGCCGCCGTCCTTGATGTGGTGGAGGTAATCGTCCCGGAAGCGCCACACGCTCGACTCGATGGGCGAGACGGCGGACGGGCCGAGCCAGCAGATCGTGGTCAGCTTGTAGGGGAACGGCACGACGGCCGGTTCGGCACCCAGCCGTGTCGGGTGCGGGAACGGCGCGGGCGAGATGTTCTCGCCCACGTCGAGGAGGAGGTCGAGGTCCTCGGTGCGGCCGGCGCCGTTCTCGATGCGGTGCATGATCTTTTCCAGCCAGCCCGTGCCTTCGCGACAGGGCGTGCACTGGCCGCACGACTCGTGGGCGAAGAACCGCACCAGCCGCCACGCCAGCCGCACCGGGCAGGTGGTGCCGTCCAGCACGATGATCCCCGAGCCCAGCGACGAACCGTTGGCGCCCACCTCGTCCCCGTCGAGGTGGAGGTCGAGCTGCTCCTCGAAGAACCACGGGAACGAGGCGCCCGGGATGAAGGCCTTGACGTTGCCGCCGTCGCGGATCCCACCGCCGAGGTCGGGATCGTAGAACAGGTCCCGGAACGTCGGGTGGTGCAGCTCGAGCTCGTAGGTGCCGGGACGGTTGATACGTCCGGACAGGCAGAACAGGCGCGTGCCCTTGAACCGTCCGCCTCCATAGGCGGCGTAGGCGTCGCCGCCGTGGTTCACGATCCACGGGAGCGTCGACAGCGTCTCGACGTTGTTCACCACCGTCGGCTTGCCGTAGAGGCCGATCACCGCCGGGTAGAACGGCGGCTTGATCCGGGGGAAACCGCGCTTGCCCTCCAGGCTCTCGATGAGGGCCGTCTCCTCCCCGACCACGTACGCCCCTGCGCCCGAGTGGACGACCACCTCGCAGCTGAACGGTGTGCCGAGGATCCGGTCACCGGCCACGCCGTTTGCGTAGGCATCGTTGACGGCCGCCGTGACCCGCTCCTGGGCCAGCCCCATCTCACCGCGGATGTAGATGACGACGAGCGGGGCGCCGATAACGTAGGCGCACAGCAGGGCGCCCTCCACCAGCTGATGGGGGTCGACCTCCATGAGGGTCCGATCCTTGAAGAACCCGGGCTCGCTCTCGTCCCCGTTCACGATGACATAGCGCGGAGTGGCGTCGCCGACCAGGTCCCACTTGGCCGCCGTCGGGAAGGCCTGCCCGCCGCTGCGCCCCGACAGCCCCGACTTGCGGACCTCGTCGTGGACCTGTGTGGGCGACATCTCCGTAAGGGCCTTGGGTAGCGCCTGGTACCCGCCCGTCTCCGTGTAGCGGTCGAAGGTGTGGGCCCGACGGTCGTCGAGACGGGCCGAGACCAGCCTCACACCGCTTCGCACCGCCATGCCACGGCCTCCTGGGACGGGTTGGTCAGGCTACCGCCGCTGGCTCCGCCGTGCTGCGACTTCGTCGATGCGGCCTCGAGGACCGATCAGGAACGGCCTTCCCGCCGGTTCGGGCGCAACTTGAGACCCGATGAACGACACTGCGGCGCCGCCGGGTAGGCCGGTGGCGGTGCCGCGGAGGTACGTCCACTGGGGCGTGGCGCCGTCGTAGATCTCGTGGTCGGCGACCTCGGCCGTGACCTGGATCTCGCCGATCCGCCACGACTTGACCTCGACCGTCCGCTTCTCGCCTTGGCCCAGCTCTTCGATTGACCAGTTGGGAGCCGTGTCACCGTCCCGGCGGCGATCGGCTTGCGAGTCCCGCTCGGATCGGGTCGGACATGCTTGCTCCGAGGATGCCGTCCAATCAGGCCTCAGATCCTGGCTGGTACCGTCCCGAGGTGGCGGCTCCCGGCGACGACGAGGATCATCCTTCCGAGGATGATCGGGTTGAACGGACCAGTCCTTCGACCCGCCTATCAGTGGTGGCCGTCGCTGCCTTCGCTTCGGCCGCGGTGGGGCTGGCGACCGGCCTTGTGCTCCCATCCGCTGCATACTCCGTCAACCTTGGTCTCGGGACCATCTCATCTTCCTGAACGGGCTGTTCAGCCATGCGGTCGGCAAGACGCCCGCCTTGCGACTTGGTCAGGGCGTCATCGAGCGCCCATGGGAGCGCATGGCGTGGGACAGGCCTGGCGACGCCCAGCCGGCGGCAGCGTTCCGTGGCGGAGCGAACGATGCAGTTCATCTCGCGACGCCTCGACCACCATCCCATCTACAGCCGAGTCGACCTGCTCTCGGATGGAGCGGGCGCCCCGCTCGTCCTCGAGGTCGAGCTCCTCGACCCGTACCTTTCGCTGGACTTGGACACCGAGGCGGCGACCAGACTGGCGACAGCCATCAGGCGGTAGTGATCCCTGCGGGTCGAGCACGCCCAAGCCAGAGGCCACGACACCTCGTGGGCGGATCCCGCCCCGGACGACCACTGACGCTGGCGAGGCGGTTGGCGGCCGGCCGGAGCCCTCAGCCGATCTGCTCCGCCAGTTCGACGATGATCCCCCTCGGGGCCGCGGACGTAGCAGAGCCGATAGCTGTCTTCGTAGCGCTCCACCTCGCCAGAGAGCTCGACGAAGAACGCCGTCGCGGCCGCGAGGTCGTCGACCACGATGCCCACGTGCTCCATGCGTTCGATCGTCATGCGCTCAACGGCAACGGAACGACGGCCCCAGCTAGGGCGCCGCTCGGTGCCGATACCTCTGCGGGACGTCGGCAGACAAGGGTTTCTGAGGAGCCCACCTGAGTCTCAGAGAACGTCCTACGGTTGGCGGGTGTCCGCCTCGCTGCGCCTCGCCGACCTCCTCGGTGGGCTGTCGCTCGTGGCCGACCTGGGCTTCGGGCTGCCGCCTCAGTCCGCCATGCGGTCCTGCCTGATCGCCACCGCCCTGGCCGGGCGCATGGGGCTGAGCGACGACGACGCGCGGGACTGCTTCTACACCGCCCTGCTCATGCACGTGGGCTGCGTGGGCGTGGCCCACGAGGCGGCCGTCGCGTTCGGCGACGACATCGGCCTGGCCCGGGCCATCTCCCGGACCAACCTCGGCGATCCCGCCGATGTGGCCGCGACGCTCATCCCCGCCATCACGCGTGGGCTGTCGGCGGGGGCCCGGGCCCGGGTCCTCGACGTCGCCTATGCGGGCGGCAGCGAGTGGGGACGGCGCGCCGACACCGGCAGCTGCGAGGTCGCACGGGACACGGCACGGCGGGTTGGCCTGCCCGCCTCGACGCAGCGGGCGCTGCACGAGGTCTACGAGTTCTGGAGCGGCGGTTGGGCGCCGCAGGGCCTGGGCGGCGACGACATCGCCATCGGTGCCCGGGTCGCCCGGGCGGCGGCGGATGCCGCCTTCTACGACCAGCTGGGAGGGACGGAAGCGGCCGTCGCCGCCCTGCGGGCGCGGGCCGGAGGCGTCCTCGATCCGGCGGTGGTGGGCACCTTCGCCCGCCACGCGGACGAACTGCTGGGCGAGGCCAACACCGGCGATCCCCGCGACCGGATCCTCGACGTCGAGCCCACGCCGGTCGTCGAGCGGACCGGGACCGGGCTGGCCGAGGTGGCCGCCGCCTTCGGTGACCTCGTGGACATCAAGATGCCGTTCCTCCACGGGCACGCCCGGGACGTCGCACGCCTGGCCCGGGGCGCAGCCGTCCGGCTGCGCCTGGAGGACGCCGAGGTCGACCGGGTCGAGATCGCCGCCCTCCTGCACGACGTCGGCCGGTCCGGCGTGTCCAACGCGGTGTGGGAGAAGCCGGGCCCGCTCACCCGCGCCGAGTGGGAGCAGGTGCGCATGCACGCCTACCACTCCGAACGCATCCTGGCCACCTCTCCGTCGCTGGAAGCGGTGTCCACGACGGCCGGCATGCACCACGAACGGCTCGACGGGTCCGGCTACCACCGCTGCTCGGCGGCCGGGGCTGTTCCGTTGGCCGCTCGGATCATCGGCGCCGCTGACGCCTTCTCGGCCATGACCCAGCCACGGCCTCACCGGCCGGCGATGGCGCCCGAGCAAGCCGCTCATCAACTGGTCGCCGACTGCGAGGCCGGGCGCCTCGACCCGGGCGCCGTTGACGCGGTGCTGGCCGAGGCGGGCCAGACGGTGACCCGGCGTGCCGGGCCGAGGCCGGGCGGGCTCAGCGACCGCGAGGTGGAGGTGCTGGGCCTGCTCGCCACCGGTCTGAGCAACGCCGAGCTCGCGGGCCGGCTCTTCATCTCCCGTCGCACGGCCGAGCACCACGTGCAGCACATCTACGTCAAGATCGGCGTCTCGACGCGGGCCGCGGCGGCGCTGTTCGCCGTCCAGCACGGCCTGGTCGGCCCGAATAGGTAGGTCTGCCGATGCGCCGGAGCGCTCGGCGCCGTCATCGTGCTTTCACCGAAACACGGAGGGAGCACGACAATGACAATCCTCACGCAGGACACCGACCTACGAGTTCGCAAGGTCGGGGCCGAACACCGGGACGCGGTGGCCGCCGCCATCACGGCCGGGTTCTTCGACGACCCGGTCACCGTCTGGCTCCTCCCCGATGAGTGCCGGCGGGCCGAGATCCTCGAGCCCCTGTTCCGCCTCTACGTCGACGCCTACATCCCCCACGACGAGCTGTATCTGGCGGCCGACGGAGCGGGCACGGCCGTCTGGTTGCCGCCCGGCCACAAGCTGCTGTCGCCCGAGGGCGAGGAGGCGTACGGGGCGAAGGTGGTGGAGATCGCGGGCCCCGACGCGGACCGGCTCTTCCAGCTGGAGGAGACGTTCGCGGTCTACCACCCGATGGCTCCGCACTACTACCCGAACTTCGTGTCGGTGGCGCCGTGGGCCCAGGGCCGCGGCATCGGGACCGCACTGCTGCGGACCGTCCTCGACCGGGCTGACGAGGAGGGCGTGCCGTCGTACCTCGAGTCCACGTCCCCGCGGAACCGCCGGCTGTACGAGCGGCTCGGCTACGTCTGCCAGGGCGAGTTCACCCTCCCCGACGGCGGCCCCCGCCTCTCCCAGATGTGGCGCGAGCCCCAGGTGTAGAGACCTCTGTGGAAGCCCAGCCTCAGGGGCGGCTGCGGTCGCTCCTAGGCTGGGCTCCGTGGAGGGTGCACCCGGGTGGGAGGCGATCGACGCCGCCCTTGCCCGTCTCTACGGCGACACCAAACCGCACCACTTGGGAACGGTTGTCGGGTGGGCACTCGGCGGCGCCGATCCGCTCGACGGCGTGAGTGCCTATCCCCGTAGCGATCCCGTGCCGCACTGGCACTACATCAGCTACGGACTGACAGAGCTGCACGAGAGCGAGTCCGAGAACGCGGAGCACTCGGGTTGGGGCTTCGAGCTGACCTTTCGCCTGGCGAGGAGCCCGGCCGACGACGAGCCGCCCGTGTGGGCGGTCAGCCTGCTGCAGAACCTGGCGCGCTACGTCTCCCGATCCCGCAACTGTTTCGAACCTGGCCACCACATGAACATCGGCGGCCCGATTGCGGCGGACCGACCAGGCACCGCCATCCGCGCCATCGCGTTCGTCGAGGACCCGGAGCTTGGAGCCATCGCGACCGTCAATGGCCGCGTGCAGTTCCTCCAGATCGTCGGGCTCACGACAGATGAGTACGAGGCCGTGCAGATGTGGAACACCAGCGCCTTCCTCGAGACGGTGACACCGGCGCTGCCGCTGTTGCTGACCGACGTCACCCGGGGATCGCTCCTTCGGGACCGGTCGATCGCCGCCCGCGTGCAGGCCGGAGGGGACAGCGATGGTTCGAGCACCGGCTCTCTGCTGGTCGACGGCGCGAGTTGGGAGATGGTGGGCGGTGCAGCCGTGGTGAGGCTGGGCGCCTTGCAGGCCCCGTTCGTCGGCCGCCTCCGGCAGGCCAGGCTGCCATTCGGCCGTGACCTGGTGGTGACGGCCGGGCACGCGGCCATCCGGTTCCGACCGGCCGAGAGATTCGTGGTGACAGCCGAAGAGGACACGGTCGACGTGGGCGTCCCGCTCGCGGGCCTGCGCCCGCTGATCGATGCCATCCGGCCCCACGCCGGGCGCGTGACCGTGTCCGACGTGCTGGTCACCGTGATCGTGCCAACCGTGGTGCGGGATGCGTACGGCAACCCGACGGGTGAGGTCATCGGCTGATTCCAAATGCGCCTCGGCAGGAGTGCGACACTGGTGCGGTGCACGTCGAGGTGACGCTCCTCGGCCGGTTTGCCGTGGCCGTCGACCAACGGCCGGCGAGGCCAGCGCATGGAAGAGCCGCCGGGCCGCCCAGCTCGTCGCCCTCCTCGCCCTGGCGCCCCATCAGCGGCTTTCCACCGAGCAGGTGATGGACGCACTGTGGCCCGACCTGGCACCCGAGGCGGCCCGGGCCAACCTGCACAAGACCGCGACCCTGGCCCGCCAGGCCATGGGCACCAAGGAGTCCGTCGTACTGCGCGGTGACGCAGTGGCGCTGTGGCCGTCCGCCGAGCTCACCGTCGACGCCGTGGCCTTCGAGGCGGAGGCGAGAACGGCCCTGAACAGCGGCGACCCCGCCCAGTGCGCCGCGGCGGCCCGGCACCACGCCGGCGAGCTCCTGCCCGACGAGCGTTACGAGGAGTGGACGATCGGCGCCCGCGACCGGGTGCAGGCGCTCCACCTCGATCTGCTGCGCGCCGGAGGGCTCTGGGCCGAACTGGCCGACGCCGACCCGACCGACGAGACCGCCCACCGGGGCCTGATGGCCCAGCACCTGGAGGCGGGGCGCCTGCACGCCGCCATCCGCCAGTTCCAACGGCTGCGAACGATCCTGGCCCGCGCCCTCGGCGTGCTGCCGAGCCCGCCGACCGTTGCGCTCTACCAACGCATCGTCGGCACCGCCGCGTCGGGCTGGGTCCGGCCCGGCCTGGTCGGGCGCGAGGTCGAACTGGTGCGGGCCCGAGCGACACTGCGGAGAGCCTCTGAAGGCCGGCCCGCGGCCATCTTCGTCACCGGTCCGGCCGGCATCGGCAAGACCAGGCTGTGCGAGGAGCTCATCGAGCAGGCCGACGGGTGGTTCGTGCTCCGGGCCACCGGGCGTGAGCAGACCGCGTCGGTGCCGTACTGGCCGCTGGTCGAAGCCATCCAGTCGGCCATGCTCGAGCGGCCCGAGGTCGCCGAGGCCCTCGGAGAACCGGAGCGGGCGCTCCTCGTCCGGCTGACGGGCCTGGCCACCGACCAGCCGCGAGGTCCGGTCCACCGCCACGCCGTGTTGCACCTCATGTCCCGGGTGCCCACGGCCGCCGGCGGCGCACGCACGGGGCTCTTCCTCGACGACCTCCACCTCATGGACGAGGACACCCTGGCCCTAGCCGAGGTCGCCGCCAGCGCCGCCACGCCCCGGGGTGTGCTGCTCCTGGCCGCCTACCGCCCCGGTCACGAGGAGGCCTCGGCCATGGCCCGGGCGATGGTCGCTCGCGGTGTCGGGGTCGAGATCGCGCTCGGCCCGCTCACCCGGTACGAGAGCGACGCCGTCGTGGCCGACGTGGGCAAGGGGGCCGAGGTGGACCTCGACCTGGCGTGGGAGCTGAGCGAGGGCAATCCGTTCTTCGCCCTCGAAGTCGCCGCCGCGTTGAGCACCGACGAGGCGACGCCCGCCGCCGGGGCGTACGGGGCGGTGGACGTGCGGCTGGAACGCCTGCCGGCGGGCGTTCGTGATGGGCTCCGGGACGTCGCCATCGTGGCCCACCAGTTCACGGCCGACGAGTTCGCAGCCCTCGCCGCCCTGGAGGGCGACCAGGCCCTTGAGCACCTGGACATCGCCATATCGCTGGGGGTCGTCGCTCGCCAGGGAAGCAGCTACCGTTTCCGCCACGACCTGATGCGGGAACGGCTGACCGCAACCGTCTCCGGCGAGCAACCGGCCGCCACTCACGCGGTGGCTGCCGGCCGGATGGCGGAGTTCGGGGCGCCGCCCACCCGGGTCGTGCACCACCTCTTGGCCGCAGGCCGGGAGCGGGACGCCCTCCCGTGGTTGCGGCGCGCCGCCACCGAAGCGATCGGCGTGGGCGCCCACACCGACGCCCTCGTGGCCATCGACCGGGCGCTCACGATGGCAAACCACGACGCCGAGCTCCTCGCCCTCCGGGCCGACGCCATGAACGGGTTGGGCGACCCCGGCGCGCCCGCTGCGTACGTCGTCGCCATGGCCGTGACCGCCGAGCCAGAACGGTCGGCCCTCGCGGTGAAGCGGGCCAAGGCGCTGATCCTCGCGGGCGACATCCCGGCCGCGCTCGGAACGCTGGCCACCGTGGACACGGTCCCGCCCCATGTTGCCGGCCAGCTGCAGGTGGCACGGGGGCTGGCGTTCTGGTGCACCGGCACCCTGGAACAGGCCGAACAGGCGGGGCTCGAGGCCAGGCGGCTGGCCGAGGCGAGTGGCAGCGTCCGGGACTTCGTCGACGCCACCATGGTCCTGGCCATGGTGGCCCACGAGCGGGGGTCCTGGCCCCAGCGGTTGTCCCTGGACCTGCTCGACACGTCAGTCCGCCCCGATCTGGCCGCCGTCGCCATCGACGCCCATCTGTGCATCGCCGAGTCGTACCTCTACGGCGGCGTGCCGTATCCGGAGGTGGTGTCGTTCGCCCGGGACCTGCAGCGGAAGTCCACCGAGGCGGGCGCGCCACGGGCCGAGGCGGTGGCGACCACCCTCCTGGGGAGGCACACCTGCTCATGGGCGAGACCGAGGAGGCCGCTGAGCACCTGCGCAAGGCTGTCGATCAGCACCGCCGGGTCGGCGTGCTGTGCGGCGAGGCGCTGAGCCTGCAGCGGCTGGCCGAGGCGTACCTCGCCCAGGGGGAGGCGCCCCGGGCCCAGATGGCGCTGACCGAGGCGCTCACGGCCGCTCGGGGCTCACCGGTGGGCACCCGGCACCTCCTCGACCGTGTCCACGGGACCGCCATCCGGTCGGCGACCGATCCCCGGGCCGCCGTCGACGAGGCCGAGCGGGCGGTGCGGGGCCCGTTCGAGTCCTGCCCCCCTTGTTCGATCAACCTCATCGTGCCCGCCGCCATCGCCTGCGCAAGGTTCGGGGACGTCGAGCGAGCGGCGTCGTACCTGGCCGGCGCCGAGCAGGTCGCCGCCGCCTTCTATCCGAGCGGCGGCTGGCAGGCCGCCCTGGACGAGGCCCGGGCCAACGTCGCCCTGGCCCGGGGCGAGGGCGCCGAGGCGGCCCGGCTGCTGGCCGCCGCGGCCGACGCGATCGAGCAGCTCGGCCAGCGCCTCGACGCCGTGCGCTGCCGGGAGGACCTCGACGCCATGCTCCCGGCCGGGAAGGTTTGAGGAAGGTTCGCTCCGTACGGTCATCGCATCGGACTCCCGAAAGGACAAATGCGATGCCCAAGTACGTGATCGAGCGAGAGCTCCCCGGTGCCCACGACCTCAACGCCGAGGACCTGCGGGGGATCAGCGAGAAGAGCAACAGCGTTCTGGCCGAGATGGGCGGGGACGTGCAGTGGCTGCACAGCTACGTGGCCGAGGACCGGATCTTCTGCGTCTACATCGCCCCCGACGAGACCCGGGTGCGCGAGCACGCCAACCGCGGCGGCTTCCCGGCCAAAGCCGTGCGCCAGGTGTCGACGGTCATCGACCCCACCACCGGCGGTCTGTAAGCCGGTGGCCGGGTCGTCCGTGCGGTAGTCGCGAAGGCGGAGCTCGGCCCTGGTTCTCGCCGGCGTCCTGGTGGTCCTGGGCGCCGGCGCGGCCTGGGCGAAGCCGGATCAGGCCGACGGGTTCGAGACCCGGCGCGGGACGTGTTTTCGCTCGAGTTCTCGAACCTGCGGAACCCGACGGCCGACACTCCGCTCGACGAGCCGCTCTACAACTTGGCCGGCTTCCGCCTGCCGGTGACGTGGGGCGAGTGGACTTCGGCCACGGCCCCGTCGAGGGCGGCCCGAACGGGTGACCTGATGGACGTCCGTGTGGCGTTCCACGGACTGGTGCCGGGCGGCGTGTACTCGATCTTCTACTTCACGATCGGGCCGGACAGCGTCCAGCCGCTCTGCCTCGGCGTCGAGCGGATGCTGCCCGTCGACCGGTTCCACGAGCCGGGCGTGAACTCGTTCACCGCCGATCCCACAGGCGCCGCCGAGCGGCGGGGCCGGATCCACGGCGACCCCCTGGCAGCCGATCAGTTCTTCCTCGTGGCCGTCTACCACGCCGACGGCCAGACGTACTACCCGTTCCCCAACCGGGGCGAGTTCCTGACCCAGGGGGCGGACTGCCGCAGCAGCTTCGGGCACGACGCCATGCGGCACGTGATCATCGGCCAGAACATCTGAACGGCGCGTCGATACCCGACCAGCCAGTAGACCGACCGTCCAGGGATGCGGCAACCTTGTACGTGTGACGTGCACGTGTGGCGTGCGCTCGGAAGGCGTCGATCGCCTGCCGCGAGCATGACGGTGCGGGAGGGCGTCATGCCGCCAGGACGACCTGCGTGTCAGGTTCGAGCGGCACCGACAGGTCCGCCCGCAGGAACCCCCGCCACAGCAGGTGCATGATCGCCGGGCGGGTCTTGAGAGGGTCGAGGGGGGGCGCCGCGCCTCGACGTCGCCGATACTGTCGCCGCTCTTCACCGCCGCGGCCACACGGGTGACGTGAGTCGGATGGAAGAGCGCCTCACGCCGGTAGGCGGCAAGGAAGCGGACGTTCGCCATCGCCGGTGCCCTGAGCGGAGGCGTTGATGCTGAGTGCCCCCAGCACGCCGGCTCCCATCAGCGCCACGATGCTGAGTGACCGAGGGACGCGTCGCCGGCCGAGTCGTCGCGTTCGTGTCATTGGATACGCCTCCTGGTCACTGGCAGTTGGACTCGTGGGCGTGGACGTGGGCCGGGAGGTAGTCGACCACGTCAGTGGCGTAGAGGAAGGTGTCGAACTGGCACTCGACGCCTCCATGCATGTTGGGGAACACGTCGATGGCGAGGCTCACGGTCGTGGTCGGCCCCGCCAGTCCAAGACGTTGCCGAAGCTCGCGATGTCGGCGTACTTCTCGTCGGCGGCTGGATCGGTGCTCGACACCTCCGGGCGGAGGTAGCTGTTGTTGTGGCCATCCCCCAGGCCGTTCACCGACCAGTGCGTCGTGTGATAGTGGCCGGCCACGGCGACGCCACCAGCCTCTGGATGGCTGCGACGACCACCATCCCGGTTACCAGAGTCCTCAGCTTCACGTTGCGATCTCCGCCTTCCGATCGGGTCTTTGGGCAGTCAGATCCCCGGGGCGTCGGAAACTCACGACGACCGCAGGAACCAAGGGCAAACCGTCGCCGCATCTCACTACCCCGTGGGATCAATTGCCACAGTACGCTCCCTGTCGGCGTTCGCGTAAGTGCTCAGCGCAGTCATCCGACCACGGCGATCACCCGGGCCGAAGCGGTCCCCCGACAAGCGCCAGGATCCCCTGGCGTCCGGCTGATCACCTTCGCGTCAACGAGTGACCACTTCCTGATCTGTCGGGCGCGCTACTGATCGTCTTCATCTTCACCGCGTCCCTACAATTCCTGTGACGGGTCGCACAACTTGGCTTGGTGGACAGGCCCTGAGCAGCCGGTTGACAACCTCGGGAATCTGGAGCCGGAGCCCCGCCTGTCGGTCAAGTTGGCAATTTGTTCGCCGGACGGCCGACGGGTCGAGTCCCAATGCGTTCACGCTGCCTCTCCCGGGGGCCACGGCCTCAGCCGGCAGGGACATAGGACGCGACGTCATTGCTGCCGGGCCTCGAGTCCCCACATCCGGGACTCCCGCCCCAGATGATGAATTCCCTGCCCGTCCATATGCCGCT
>JBOGID010000077.1:0-3068 GCA_050742295.1 Acidimicrobiales bacterium | reverse complement strand
GCCGAGGACGTCACGCCCGCGTAGATGGCTGGTCGGAAAGCCCTCGTTCGGCGGCCGACCGTCGGATTGGAGGCCATGCTGAAACGCAACGGTGCTGGTCAAAGGCAGGTCGGCCGACCAGCCATCTAGGGTGCGCCGGCGATGCGCCGGTTGAGCAGCCTGGTTGTCAGAGTGGCCGTAGTGGCGATGTTGGCCGCTACGGCCTGTTCGAGCGGGTCGGACACACCAACGGGGCCACGGCGGGCGACGGGCAAGCCGCTGGTGTTCGGGATGATCAACCAGGAGGAGGGGGCGCTCGGCTCGTTCCCAGAGCTGCGGCGGGACGCCGAGGCGGCCGTCCGCTACGTCAACGAGGAACTGGGCGGCGTCGACAACCGCCCGATCCGGCTCGAGGTGTGCGTGACGGCGGGGACGGCCGAGTCCTCGCAGCGGTGCGCAACCGAACTCGTGGCCAAGGGGGTCGTCGCCGTCCTGGGTGGCATCGACGTGGCCGCCGGCTCGGCGGTGCCGGTGCTGGAGGCGGCCAAGGTCCCCTACCTGGGCATGACGCCGTCGCTGGGCGACGAACTGGTCAACCCCTCCGCGTTCATGTTCGCCGGGGGCGTGGTGGCCGACCTGCTGGCCCAGACCGAGTACGTGACGGGGACGCTCAAGGCCACCAAGGTGGGTGTCGTCCACCTCGACCTGCCCGGCCTGCAGGACGCGGCCGTGCTGGCGGCGCGCGCCATCCTGCAGATGCGGGGCGTGACCGACTTGAAGATCGTGGCCCAAAAGGCGGACGCCACCGACTTCACGCCAGCCGTGCGCGCCGCCACGGCCTCCAACCCCGACGTGCTCATGGCCGTCTTCCCTGCTCAGGGCTGCGTGAAGGTGCTCGGGGCGGTGCGGACGCTGCGGGCCCGGGCCCGCCTCTTCCTGCCCAGCGCGTGCGCCACGCCCGCGGTGCTCGACGGGGTCGGGGCAGGCGGGGCGGCCGGGGTGACGTTCGCCTCCGCCTTCGTTCCCCACACCGACACCGCCGACCCGGAGGTGGCGACCTATGTGGCCAAGCTCCGCCAGTACGGGCCTGCCAATGCGACGCCGTCGGTGCTCTCCCAGGCCGGGTTCGCCCTGGTCATGACCGTCCACCGCCTGCTGGCGCCGCTGGGCGGGGACAAGGTGACGGCGGCCGCCATCGCCAAGGTGGCCAAGGCGGCCCGGGAGGCGCCCGCCTTCATGGGCCATCCGTACACGTGCGACGGCCAGGTGGTGACGATCCTGCCCGCCATGTGCAGCGCGTGGGTCCGGCTGCTCGAGTACAAGGGCGACGGCCGGTTCGACGACGTGGTCGGCACGTGGATGACGGGCGCCCCCCTGGTGAAGCTCCTGACCGGTTGACGGGTTTGGCGGGGTCGGCCGGCCCTGTTCCTTGTGTTGCTGGTGTTGCTAAAGTAGCGCCGGGCGCGAAGGGCCTAGGAGGGAAACCAGCGTGCGGGCAAAGCGGTTGCTCTTCGTCGTCCCCGCGATGGCGGGCGTGATCTTTGCGGCGGTGCTCCAGATCCAGGGGGCGTCCGCTGACCAGTACCTCGTTCAGGACGGGGACACTCTCTCCGACGTGGCGCACCGCCTGGGGGTGTCGGTGCAGTCCCTGGCCAGCGCCAACGGGATCAACGACCCGAACTTCATCATGACCGGGCAGCTGCTGGTCGTGCCCTCGGATGGGCGTTCGGCCACCGAGTACCTGGTCAAGGAGGGCGACACCCTGTGGGGCATCGCCGAGAAGGTCGGCGTCCCAGCGTCGGCCATCGCCAAGGCCAACGGGCTGGTGGACCCCGACTGGGTCCCCGCCGGGCGGCTCCTGGCGGTGCCGCCGGTGGGATCGACGGCGTCCTCGGTGTCGAGCGGGCCGGCCGCGACCGGGGCCTCGGGGTCGTACACGGTGAAGGCCGGGGACGACCTGTCGTCCATCGCCGACCGGTTCGGCGTGTCGGTCAGGGCCCTGGCCGAGGCCAACGGCATCAGCGACCCCAACTTCATCACGATCGGCCAGGTGCTGACGGCGCCCAACGCGTGGGAGTGCCCGGTGGCGGGGACGTTCGTCAACGACTACGGCTACGTCGCAGGTGGCGGCTGGGCCCACCGTGGCATCGACCTGTTCGCCCCCAAGGGGACACCGGTCGTCGCCCCCGTGGGCGGCCTGGTGGAGCGCTACCCGAACCCGAAGGGGGGCCTGGCCCTCCAGCTGTACGGGAACGACGGCAACCGCTACTACCTGGCCCACCTGTCCGACTACGGCGAGTCGGGCCGGGTGGCGGCTGGCGAGGCCGTCGGCTACGTGGGCAACACCGGCGACGCCGCGACCACGTCGCCCCACCTCCACTTCGAGATCCACCCCAGCGGTGGCGACACCATCAACCCCTTCCCGACCCTGATCGCCGCCTGCCGCTGACGGCGGCGAGCGCGGCTGCGCCGGTGAGGGCCCACGCCACGTCCGAGGACAGGCGGATGGCCCGATGGACGTCCGCAGCCTGGGGAGGCGGGCCGTCACCGAGTGGCGGACGTTCCTCGACCCGGTCGCCGTAGCGGTTGACCCCGCCGAGCCGGAGGCCGAGGGCGGCCGCGAATGCGGCCTCGGCCACCCCGGCGTTGGGGGACGGGTGGGCGGGGGCCTGATGGCGGACGGTGTGGACGACGGCGGCGGCGGCCCGGGGGCGGACGGCGGCCACGAGCACGGCGGTGACCCGGGCGGGAACCCAGTTGGCGGCGTCGTCCAGGCGGGCGCTGGCCCAGCCGAACCGCTCGTAGCGGTCGGACCGGTGCCCGACCATGGCGTCGAGCGTGTTGACGGCACGGTAGGCGAGGACGCCGGGGGCGCCGGCGGCCGCGGCCCACAGGGCGGGGGCGACGATGGCGTCGACCGTGTTCTCGGCCACGGACTCGACCGCGGCCCGCGCGATCTCCTTCTCGTCGAGGTCACTGGCGTCACGGCCCACGAGGCCGGGCAGGAGGCGGCGGGCGTGGTCGAGGTCGCCGCCGTCGAGGGAGTCGGCGACGTCGCGGGCCGCTTGCCAGAGCGCATGCCCGCCGAC
>JBOGID010000076.1:0-1783 GCA_050742295.1 Acidimicrobiales bacterium | reverse complement strand
TGGCCTGGTGGGGCACGAACAGGGCGACGTCGGCGGCGGTGGCACCAGCCTGCTCCAGCGTGCCCTCGGCCGACTCGACGATGGCCCGCACGGCCCGGCGGAAGACCTCCTGGCCCTCCATGCGCAGGTAATGCTGGCCGGCATTGACCGTCTCGACCGTCGTCGGCAGGCGGCTGCCGCCCGCGGACAGGGTGAGGAGGTGGGCGGCCGAGCCGTCGCAGCCCAGGTCCCAGGCCAGCAGGCCGGCGTCGTCGGTCGGGGTCAGCACGACGGCGCCCGCCCCGTCCCCGAACAGGACGGCGGTGGAGCGGTCCGACCAGTCCGTGATCCGCAGCAGCGTCTCGGAGCCGATCATGAGCACGGCGTCGACGCCGGCGGTGGCGACCAGCGACGAGGCGACCACCAGGCCGTAGACGAAACCGGAGCAGGCGGCGTCGATGTCGAAGGCGCCGCAGCGCAGCCCCAGCCCGTCCTGCACGTAGGCAGCGGTGAAGGGAATGGGCTGGTCAGGAGTGACGGTGGCCACGATGACAGCCCCGATGTCGGCGGGCGTGAGGTCGGCCGACTTGATGGCGGCGGCGCCCGCCTCGATGGCGAGGGTGGCGGTGGTCTCGCCCGGGCCCGCGACGCGGCGCTCGCGGATGCCGGTCCGTTCCACGATCCACTGGTCGCTCGTCTCGACCCGTTCGACCCAGTCCTGGTTGGTCAGCCGGCCCTCGGGCACGGCGATGCCCCAACCGGTGACGGAGGCGTGCCTACCCGGCGGTGGAGTGAAACGTTGGGGCCCGTTCACGCCAGACGGAGCCACGCGACGGGCTGGCCCTCACGGACCCGCTCGCCGGCATGGGCCAGCAGGCCCATGAGGAACCCCTTGAAGGGGCTCAGCACCGGGGTGGAGTGGCCGCCGCCGTCCACGAACCCGATCACCTGCTGCGCGTCGAGGACGTCTCCTTCGGGGGCGCTCTCGTCCGCCGGCCGGAATCGCCCGGTCGCGGGCGCGACGATCACCCGCTCAGGGATCGCCAACCGCTCGCCAGACTCCATCAGTGGACCTCCAGGGGGGTGCGAACTGTTTCGACGTCGGCGGGCACCGCGACGTTACGGACGGGCACGCCCGGGAGCGTGCGGCGGGCGAGCCCGGCCAGCACGTTGCCGGGACCGACCTCGACCAGCGAGTCGGCGCCCAGCCGGGCGAGGGTGAGCAGCGACTGGCGCCACCGGACCGGCGAGACGAGGTGGTCGGCGAGCTGGGACGGCCACTCGCCAGGTTCGGTGTGGGGCTCGCCGTCAACGTTGGACACGACCGGGGCGGTTGGGGTGGCGAACCGGGTCTCGGCCAGCACCGGCTCCAGGGCGGCCTTGGCCTCGGCGAACAGCGGCGTGTGGAACGCCCCGCCCACGTTCAGGGGGATGACCCGGCGGACGCCCAGCTGCCGGGCCCGCTCGGAGGCGGCCTCGACTCCCGCCGCCGTGCCGCCGATGACGACCTGGCCGGGCGCGTTGTCGTTGGCGACCCAGGCCTCCACTGCGTTCGGGCCACGCAGGCCGGATCCGTGGGGTTGGCACGCGGCCTCGGCCTGGTCGAGGTCGGCCCCCACCAGGGCGGCCATGCGGCCCGGCCGGCGGTCGGCCGCGGCCTGGGTGGCGGCCGCCCGTTGTGCCACCAGTTGGATGCCGTCTTCGAGGGAGAGAGCGTCCGACGCCACGAGGGCAGTCAGCTGGCCCAGCGAATGGCCGGCGAACGCCACCGGCTCGTCGATCAGTTCCCGGCACGCGTCAAACG
>JBOGID010000075.1:0-6246 GCA_050742295.1 Acidimicrobiales bacterium | reverse complement strand
GGCCATGGACGCCGGCATCGACGCCCGCCGGGCCCTGGTCCGGGCCACCCAGGAGGTGGCAGGGCGCGATGTCGACGCGTCCCAGGTGGACGCCGGCCGCTTCATCGCCACCCTGCGGCTTGAGCAGGACGGCCGCCTGACTCCCACCCAGGCCAAGCAGGTGCTGGCCCAGGTGCTGGTCGGGGGCGGCGACCCCGCGGCCGTGGCCCGGGACCTGGGCTTCGAGGCCCTCGAGGCGGGCACCCTGGCCACGACGGTGGACGAGGTGATCGCCGCCTACCCCGGCGAATGGGACCGCTACCGCACCGGTGAGGACAAGCTCGCCGGCTTCTTCGTGGGCAAGGTCATGGCTGCCACGCACGGCAAAGCCGACGGCAAGGCCGTCACGTCGCTCCTTCGCGAGCGCCGCGGCGCCTAGCCACCACGCGGAGTGCTTGCAGGTGATCCGCGCGGTGGGGCAGACTGCACCCCCAAAGACCGGCCGGGGGCGAGGAACTTCATGCGGGCATTGGCGAGGAGGCGGGTGGCTTACGGCTTGCTGGCGGGCGCGGCCATCACCGGCGCGCTGGCAATCGTGGGCGTCCCTGCGTATGGGCAGTCCGCCGGCGTCGGGAACACCGGCGTCGCCACCGGCAACTCCGGTGGCAACACGAGCACCGGTAACTCGTCCACCAACGTGGCCGGCAACACGACAACCGGGTCCACGGGGTCCACGCCGCTGGCGGGCAGCGTGCTGGGCCTGGTCCTCAACCTGACAAACTCCGCCACCAACATGTCGACCGGCACGTCGACGGTGACCAGCGGCGCGGCCCAGGCGAGTGGGAACAACAGCGACACGACCGTCTCCCAGGCGGACCAGGGCGGTGGCGGAGGCCTGTTCGGCCTCGGCGGCAACAACCAGTCCGCCACCCTCACGAATTCGGGGCAGGCCTCGGCCAACACCGGCGGGAACACCGGCACGGGCAACAACTCGACGAACCACGCCAGCAACGATCAGACGGTGACGGGTGGGCTGATCAACATCGGTCTCTCGCTGGGCAACACCGCGATCAACAACTCGGGGGGGACGTCAACGATCGTCACCGGCCCGGCAACGGCGAGCGGCAACACCGCGACCTCCGACGTGAGCCAGCTGAGCGTGGGCGGCGGCGCGGCCGGCGGCGTGCGGCGCCCCTTCCGCATCGGCGGCGGCGTTGCCTGCGACAGCTTCTTCGGCAGCGGCCAGCGGGCCGGCGTCACCAACTCCGGCTCCGCGGCGGCCTCGACGGGCAACAACACCAGCGTGGGCAACGACTCGACGAACTCGGCGTCCAACAGCCTCGACGTCACCGGCGGGGGGACGATCACCGTCAACCTGGGCGGGCTGACCAACGCGGTCACCAACAACTCCGACGGCACCAGCAACATCACGAGCGGTCCCGCCACCGCTTCCGGCAACCAGTCCACCACCTCGGTCAGCCAGGAGTGCTTCCAGCCCACCGCCTTCTTCGGCCCCGGCCCGGGCCTGCGCCAGCTACCCGTGGTGGAGCGCCGGGAGCTGGCCCGCACCGGTGTGGACCCGTTCGTGGTCGGCCTTGTCGCTTTCTCCCTGCTCTTCGCCGGCCTGCTGGTCCTGGTCTGGGAGCGGGTCGAGTCCTTCCCGACGAGGGGAGGCCGGGCGGCCTGAGGCCTCCGGCCCTGCCGGTCGTGGCTGGCAGAATGCGGCCATGTCTGTCGTGAGAATCAACGCCATCGAGGTCCCCGCCGAGCGCGCCGACGAAATGGCCCGCCGGTTCGCAACCCGGGCGGGCGAGGTCGAGAAGGCCGACGGGTTCGAGGAGTTCCAGCTGCTGCGGCCCACCGACGAGCGCACGACCTGGCTCGTCTACACCCGCTGGCGGGACGAGGGCGCGTTCCAGGCGTGGGTCGACTCCCGGGCCTTCTCGCACGGCCACAGCCAGCGGCCCGAGGGCGAGCGCCCGGTCGCCACCGGCAGCGAGCTGTGGTCGTTCCGGGTGGAGCAGACGGCCGCCCCGTAGAGCAATGACCGCGGCCGACGGCCCTTCCCGTCCTGCTCCTGGTGGTATTTCGGGTTGTTCTGCAGCACCGTCCTGGTCTTACGGGTGCTCGTCGCCGTCCTCCGGGACGGATTGACCTTCGCCGCTGTTGCGTGTGGGGCTGTTGTTGTTATTGTTAGTAGTTCGAATAGTGGCATCCGGTAGACGTGATCGGTTACCGTTCCGTGTCCGCTGGGCGGCGGGTGAGCGGGACACATTCAGCGGGAACATCGTGAGGCGGGAACATCGGGACACAAGCGGGTCCACGAAAGGAAAACGACCAATGAGGACGACTCGGAGGCGACAGCCGAAGGCGTTAGCCATGGCTGTTGTGATGATCGTCAGCGGGTTGGGAGGTCTGTTCCTGACGCAGGGGACGGCGTCCGCCGATGTCGACTCGGTGCGGGGTACCGGCTACGGCATCTCGGTCCGGCTGGCGGGGACTTTCGTCATCCCGCCCACGCCCGACCCGGCCGTCAACCCGCCGCTCCTGGTCGCCAACGAGTCGTCGAGCGACTTCGGGCCGCACACCGCCAGTGTCGTCACCATCGGCGGCGTCCTCGGCATCCTGAACAACGGCATCGCGGTCGGCCCGGTGGCGACCCAGGCCGCGAACATCGTCGGCGAGAACCATCTCGGTTCGATCGCCAGCAACTCCCAGGTGGCCAACATCAGCGCCCTCACCGACGCCATCAATATCCCGCTCATCTCGACGACCTGCGTGGCCAACGGTGACGGCTTCACGACGAGCTTGAACGTCAGCAACGCCCGCCTCGGGCTGGGCGCCGCGCTGCTGAACGGGCCGGTCGCAGCCAACACCACGATCGACATCCTCGGCGTGGCGACGATCCGGCTGCACGAGCGCCAGGTCGTCGAGAACGTGGCACCGACGGGCGGCAACCCCGGGCGCACCCGCGTCGTCGTCAACGGCGCGCGAATCAGCGTCCCGATGGACGGCAGCATCCTCGAGATCATCCTCGCCCAAGCCGAGTGCGAGGCCGTCGGTCCTGACGTCCTGCTGCCCAGCACGACGGCTCCCAGCACGACGTCGAGCACCGTTGCAGCCACCACGTCCAGCACCGCCGGTGCCACGACGTCCAGCACGGTTGCTGCCACGACGTCGAGCACGGTCGCTGCGACCACGTCCAGCACGGTCAGCGCCACGACCAGCACGACCAGCCCGCCGACGGGCACGGTCGCCTCCACGACCACAACGACGGTGGCGGGGGTGGTGACCAGCGTGTCGGGCGGCGGCCTGGTGCGCACCGGTTCCGACCTCCAGCCGCTGGCCGTCCTGTCGGTCGTGAGCATCGTGCTCGGCATCCTGCTCATGATCGGCTCGGGCCGGCCGCTGACGGCCAACGCCGGTAGCGGCGGGGTGGCGGGCGTCGGCTATGCGCCGATCCCCGGCGCCGGGCCCGAGAAGTGGGGCCCCGTCGAGATCGCCAAGACGATCTGGGCCGGTTTCGCCATGGTGATCATCGGTCCCGGTGAGCTTGTCAGCCGGCGCCGCCGCCGGCGGCGGGGCGACCACGACGGCGACAGTTCGTAGGAGGCTGGTGACACTCGCGTGAACGAGGGCCGGCACTTGCCGGCCCTCGTTTCATTCCTTGAACGAGAGTGAGAGGGCGAAGTCGCCCGGCTCGTCGGTCCACCACCGGGCCAGTTCGAGCCCGGCCGCGGCCAGCTCGTCCACCACCCCGTCCCGGCGGAACTTGGCGCTGATCTCGGTGCGCAGGGTCTCTCCGTCCTCGAAGGCCACGCCCAGGTCGAGGGCGCCGATCGAGACCTCCTGCTCGCCTTCGGACCGCAGCCGCATCTCGATCCATTCCTCTTCCTCGTCGAACCGGGCGACGTGGGCGAAGCGGCGGAGCCGGAAATCGCCCTGCAGCTCCCGGTTGATGACTGCCAACACATTGCGGTTGAACTGGGCCGTGACCCCGTCGGCGTCGTCGTAAGCGGCGACCAGGCGGCGGGGGTCCTTCACCAGGTCGGTGCCCAGCAGGACGCTGTCCCCCGACTCCAGGACCGACGACAGGGTGGCCAGGAACTCGGCGCGCGGCTTGGGGGCGAGGTTCCCGATGGTGCTTCCCAGGAAGGCCACCAGCCTGCGCCCGCCGCTGGGCAGCTCGCTCAGGTGGTGGTCGAAGTCGCCCACCAGGGCCTTCACCTCGACGCCGGGGTACTCCTCGGCCAGGGCGTAGGACGCCTTGCGCAGGGTCGCCTGGCTGACGTCGAAGGGGATGAACCGCCGCAGCAGGTGGCGGTCGATGAAGGCGTCGAGCAGGAGCCTGGTCTTCTCCGACGTCCCCGAGCCCAGCTCGACGATGGTATCGGCGCCGGTGAAGGGGGCGATCTGGTGGCGGTACTCGTTGAGGATCCACCGCTCGGCCCGGCTCAGGTAGTACTCGGGCAGGCGGGTGATCTGCTCGAACAGCTGCGACCCCCGCTCGTCGTAGAACCACTTGGGCGGCAGGTCCTTGGGCACGGTGGTGAGGCCCTGGCGGACGTCGTGCTCCAGGGCCTCCCGCACCTCGTCGCCCTCGAGGAAGACCTCCATGGACGGCTTGATGACCTTCATCGGCAGCATCAGGCGCTCCTCGCACAGCGGAAGCCGGCGAAGATCTGCCGGCGGATGGGGAAGTCCCAGTTCCGGAACGTGGTGCGCACGGCGACCGGGTCGGTGGCCCACGAACCGCCGCGCAGCACCTTGTACCCCGAGCCGAAGAAGACCTCGGAGTACTCACGGTAGGGGAACGATGTGAAGCCGGGGTAGGGCCCGAAGTCGGAGGCCGTCCACTCCCACACGTCGCCCACGAGGTGGTGGGCACCATAGGCCGACGCGCCAGCCGGGTAGGCCCCGGCCGGGGCGGGCCGGTAGTGGCGTTCGCCCAGGTTGGCGCGGCTCGGGTCGGGCGGCTCGTCGCCCCATGGGAAGGTGCGCTTGGTCGAAGTCGCGGGATCCCAGCCTGCGGCCTTCTCCCACTCGACCTCGGTCGGAAGCCGCTTGCCCGCCCACCGGGCGTAGGCGTCGGCCTCGTGCCAAGAGACGTGCTGCACGGGCTCGTCGAGGGGCAGGTCCTCGACCCATCCCATCCGGACGCGTGACCACGAGCCGGCGTCCTCGGGTCGCCAGAACTCCGGGCGCTCGACGCCCTCGTCCTGCCGCCAGGCCCAGCCCTCGTCACCCCACCAGGCGGGGTCGCCGTAGCCGCCGTCGTTCACGAAGTCGAGGTAGCGGCCGTTGGTGACGGGGACGGTGTCCAGGAAGAAGGCCGGGACGTCCACCTCGTGGGCTGGGCGCTCGTTGTCGTACGCCCACCGGTTATCGGACGTGCCCATGAGGAACATCCCACCAGGGACGAAGACCTCGTCGGTTGCAACCGGTGCTCCCGCCGGCGGGGCGGGCGCAACCGGACGGTACGCCTCGTCATCCATCAGCTGCACGGTCGCCAGCATTGTCTCGTCGTGCTGGTGCTCGTGCTGGATGACCATGCCGTAGACGAACCCGCTCTCGGTGAGCGGGGCGTCGGCATCGCCGTTCAGCTCGATGTCCTCCAGGGAGTCCAGGACGCGGCCCCGCACCTCGGCGATGTAGCGGCGGGCCGCAGGCGGGCCCAGGAGGGGGAGGGAGGGGCGGTTCCTCCTCGTGTGCCGGAAGGCGTCGTACAGGGAGTCGAGGGAGCCGTCGATGGGCGGTGCTCCGGTCACCTCACGGAGCAGCCACAGCTCCTCATAGTTGCCGACATGGGCAAGGTCCCACACCAGGGGGGACATGATCGGCGAGATCTGGCGTTCGAGGTCAAGGTCGGGGAGAGGGGCGAGGAGGTCGAGCGAGCGCCGGCGGACTGCTTCCAGCTCATCGGCCACGAGGGCGCGTAAGTCCGTCACGCCCTACCCGTGCCCGCACTTGGCCGTGACCCAGGCGGCGTTCCGTACCGGCGCCAGCCACAACTGCAACGTGAACATGGGCGTCTCCTTTCGAGATCTGCTGATTTCGAGTCTAGGAGGCCGGTGTCTCAGCCCTCCCTCGGAGGCCGGCCGCCCCGCTGGCGGCGGCTCTGCATCGCAGAGGTGCCAGCCTCCTAGGTGGCTGGCGCCAGCGGATCGACAAATTGTTGTCGATGGCAAGCGCCTCCGACCGAGCGAGCGCCAGCCAGCCGGGCGGGGATGGGGGAGCACGGCGAAGCCGGGCGTCGGGGGCGCAGCC
>JBOGID010000074.1:0-4828 GCA_050742295.1 Acidimicrobiales bacterium | reverse complement strand
GCGGCCGAGCCAACGCCCGTGCCCGATCAACAGGCCGACAGCCGCCTCTGCGCAGTACACGCCGGAGGCATGCGCGCACAGGGCCGTCGTCAGGTCATCGATGTGGGTAGTGAGTCGGGGATTCCTTCACCAGTCTCGACCACGACTGGCTCCAGAAGTTCCTCGAGCACCGGATAGCGGACCAGAGGCTTCTGCGCCTGGTCCGCAAGTGGGTCAAGGCAGGCGTCGTCGAAGAGGGGAGGTGGTCGGCCACGGGGGCGGGGGCACCGCAGGGGGCATCGGCTTCGCCGCTGCTCGCCAACGTGTACCTGCACTACGTGTTCGACCGGTGGGCCCGGCAGTGGAGGCGCCGGCACGCACGCGGTGACGTCGTCATCGTGCGCTTCGCCGACGACCTTGTCGCCGGGTTCGAGCACCAGGATGACGCGCAGCGGTTCCTCGAAGACCTTCGTGAGCGGTTCGCGAAGTTCGCCCTGGGGCTGCACCCCGACAAGACGCGCCTCGTCGAGTTCGGCCGGTACGCGGCCGGGCGGCGAAGGGCGCGTGGCCTCGGGAAGCCGGAGACGTTCGACTTCCTCGGCTGTGCGTCCAGTAGATCGGAGGTGAGGTTGATGTTGTAGCTGAGCTTTCGATCGCAAGCTCGTCATCGCCTGCCGGTGCAAGTCCGGTCCGGGTAGCTGTCAGGGGGCCCGGTAGCAGACTGGCGGCGTCGGGGGGAAACGCCCGGCGTCGAAGCCCAGTGTCGAAAGCCCTTGAGGGGGAGCAACTGGGCGGTCCGTAGCATGAAGCGAAGCCTGCCGCGTCGTGAAATCACAAAGGGAGAGCCGAGCCGCGAACCTCACGGCGAAGGCCACGGAAGCGGTGAAGACCCTGGATCGCAGCCGCGATGAACTCCCCGGCGTAAGGGGCTCGGAACGTCCAGACGGTGGTGACGGGAACTGGAGAGGCCCTCCCCGGCCCGATGGCCCTGCGAGATGGCTGTCGGAGCGTCGTGCCCTATAACCGATGATCTCGGGAAGTGGGCGGCGAGCCGGGTGGGCGTCGGAGGCGGCCATAGTACTGATCGAGTCGGACGGACAACACAACCGCCGGTGAGGGAAGGGCCGCTACTTCGTCGACGCGTATCGAAGTGGAAAGGGCAGGTGAGTGCCAGCGATGGCTAGCCCCATCCCAGACAAAGTCCAAGTTCTGCAACGAACGCTTTACCGGGCGGCCAAGGCCGACCCCGAACGACGGTTTCACGCGCTCTACGACAAGATCTATCGCAGGGATGTCTTGGAGCGAGCGTGGTCCAACGTGCGCCACAACGCTGGCGCAGCCGGCATCGACCGGGCCACCATCGCCGACGTCGAGCGCTACGGGGTGACCCGTCTGCTCGACGAGCTGGCGGCGGAGTTGAAGGCGGGGACGTATCGTCCGCTGCCCGCGCGTCGTGTGTACATCGACAAGCGGGGATCAGCAGACAAGCGTCCTTTGTCGATACCCGCTGTCCGCGACCGGGTCGTGCAGGCGGCGGTGAAGATCGTCCTCGAGCCAGTGTTCGAGGCCGACTTCTTGCCGTACAGCTTTGGGTTCCGGCCCAAACGCGGTGTGCACGACGCCCTCCAGGTGCTCATTGACGAGTCCTGGCGGGGACGGCGCTGGGTGGTAGAAAGCGACATCGCCAACTGCTTGGATGTCTCATCACACTGCTCCTTTGCTGATTGTAGGGCCTAGAACAGCCCGTTTTGGGGATGGGGAACCTCGATACGCAGGCCTTTTCTGCGTCCGTGGCGCACGTGGACGGCGCGCAGCTCTCCGCGCTTTACACGCTGCAAGACGGTCTGGCGGGACACGCCGAGAGCCATGGTGGCCTCGAGCATGGCGAGCCAGCCGGCAGGCGCCTCGTCGACGAACAGGCCGCGCAGCTCGTCGGTCATCCGGATGCGCCACGGGGCGCCGGGGGTGACCTGCTCGCCAGCGACGAAACCGTCGTTGATCCAGCGGTGCAGCGTGGACGGCGCGATGGCGAGCTGGTGGGCGGCGTCGGCGATGGTGAGCGGCTCGCCGTCCGGTGGGTCCGTGGTCGGCTGATGGCGGTCGATGCCCCAGTGGTGGCGGAGCCCCTGGACTCGACCGGCCGTGAAGCTCAGCCCGGTGGCCGTGCGTCGGCCCTGGCGGTTTAGGATGCCGGCGATCTGGGCGTCGGGGTAGTGGACGGCGAGGCGACCGACGAGGGCGACGGTGTCCTCGCCGGTTCGGATGGCTGGCGGCTTGCGCTTGATCGGCACCGACAACTCGCTGATCGCCCCGCCCTTCCAGCGCAGGATCAGGTCGGCCTGACCGCCGGTGCGGTCACGGTTGACGGTGATGTTGATCTCCTCGAGGAGGGTGTGCAGGAGCTCCTTGCGGTCCCGGTCGGTGGTGGTCGGTGCTGCCCACACCGCGTCGAGGTCGTCGCCCAGGGCCAAGATGGCGGCGCGCTCTTGGTCGGTGAGCGTCTTGGGTCGGGCCGCCTCCCGGCGGGCCAGCTCGGCCTCCGCCTCGGCCACGGCCCCCAGGGCCGCCTCCCAGTTCGCTTCCAGGCCGCGGGCGACCAGGCGGTTGTCGGGGTCGACGGCCAGGTAGCGCCGCTCGGCCCTGCCCGCGTCGTAGCGGGCCCGTTCGACCTCGCGCCGCCACTGCTCGAGCGCGGTGTCGTGACCGGACGCCAGCACCTCGGCGGCGGCAAGGCAGGCCCCGAGGGCGGCGGGGGCGAGGGCGGTGAGGAACGCCCCGGCCACCGCCGCGTCGACGGCAACCCCACCGACGCGGAGGTGGCGCACACCCCGGCCGTCGACGAGCTGGCCGGTGCCGGTGCAGTAGTAGCCGGGGGTGGCCTTGTGCGGCCCGTCGTAGTAGACGGCCAGCTTGCGCCCGCAGGTCCCGCAGGTGGCCAGCCCCTGGCACAGCGCGGCGCCCTCTCGGAGAGCACCGGTGCCCGGCTCGTGGGCCACGGGGCGGGTGTTGGCCCCGATGCGGGCCTGGTTGGCCTGGTAGGTGTCCCAGTCGATGTAGGCCTCGTCGGGATGGTGGTCTGCGATGAGGACCTCCCACTCGCTCTGGGGCAGCCGGCGACGGCGGGTGCGCAGCACGCCTGCGTCGTCGACGTAGCGCTCGACTCGGGTCTTGCCGTAAACGTAGGCGCCGGCGTAGGCGGGGTGGGTCAGGGTGGTGTGCACCGCGTGGTAGGTCGGCTCCACCCAGGTGATCTCCTCGCCGTGGAGGTAGCCGCCCGGCTGCTGGGGGAAGCGCAGGCCCTGCTCCCGCAGCCACAGCCAGGTGGCCCGGGCCGACCCGCAGGCGGCGAAGCGCTCGAAGATGGCGGCAATGACGCCGGCGACCGCCTCGTCGGGGTGGCGGCGGATCTCCCCGTCGGCCTCGCCCCAGACCAGGCCCACCGGCAGCCCCCGACGCAGCTCGCCCCGAGCCGCCTTGGTCCGGATCCCCCCGTCCAGGCGGGCCCGCAGCACGTGCAGCTCCGCCTCGCTCATCAGGCCCTTCATGCCCAGCAGCATCCGGTCGTTGAACAGCCCCGGGTGGTACACGCCGTCGCTGTCGGCGACGAGGGTGTCGCACACCCCGGCCAGGTCCAGCAGCCGGTACCACAGCGCGTTGTCGCGGGCGAGGCGGGAGACCTCCAACGCCAGGATGATCCCGACCTCCCCGAGCCCGATCTGGGCGGTCAGCTCAGCGAACCCGCCACGCTGGCCGGTCACCGACGCGGACACGCCCTGGTCCTCGTCGATGACCCGCACCGCCGAGCGGGCCCAGCCCAGCCCCACCGCCCGCTCGACCAGGGCGTACTGGCGGGCGGTGGACTCCCGGTTGCGCTCAACCTGGGCGAGGGTCGACTGGCGGACGTAGACGACCGCGGCTCTCGCCCGGTGGGAGTCGGTCATCTTGGCGAGCTCATTCATCGTCGCCCCCCTCGCCGGTGTGGATGGCCGGGCTGGGCCGGGCCGCCCGGACCATCAGGCGGCCGAGGCGGTCCAGCGCGGCGGCCACCGCCTCCTCGGGGAGCGCCTCGATCAGCAGCGGTGGTGGCGCCGGGAGGTCGTCGCTCGTCAGGCACAGCTGCACGTTCGGCTCCATCGGCTCTCCCCTCGCTGGGCTGGCCCTCAGCCTCGTTCCCCCCCCGCCCTCCCTCGGTGATCCCCACACGCACCCCGACGGCGGCGAGGAGGTCTGCGAGTGAGCCCAGCGTCGCCGGGGACCTCTGGCCGCCGTCGGCATCGTTGAGGTCGGTCCAGGCAGCCGGGAGCAGGGACTTGCTGCCGTCGGGGAGCACGACCAGCAGCTCAACCCGGCCGTGGCGGCGCATGCGGCCCAGCACTGCCAGCGACCGTCCCTCGAACGGGTGACGCCGACGCGTGACTACTGCCGAGGTCGTCACGCCTCCCACCCCATGGGCGTGACCGGCGGGTGGCCGCCGGCGTGCAGGACCGCCTCGCCGACCAGCGCGAGGTTGGCGGTGTCGAGGCCGCACAGCGCGGCGCCCAGGTCCACCGGCGGGCCGTCTGCGATGCTGGCGGCGAGCCGAAGGACCTGGCCTTCACTGCTCGAGCACGGCAGCCGGCCCTCTTCGAGCCCGGCCACCGCCGCCGGCCAGTCCACGGCGGCCATCGGCGAGGTGGCATCGGTCTCGTCGACCATCGTGACGAACTGGTCCACGAAGTTGCTGCGGCCGAGCCAACGCCCGTGCCCGATCAACAGGCCGACAGCCGCCTCTGCGCAGTACACGCCGGAGGCATGCGCGCACAGGGCCGTCGTCAGGTCATCGATGTGGGTAGTGAGTCGGGGATTCCTT
>JBOGID010000073.1:0-1852 GCA_050742295.1 Acidimicrobiales bacterium | reverse complement strand
GTTCAGAAGCGGTGGTTCAAGCGGCTGTCCGCCTCGGATGCCCAGCACCCGCCCACCGCCGGGAGCAACGTGACCGGTGTACTTCGGCTCGTCCAAGCGGGCCACGCGATCAACCAGACGAACTACTTCCGCCATGACTTCTTCGCTCCACTGCCGTGGGCCGGAACGCCAAAGCCGCGCGGCCTTTTCGAGCAGACGGTGGTCCCGTTCGACGTCGTCGTTGCCGGCGCACACCTCGGGATCCAGAACCTCCGTGTGGACGACGCCGCGTATCGGGAGGCGGGGCAGGGAAACCACACGTCGGTACTTCACTGGGACCGTCTGACTGCGACCCTTGTCGGCGCCAACCACACGGGCGACTACGTCGTGCTCGAGCGGCTTGTCGACGGCTCGTACAGGCTGGAGATCACTCCGCAGGATCCAGGGGCCGCGGCGTTCATTCCGTGATCGCCATCCGGACGGTGGTCGACTTCGAGACGCCGCCTTCTACCGGAACTTCTACCGGACCGGTTGAAATCCGGTAGAAGTGGCCAGCACCGTCCAACACGCCGATTCACGTAAGGCCTGTTCAGGGGCACATTCCAACATCGACCGTCATCGACCAGAACCCCGCGAAGCGGAGTTCAAGTCCCCCCTCGCCCACCGGCGTAAAAGTGCTGGTCAGGAGGGGTGTGAGGGCCTTTCTGGCCGGGCTGAATCGGGTCGCCGGACGGGACTGAGAGGCCTCGAGGACACAGATTGGACACGCGACCGCGAGCCGAGGTGGTTGCAATCCGGTCCCAGCACCGCCGAAAGGGTGTCTCTGAAGGCCCCCGTACAAGCCCCGATCGCAAGCGGAACTCGGGCGACGACTGTCAGCGATTTCTTGTCATCGAGGTTAGGTTGCCGGCGTCGCTATTGAAGTGGTGGCCTGAGCTTTCCTGGGCTCATCGCGTGGAGTCGATCGTCTTGCCCATTGTTGAAGCCACTGCCTCACGATCGGTGACGCGAGCGAGCACGATTGAGTCAGCCAGCCAGTCTGGGATGCAGTTGGCGAACTTGAGGCCGCCGGTGGCTTCCTCGCCCAGGTCGAGCAGGCGGTCCACGGGCGTGCGCTGATCGAGCGCCGAACGCACCTGGCCGACGGTGGCGCCGTCGACGAGAGCCCGATCGACAAGTTGTCCTTCTGCCCGGCGCTGCGGCACAGCGGGCCGAGGCGAGCGGCCAACTCCAGGTTCGCCCGTAGCCCGGCGAACGTCCACCAGTCGACGCGGCCGTCAGGCTGGTGGCGCAGCGTCGTCGCTGATTCGGGTCGGAGCGGCTTGAATTGCCCACGGCTTTCGTCGAGCTGGTCCGAGGCTCTCCGAGAGAAGTCGACCCCAGGGTCGGCTCCGGCGAGCACGGCGCCGACGGACTGAGCGAGCTCGAATCGCATTGGCGCGCCCGCCCCCCGATAGCTCGTGCGGCCCTTGGTCTCCACCAGCTCGACGTGCACGTGTCGCCGGCGCCAGTCGATCTCGAGGATGCGCCAGCCGCGGCCGGCGAGAAGCAGGACGGGCGGACCGTCACGGACCTGGAATGCAGCCCAGATGCCGAGGTCATGAGCCTGACCGATCTCCCGCCGGCCCGCGAGCACCGTAAAGATCGGCGGTGACGTGAATACTGAGGTCAGCTCGATGAAATGCCGGCGACCGAATGACACCTCGGCTTCCCGGCCGATCGACAACATGCCGCCGTCGACGTTCAGGAATCCAGACCTCCTGACCCAGACGCAGAAACCCTGCAACCTCGTTCCTACCGGGAGCCGGCACGGCAACCGTGAGCACGCTGGTCACGACCTTCCGCCTGCCCGCGAGACGGACCAGAGCCTTGC
>JBOGID010000072.1:0-3318 GCA_050742295.1 Acidimicrobiales bacterium | reverse complement strand
GGCTCCCGCCTCGCCCGCCTGCGGGCCGCGCTGGGCGAGATCGATGCGGAGAGGGCGCGGGAGCGACAGGCCGACGAGCAACGCCGTGAGCGCCTGGCCGACGACGCCGCCCGGGGCCGCCGCCCGCGCGGGGCAGCCCCGAAAGGCCCGGGCGAGGCGTTGGACCGGGCAGAGGCGGACGTGGCCGCCCTGACGGCCCGGAAGGACACGGCAAAGGGCCCGCTTTCCAGGCTGGAGGCCGTTTCTGGCCTGCTGAAGGCACAGCAGCGGCTCACCGAGGCCCGCAAGGCGGCCGAGGAGGCGCCCGGCCCGCCCGAGCCCCAGGCCAACACCACCGATCCCGAGAGCAGGATCATGAAGACCTCGGGGGGGTGGGTGCAGGGGTTCAACGCCCAGGTCGCGGTGAACGAGCACCAGCTCGTGATCGCCGCCTCGGTCACCCAGGACGGCAACGACGTCGGCCAGCTCGTCCCGATGATGGCGGCGGTCGCCGACAACGCCGCCGGGGCGGGGATCGCGGGCGACATCGGGACGGTCCTCGGCGACGCCGGCTACTGGTCCGAGGCCAACGCGACCGCCCCCGGGCCTGACCGCCTGATAGCCACCACCAAGGACTGGAAGCAACGCAGGGCGGCGCGTGAGATGGGCACCACCTGCGGCCCTGCGCCCGAGGGCGCCAGCACGCTGGAGGCCATGGAGCACCGGCTGCGGACCGAGGAGGGGGCGGCTGCCTACGCGCAGCGCTCGTGCACCGTCGAGCCGGTCTTCGGGCAGGTCAAGGAGAACCGTGGCATTCGCCGCTTCATGCGCCGGGGCCTTGCCGCAGCCAACAGCGAGTGGGCGCTGATCTGCGCGACGGGGAACATCCTCAAGCTCTTCGGCCACGCCGGGGGGCGCAGCCTCGACGAGGTCCTCGCCACGGCGCACTGAGCGGGGCGCCGGTGACGGCCCTCCCCGACGCCCCGACGCGTACCCCCTGCCACCTCTCCCGTGTGTGCCCGTTGTGTGGCATCCCGCGCCCTCGCGTTCCCCAAGGCAAACGCCACAGACAGACGTGCTCAGGCACTCCGCACCGTCACCGACATCGCGCTGTCCGAGCGCCAGTGACCCCCGCTATAGAGTCAATTCAGCACGGGGCAGACCACCCCAGATCGCCCCAGAACGGCCGCCGGCCACGCTCGGGCTCATTTCGCGGCAGCCTCTCAGGTGGTGGACCCGCTAAACATGTACGCTCTTCTTTTGGCGTTAACCGCATCGTTCGGCGCAGTCGTAGGCGCACCAACGCCGACCGATGCCCACGTTGTCTTTTGCAGTTACTGGGTTTGGGATCCAGTTCAGCTCCCAGGTGCCGTGGTAGTTGCTAAGGCTCAGTACAACTGCAACGACGCTGTCACTGAGAACTCGATTGACGTCGATCTGCGCCACAGCTTCAATGGTGGTGCTTGGTTCTCCGTGTGGGTGCCCAATTACGGCCATAGCAATGCCTGGCTGTGGAACTTCGCCGTGCAGGCTGAAGGCTGGTGCCAGAACTTCAATTCCGTCGTCTTCGAGGGCGAGGGGTGGATGTCGAATATCGACAACCATGGTTTCTATGAAGGATTCCACGCGTACAGCAATGGAAAACCAACCTTCCCGAGCTGAGGCAGGTTGTGGTGCGGGGTCCCTGGGGTGATTTCATCTCGAGAAGGGGGAAAAGAAGATGGATTCATCTGAACCGCTGTCTTCCGAAGATCCGGAAAGGGCAGGGACTCGTTCGGGTCATAAGTCGCGGGCACGCGCCCGAGTTCGCTTGGCAGGGGTCATGATAGTTACGACAGGAGTGTCGTTCTTGGGCGGAGTCGTCGTGGCGAATGCGGGGTCGTTCTCCAAGAGGCCCAGGCCTGCCGCCGTACCCAGCGACGAACGCACCGAACGCAATGTGTTCGCGGAGGGATTTGTGCCGGGGATTGATGTCGCCGAGAAAGGTGCAGGCAACGTTCGTCGCTGGTCAGTCGCGACACTCGGGGATCGCGGAATTGAGTTCCAATCGGACGATGGCTATCTTCTCGCTGCACCGATACTCCCACTGTCCAAGGAAATGCCGTTGGCGCATCAGATGGTGATCCGTGATGGCAAGGTCATCGTATTCGGGGGCTGGCTAGGGCCGCCTAACCTTAGTGTGCTGGTTCGATTCTCCGACGGCACAGTGGCACAGCAGCCTCCTAAGGTGCGGCCCGCGTCGGGAGAAGGATTGAGTTGGACAGCCTTCGCCATGGAGACCCAAACGTCGACAGACCCTATTGCGGTGGAATTGCGTAGCCCTGACGGTCGGTTGATTTTCCAGAGTGCGGCGCACGGCCGGGCTGCAAGTCTGTCGCGGCAGTAACAAGTACAGGCGTGCGGCCGGCAGCACGCTTATCGGTTGGCCGGAGATCGCTTACCCCGGGAGCCCCGCTGGGTTCCAAGTTGGGGCACTCCTGACGATGATGGGGGTCACGCGGCCGCCTTTCCATGTGGCGTGTGCCGTGCATGCCAAGGGCAAGACCGCCCTCGAACTGTCGCACGAACGGCCGGCTACCCAAGGCGGCAAGGCCGACCTCGCTGGCGTCGATGGCGGACCAGGCCGCTAGGGTTCGGATCTTCTCGCCGGGCAGCCGGGCGTCGAGCCAGTCGAAGGCGAGGGCGCGGCCGTCCCACCGATCGTTGGCCTGGCCTACCACTCCGACCACAGCCTCGTAGCGCGGGCACCACAGCCCCGCGCCGCTGAAGGCCCGCGCCGCTGAAGCCCCGCTCCACCAGGTAGCGGGAGTCCGAGTCGAGGCGGACCCGGCCGTAGCTCAGGCCCTCCCGGACGGTTCCGTCGTTCGAGTTGCCCAAGGGATCCGACCCGGCGAAGCCGAAGGCCCACCACCGTTCCTCACGCAGGGCTTCGGCGGTTGGGACGCGCAGTCGGGCGTGGCGCGCGCCCGGCGGCACAGGCTCGTCGAGGTGCAGCACACACATGTCGGCCACGGCCGTGGGCTGGGCGTGGACCTGATGGCCGACCCGGCAGCGATCGATGGCTGGCGGATCCGCTTTGTTGACGGCCGGCGGATCGGCCTTGGGGAACGCGACCCAGAGGCTGCCCGCAGCCTGCGCGGGCACGAGGTGGGACCACGTCAGGACCCTGGTCTCGATGACCACCGCGGCGCCCGAAGGCGCGAAGTCGTCGGGGGACGCGTGGATGGCCGCCACCCAGGAGCTGTCGATGGGAGCGTCGCCGGCGCCCAGCACGCAGGGGCCTTCTCTTCGCCCTTCCAGCGAGGCCGCCGGACAGGTTCACGGCGTGGGTCAGGGTGA
>JBOGID010000071.1:0-7192 GCA_050742295.1 Acidimicrobiales bacterium | reverse complement strand
GTGCGGAGGATGCACATACAGAGACTACAAGAAGTTGGAGGATTTGTAGGTAATGGGACTTGAAGTCGAACGACTGTTCGTACAGACTACCCATCTGCAGTCGGGGCGGCCGGTTCATTCGTCCCCTCGGTCTCGCCCATCCGGGCCTTCGACGCGAGTTGCGTCCTCGTCCCTCATCGGGACCCACGAGTGTCCGTCGCCTGCGAAGGCCCATGCGCGCTGCCCGCGCCCACGGTCTTCCGCTGGCGAATCTCATCAGATGGAGACGCGCTCATGAAGACGCGCACCGAGGTGACTCCCGAGAAGCTGCGTGGCGGCTTCTACTCGCCCGACCCCCTCGTCGACCGCTGCCTCGATCGAGTGGCCGAGCTGACACGAGGCGGCAAGGGACTTCGCCTGCTCGAGCCGAGCGCTGGCGATGGCGCCTTCCTCAGAGGGTTGGCGAGAGGCGGTTCTCTGCGCGCGTCAGTTGACGCGGTTGTGGCGATCGAGCCGGTTGCGAGCGAGGCCGCCAAGTGCGTCGCGACGCTGGAGGAACATCGGCTCCAGGGGCGAGTGCTCATCGACAGCGCTGTCGCGTGGTCGGCCAGCTGCGACGAGAAGTTCGAGTGCGCGGTGGGCAACCCTCCATACGTTCGCTTCCAGTTCGTATCCGACGATGACAAGTTGTCGATACCAAGGCTGGAGCGACGCGCTGGCGTCCCCTTCACCGGTGTTTCGAACCTGTGGCTCCCTGTGCTCGTCGGATCGCTAAGCCGGCTCACGATCGGCGGAGCGTTCGCGTTCATCATCCCGACCGAGTGCTTCACCGGAGTGTCCGCGGGGGCGCTGCGGACTTGGCTCGTTCGAAACACTCAACAGCTCAGGTTCGATCTGTTCCCGCCTGGCTCGTTCCCCGGAGTTCTCCAGGAGGTCACGATCCTCAGTGGCCAGCGACGCGCGATCACCGAGTCGGGCGCGGAGTGCGAGATCCAAGAGCACGCCGTAGACGGAACCCATTCCGCGACGACCCACTTCATTCGGCCGAATCCTGAGCCATGGACGCGGTATCTGCTCACGAAGCCGCAGGTCGAAGCCTTCGAGGAAGCGTCGCATCTCGCTGACGTCTGGGCGATGAACAGCATGGCGAAGTTCGAGGTAGCCGCGGTCACTGGCGCGAACGACTTCTTCTCAGTTGACGCCGCGACCGTCGAGCAGTTCGATCTCTCGCGATGGACGACACCCCTGCTGCCGCGCATCCGGCATGCAACAGGCCTTCGGTACACCGAGGGTGATCAGGCTCAAACCGAGGCTGCCGGCGCCAAGGCGTTCCTACTCGACTTCTCAGCAGAGCGTCCCGACCCATCGGTCCACGACCGGGCCGCCATCTACCTCGCGGCCGGCGTGCTCGACGAGCTCCCCGCTCGTTACAAGTGCCGCATCCGAGAGCCTTGGTATCGGGTTCCGTTCATCCGTGCCGGCAAGCTCATGATGTCGAAGCGGTCACACCACTATCCCCGCGTGATCCTCAACGACGCTGGCGTCGTGACCACCGACACGATCTATCGCGGCACGATGATCGGCTTCTTCGAGGGACGAGAGGCTGATCTCGCAGCAGGCTTCCACAACTCCCTGACCCTCCTCTCCGCGGAGATCGAAGGCCGCAGCTTCGGCGGTGGAGTGCTCGAGCTCGTTCCGTCGGAGGTCGGGCGACTGGTCGTCCCGATGCCCGACGGCTTCGGGACCGAGATCGACCGTCTGGACGAGGTTTCGCGCGCAGCGACGAATGAGCAAGCGGAGGATGTCCTGATCCAGGAGACCGACCTGCTGCTCACCAAGGCCGACGTCGGTCTCACCGCGGATCTTCTTGAACCACTCGCTGGAGCGAGAGCGTCGTTGCTGCGGCGACGCCTTGATCGCAACGCATCCTCGTAGGTCCCTGACTCTCAGGCACCTCGTCTGGCCGACCTCGACTTCAGCCAGACGGGAGGCAGATGCCCATGGACCAGCAACGCGTCGCCGACCGCCGCGCGTCGCAGGGTGCTCGCGGGGAGGTATGGAAGCGCCGTTCCCGGGCTACGACCCGTCAGGGGTTCGTCGGGGCGCACATTCCAACCGCGATCGTCAAGGTCGCTGCGGACGTGCTCGTCGCCGACGAGCTCGCTGACGTACTGGACGGTGGCGAGGTCGGTGATGCCGCTCGGGTAGATGAGCTTCGAGCGGTGGTTGGTCAGAACCGTGTCGGCGTCCTTGCCGTACGCCGTGTCGAGCTGGGCCTTGGACTGCCAGACGGTGACGAGCTGTATGCCGGCGCCGGTGACGGTCGACGCCCACTGTGGAAGCTTCGGGAGCGGGGTGTTGGCGGCCTCGTCGAGGAGGACGAGCAGCCTTGGGTCGAGCGCCGCGCCGGTGCGGTTGTAGCGATCGAAGGCCTGGGTGATGAGGTCGTGGAGCAGGACGGCGAACACGATCCCGATGCGAGACTCGTCGCCGAGCGGGGCCGACAGGTAGAGCGTGTTGGTGTCGGCGAGGAGCCAGTCGAGGGTGATGTCGCATCCGTCGGCCGTGGCGGCGACGGCAGGGTCGGCCCATGGCCAGACCGCGTTGCGGGCGGTGGCGTAGACGCTCGACGTCGTTCTCGGGTCGGTGCTCCACTGGCCGTGGAGCCAGCCCTGAACCTGGCGCGCAGCGAGGGCTGTTTCCGGGTTGGCGTGATCGGTGAGCAGGCGAACGAGCGGCGAGAGGGTCCCGGCTGCGTCGTCCTGGGCCGATCCAGCTCGAGGACCCAGCGGACGACGTTGGCCATGGTGTGGCCCTCGGTGTTGGCGGCGGTCCAGAGCATGGCGGCGATGAGTTGCTCGGCCTGGCCGCGCCAGAAGCGATCGTTGGGTGCCTCGTCCGCTCCGGCGCGAGCCAACACCTGTGCCGCGGCGAGCGCGCCGGCCAGGTTGAAGGCAGCGCGTAACGGGCTCCACTTCGCCGACGGTGTACCGGTCACGCCCACTGGGTCGAACACCTTGATCCCGCCCCGTTGTTCACGCGCCTCGGTCGTGGCTCGAAGCAGGTCCGTCTTGACGGACGAGACGATGGCCGGTCCGACCCAGGCTCCGACGCCGTCGATCAGGCCGGTGGTCTTGCCCGACTGGGACGGCCCGAACACGGCGACTGCTCCTCGCACCCCTCGTTGGCCGCGCGCTGACGGTCCCTCGGTGGACAGGAGCCTGCGACCCCATCGCGCCAGCACGAAGCGGCCGGGCTCGGGCTGGCGGGTGAGCAGCGGTCGGAGGTCGCGGGTGGTGGCCAGGCGTGCCTGGGTCTCGACGCCGAGCCGGCGGCGCTTGTCGGGTGACTCGTGACGGTGCGACCCGAGGCGCCGCGCCAGAACCGTGACGAGCCCGACCGCCAGCAACACGACCAGGACGACTGCCAGCCAGTAGACGACGGGACCTGGGAGGTTCGAGCGCGCCGGCTCGTCCCACGCGAGGCGTGGATCGCCGGCGTGGCCGGGCAGGCGCGTGAGTGCGCCGAGGGCGTCTCCGAGCCCGGCGTGCAGCAGTCGTCGGCGTCCGATGAGTGCGGCGAGGTTGCCGATGAGCCAGTGGCCGCCAGCAGCCGTCGCCGCGGCGCCGACGGCAAGCACGAACAGCGTGTCGTCGTTGTTGTCCCTTCTCGGCGGCACTTGGGGGCGGGTCATCGAGTCACCGGCTCGAGGTAGTCGACGGCCGCGGTCTTGGCACGGCTCGTGTCGAGTGCTCGGATGACGTGGTCGAGGGCCTGTCCGTCGGGGTCGGTCGGCTCGACGGCGACGGCATAGAGGTGGTTCTCGTCGCTGCCGCGGGTGAGTCCCGTGTAGCCGAGCTCGGCGTAGAGGGTGTCGTCGCCGAGCAGGAGTGCGACCTCGCAGGTGAGGCCCTGGGTCTTGTGGACGGTTCGGGCGTAGCCGTGCTGGAGGTGGTCGGTGACGTAGTCGAGCGGGAGCGACAGGTCTCGCCCGTTGTCGCTGTGGATCCGGAGACTATGGGCACCGGCACCGGTGATCGTACCGAGGTCGCCGTTGAGCACGCCGAGGTCGTAGCGGTTCTCGAGGGCGAGGACTCGGTCGCCGACGCAGTAGCGCTGGTCGTCGACCTCGGCGACAAGCGGCCCGAGCCGACCAGTGCATTCGAGCGTCGCGTGGGCGCGCTCGTTGAGATCTCGGACGTCACTGCGGTGGACCGCTCCCATGACGACGTTCCGGCCGGCATCGCCGTGACGCCACCAGTCGAGGATCATCTGGTCGCGCAGGGCGTCGCTGTTGTGAGCCACGGTCACGTGGCCGTGCTCGTCGAGGCGCTCGACAGCGAGCTGGGTGCGACGCTCGCGTAGGGCGGCGGTTATGGCGCGCTCCTCGGGATCACGTTGGCGACGGTTCTCGCGGAGCTCGATCACGGCGACCCGTTCGCCGAGACGCGCGAACAGTCCGCCTGCCTCGACGGGTGGGAGCTGCTTCGGATCACCGACGAGTACGACCTTCGCGTGCGCTCGGTGTGCTTCCTCGGCGAGCGAGGCGAGCAAGCGAGTTCCGAGCATCCCGGCCTCATCGATTACGACGACGTCGCCCTCGCGGAGCCGCACGCGCCCCGAACCGAGCGCCGCATGGAAGGAGTGGGCCGTCGATGAGGCGATCCCGGACCCGGCTTCGAGTTTCCGGGCTGCCCGGGCGGCGAGTGAGACGCCGACGACGCGGTGGCCCGATGCCTGGAACGCTTCACGGACGGCGTCGAGAGTGAAGGTCTTCCCGGCGCCCGCGCGGCCGATGACGACGGAGACCGGGTCACCGTCGAGGCAGAGCCGCTCGACCATCGAACGCTGCTCGGCACTGAGCGATGGGCGGGCGTCGATGGCAGCGGCAACGGCGCTGCGTTCGGCCATGAGCCGCGGTTCGGCCGGTTGGGCGGCGAGGTCGAGAACCCGGCGCTCGAGCTGGAGGATCTCCGGTGTTGTCCAGCGGTGGTCGGCCACCTGGATGGCTTGCTCCGACGCGAGGAAGTCATCGGCGCGGGCGAGGATCTCGTCGAGGCCGGCTCCCTGGCGTGCTGCGCGGGCTGCTGCCCGGACCGCGTCCCTTCGTTCGAAGGTTGCGTGCTGTTCGGTCAGCTCGACGGCCAGATCCTCGTCGCTCACCCGCAGCTCGGGCGTACGCGGGACGCGTGGGACGGCGGAGAGGTCGAAGCGGTGGTCGCCGGCTCGCTGCCGCCACTCCGCTCGCAACTCGGCTTCGGTGATGGCATTGGGCTTCGGTCGCCGCGTGGTGAGCGTCGCGATGCGGGCACCGTCGCCGGACCGCAGGCCGAGCCGCTCCATCTCGGCGACGATCTCGGTGCGTCGGCGGGAGAAGGCTCGGCGCATGTCTGCGCTGATACCGACGACCTCGGCGACGCCGTGCCGGTCCATCTCGTCGAACTCGAGGCCGAGCCGGGTAGCGAGCTCACGGCGCAGGGTCGCCTGGAAGATCGCCTCGGCCGTGTAGCGCTCGCGGTAGAGGGCTCGGGCATCTAGCGCGGTACGCCGACCGTCGGCGCCTTGGGCGACATTGAAGACGGTCCAGTGCAGGTGGATGCCGGGGTCGCCGAGGCGGCTGGTGCGGTGAAGGAACACCGCGCCCATGAAGCCGTCGCCGGGCTCGACGAAGGCGCCGGCATGACCTCGGCGGACGAAGCACCCGTTGGTCTCGAGGTACCGCTCGATCTCGGCTCGGGCGGCGTAGAGCGACTCCTCGACTTGGCGAGCGTCCTCGTCGCTGCCAAGCGCCCACACCAACGAGACCGACTTCGACGGCGAGAGGGTGAGGTCGAAGCCGGCGACCGACGTGTCGTGGGCGGTCAGCTTGAACCCGTCAGGGTGGATGCCGTCGAAGGCCTTGGCGAGCGCTTCGCGGTCGGCGACGCCGGTGAGGCGGTCTTGGGCGGCGAGGCGGCCGACCCATCGGCCCGGCGAGGAGCCGTCCTCGGAGAGGTAGTCCTCGCGCCCTTCGATGATCTCGCGCTCGTAGTAGTCGAGGTCTCGGCATTTGGCGATCGTGAGCACGGGCGCCTCCCGGCACAGCAGGTGCATCGGTGTGGACCACCGCACTGAACGCCCGGGAGTGTGTCCGCGAGCGAGTCTTCGGTCCCTATGCGCGATGCTCCGGTAGAAGTCCGGTAGAAGCTGGCCGGTTTCGCACGTTGCACGCATGCGCTGACCAGCACTTTTACGCCGGTGGGCGAGGGGGGACTTGAACCCCCACGTCCTTGCGGACACAGGAACCTGAATCCTGCACTGCGGGCCTGCTTGGTGGTGCCTCCACCAGGACGGATGGGACGAAGACGGAGGTCAGGATGCATTCGGAGCTGACCGAGACTCGCCGCAGCTGACCGAAACTGGCCGCGATTTCGTGTCCTCGCCGTGTCCCGCGTGTCCGATCCGTGTCCTCCGAAAGGGCCGACGACCCGACTGCGCATTCGCCCGCCGCATCCGAGATGCGCCCTGTTGGGCCGTCGCTTCCTTCACGACCGGTCCTTGCCGCTGCTCATCCATCTCGCTATGGCGCACTACCAGTTCGAGGTGATCCACCCGTTCCTTGACGGCAACGGACGACTGGGCCGCCTTTTGATTCCCCTCGTGCTCATCGAGCGGGGCGTCTTGCCACAGCCCTTGCTCTATCTTTCTGTCTTCTTCGAGCGGAACCGCAATCAGTACTACGACCTGCTCATGGCCACCAGTCGAACGGGCGACCTTGCGCCATGGATCCGCTTCTTCCTGCGGGGCGTCTCCGAACAGGCCACCGACGCGGAAGAACGGACCGTCCGTCTGGTCGAACTGCAGTCCGCCGTTCGAGCTGAGCTGCTCGCGGAGCGAGCGCCCGTGAGCGCGGTGAGAGCTGCGGAGCTGCTGTTCAGCACGCCCTACGTATCGGCGTCGTCGCTCGCCAAGGATCTCGACGTCACCTTCCCAACCGCCCAGTCGGCCATCGATTTGCTCACTCGGCGGGGAGATCTCGTCGAGACGACGGGCCGCAAGCGGAACCGCTTTTACTTTTCCCAGCGCATATTCGACGCCGTCTACGGCATGAATCCGGAGGCATCGGACGAACAGACGAGCCTCTTCGACATGGATCCAATTGGATGACGTGATGTCGGGTCGGCGCCGGCCCCAGCGGTGTTCCGAGACCGCGTGTCTCATTTCGACGCCCGAC
>JBOGID010000070.1:0-9170 GCA_050742295.1 Acidimicrobiales bacterium | reverse complement strand
TCGCCAGCGACGTCGCCGGCAACGGCTACAACCTCGACCTCCGCAACCCGAACCGTCCCGACGACCTCAGCCACCGTCCACCGAAGGAACTCCTTGCCGAGCTCATCGTGGCTGAGCGGGAGATCCTCACGCTGCTCGAGAAGCTTGAAGGCGAGATCGAGTGACGGCGCAGTGTGTGCGCGTCGGCGACGTGCTGAGAATCGAACGCCGACCGGTGAGTGTCGATCCGATGCAGGAATATGAGCTGGTGGGCGTCTACTCGTGGGGAAAGGGCTTGTTCCACCGCGAGCCGAAGCCGGGTGCCGAGCTCGGCAACTTCAGGTTCTTTGCTCTCAATCGTGGCGATCTCGTGCTCAGTAACATTCAGGCGTGGGAGGGAGCCATCGGCGTCGCACAGGCGTCCGACGCAAGGGCGATCGGCACGCATCGGTTCCTGACATACGTGCCAGTCGACGGTCGGATCGACTCAACCTGGGCGAAATGGTTCTTCCTCAGCAAGCCCGGCATGGCATTGATCCGCAAGTCCTCTCCCGGGACGACGATGCGCAACCGCACGCTCGCCATCGACCGCTTCGAGGCGCTGGAGATCCCGCTCCCGCCCATTGAGGAGCAACGTGATGTCGCGGCGCGGCTTGATCACGTCGAGCAGTGCGCGACACTCACAGCTGAACAGCTCGACCGCGCGGACACTGTGTCGGTCCTCCGCCGCCTACCCGTGCTCATCGGCGCCGTGGCTGCATCCGTGACGTCCGAGCGCGTCCAGGTCGCTGAGGTCGTCGATTTTGTGGCCGACACGGTCCATCCCTGCGATGATCCTTCGCCGGCCGATCGCTTTGTTGGCCTGCAGCACGTCGAGGGTCACACGGGGCGGTGCATAGGTTCGGACGACCTCGGTCTACTCGACGGGCGGAAGTTCCGATTCCAGCCAGGAGATGTCGTGTACGGATACCTTCGGCCGTACTTGAACAAGGTCTGGCTCGCGGATCGACACGGACTATGCTCGGTCGACCAGTACGTGCTTCGGCCGCGCGAAGGCGTCAGCGGGTCACTCGTGGCATACCTGCTTCGGATTGAGGACGTGCTTCAGCAATCGGCTGCACTCACACACAATCTGCAGCTTCCGCGGCTGCGATCGGGGCTCCTCGCGTCAATACAGATTCCAGTGATTCCAGATAGAGATAGAGTCGTCTCGGCAACCTTGGCGAGGTTCGAACACGTTCAGAACCTGGTCATACGCGCTGCAGAGCTTCGAAGTCAACAGCGGCTTGTCACTTCGTCGCTCGTGCCTGCAGCACTGAACGAGGCGTTCGCAAGCCTCAGCTGACCGCGCGCCAGTCCGCCCCAGCCAGCACGACGTGGCCGAGGAAACGGAGCCCGGCGATTCGCGCCGCGGCCTTGAGTTCGTCCGTTGCTCTGCGGTCGGCGTCGCTGGGGTCGGGGTCGCCGTCGGGGTGGTTGTGGGCGAGCGCGAATGCTCGTCCGTCTCGGCGCAGGACGGCGTTGAGGACCTCGCGCACGGGGACCAGGCAGCGGTCGACGGAGCCTTCGGATACCGGCGAAACATGGCGCAGGCGGTTCCTGCTGTCGCACACGAGCACCAGGACCCGTTCGCGCCGCAGTCCGGCCAGGTGGCGGCCGGCCACACGTGCGACGTCATCGGGGGCTCGCAGCGCCTCTCGACCGGCGGGTGCCCGGTCGAGCCTCCGGGCGAGTTCGAAGGCCGCAACGAGAGCTGCTGCCTTGGCGGGACCGATGCCAGGGTGCCGGGCAAGCTCCTCTGGTCGCGCCACGGCGAGGCCGGCGAGCGAGCCAAACTCGGCCATGAGCTCGTCCGCGATGTCGAGGGCGCTCCCGCCCACGGTTCCATTGCGGAGCACGAGGGCGAGCAGTTCTCGCGCGCCGAGAGCCTCAGGGCCGTACGCCGCCAGTCGCTCCCGCGGTCGTTCGCCGGGCGGCACCGCCGCCATCACCACCGACATGTCGAACCCGCTCGGTCCTCGCCCGTCGTCTCTCGGCGGCCCTGGTTGGGGCCGCACTCCCGATTGTTCTGGAGGACGGCGTCCACGGCGGCTCTGGTGCGCTCCTCATTGTCGGGCCAGAGGTGGGAGTAGGTGTCGAGCGTCTCCGACGCCGAGGCGTGGCCGAGGCGGGCTTGGACGACCTTCACCGACTCGCCGTGGCGGATGAGGAGGGAGGCGTAGAAGTGGCGGAGGTCGTGGAAGCGGAGGCCTTCGAGCCCGGCGCGTGAAACGGCGGCGCGCCAGATCTCGCCGAAGCGGTTGCGGCGGAGGGGGTCTCCGCGCTCGTTGGTGAAGATCAGGGCGTCGGTCTCCGCCGGCCGCCGCTTGAGGTGGGCGGCCAGGGACTCGCCGACGACCGATGGCAGCGGCACGGTGCGAACCGACGCTGCGGTCTTGGGAGGGCCGAACTGAGGTTGCCCGCTCCCCGGCAAGATCAGCTGGCGATCCACGGTGATGGTGCGGCGGAGGAAGTCGACGCGGTCGACCGTGAGGCCGAAGCCCTCGCCCTGGCGTAGGCCGGTGCCGGCGGCGAGGACGTCGAGGGCCTTGTAGCGATCCGGCATGGCGTCGATCAGCGCTTCGACCTGTTCGATGGTCGGCGGCTGGACCTCGTGGTGGGCCTGGCGGGGGAGGCCGATCCCGGAGGCAGGGCTGCGCGCGAGGAGGCGGTCGTCGACGGCGGTGTTGAGGATGGCGGCGAAGATCCGGTAGACGACTTCGACCGTGGCAGGTGCGAGGACTTCCGTGCGACCACGGACCCACGCCTGGAGCTCGCTCGGGCGGATGCTCGCGATCGGCCGGTCGCCGAAGGACGGGAGCACGTGGTTGCGGAGGTGGGCGTCGACCTGCATGACCGTGGTAGGTCGGTGGAGCTGGCTTTTCTGCCACGCGGCGGCGTACTCGGCGATCGTGGTCTGGCCGGCGTTGGGGTCGAGGTACGAGCCGTCGAGCAGTTGGCCCTGGATGCGGGCGAGGAAGCGTTCGGCGTCGGCCTTGCGGTCGAAGTGGCGGGCCCGCTGAGGGCCGCCGGGACGTTCCCGGTAGCGGGCGCGCCAACGACCGTTGGGGCGCTTGTCGATGCTGGCCATCCGCACTCCGTTCGAAGCGAGAAACGAAGGGACGGCCGAAGCCAGCGTGAGCCGGCCATCGAAGCTCAGCGCCGACCAGGCTACCGGCGAGGTACGACGGCTTCCGGATCACGAACACGGCGGGCGATCCAGGCATCCACATCGACCCCTCGATACCGGACGTGCCGACCCACCCGCAGGTACGGCGGACCCTTCCCCGAGGCTCGCCAGTTGGCCAACGTCGCGACCGGGATGCCGAGCAGCTCGGCGACGTCGGCAGCGTGCAACAAGTCCATCACCCTTACAAGGCCGTTGACCACCACGAAATCTCGCGGCGACGCAGCGTGATTCGCGAACAACCCGCCCTTCGGACAGACCCTTGCAGGTTCCCCTGCGGGAAACCTGCGGGACGTCCCGCGGCCACCCTCCGTACGCGGGACGCGAGCGGGAGTCCTCAATCAGTCCTCAGCAGGACGAGATCCGACGGGATCGGCTGTGACCCGTCGACAAGCAATGGGACGCGAAACCGCTGGTCACAGCCCCAGCCGCCGGTCCCCACGAGAGAGTGACGGTGAGTCGGCCTGTAGGCGGGGTTCTGTGCGCCGCCTTGGGCGGCGCGGTGGCCATCCATCTACGCGGCCTACCCGGGGATAGTGGGCGGGCAGCCCATCCCCTGTCTGGCCTTGCTCCGGGTGGGGTTTGCCGAGCCGGCCGGGTCGCCCCGGTCGCTGGTGCGCTCTTACCGCACCGTTTCACCCTTGCCTGTGACCCGGCGGACCGGGTCCATCGGCGGTCTGTTCTCTGTGGCACTTTCCTGCGGGTCACCCCGACTGGCCGTTAGCCAGCACCCTGCCCTGTGGAGCCCCGACCTTCCTCAGCCCGGCGGACCGGGCCGCGGCCACCCGGCCGACTCACCGCCTCCATTGTCCCACGGCCCAGCCGCCACGTGTTCGGCCAGCGCTGCCCCGAGGAACCGGTACGTCCACTGCTCGGCCAGCGGACGGGTGTCGCAGAACAGGATCGGCACGTTCGGGTAGCGCACCTGCAGCCGGGCCAGCACATCGGGCAGGAACCCCTCCTTCACCCGGGGCATCTTCAGCAGGGCCGAGTACCGCTCCTCGACCACGACGGCGGCGCGCCACAGGGCCGCCAGCTCGGCCAGCTGGTAGGTGAGGCCGCCGTCGACCAGACCGCTGGCCAGGTCGGCCAGGCCCTTCCGCTCCACCGACGCAACCACGATGCCATCGGCCTCGACGCCATAGTCACCCGCGACCAGCGCCTTGCGTTCGGTCGTGACCTGGGCCTGGGCGAACCGGTAGGGGTAGCGCTCGTGGCTGTCGATGAGGACGTGCAGGACGGGCCAGCCCGACGCCCGCCGGGTCGGTACCCGCAGCCCGGGACGGGCCCGGCGCGTCGTCCGGGCCGTCTGCCAGAAGATGGCATCCCGTCCGGACTTCAGCCTGGTGAACACCAGCTGGGAACGGTTCTCCCGGGACCGGGCCAGGACGAGGTCCACCGCCGACCCCCGCCGCACGCACGAACGGACGCCAACCTCCTCGACGATCTCCGGATCGGCCGGCCACCCCTCGGCCCGGTGGCAGTAGACCTTCGCCGTCCTCGGCCACGTCTCCCGGGCCTTCAGCACCAGCACCTGGTCGCCCACGGGCAGCCGGATCAGGTACGGCAGCGCCGAGTCGCCGTCGGGGTTCTTTGCCACGGTAAAGACCGACATTTCAGAAGAACTCGAGCGACGACAGTTCGGGCACCCATGCCAGCGAGCGGTCCCTGGCGTCCCGCCACTTGGCCCGGTCCAGCCGCCGGGCGGGGAACACCGTGCGGCCCGGTGACCACAGCGCGCCCCACTCGTCGAGGTCCGACCACACACCCACCGCCAGTCCGGCCAGGAACCCGGCGCCCAGGGTCGTGGCCTCCCGCACCTGGGCCACCGCCACGGGGCGCTGCGACGCGTCCGCCAGGGCCTGCACGAAGACCTCGTTGGCCGACATCCCGCCGTCCACCCGGAGCGACTCGATGGACACCGCTCCGTCCGACTCCGCCGCCTCCACCAGGTCGGTGGCCCGGTGCGCCACGCCTTCGAGCACGGCCCGCACGATCTCGGGACGTCCCGCGCCCCGGGCCAGGCCGAGCAGCGTGCCCCGCGCCCCGAAGTCCCACACCGGCGCGCCCAGCCCCTGCAACGCGGGCACGAACGCGACCCCTCCCGTGTCACGGCACTGCGCCGCCACCTCGGCCGACGACGCCACGTCGTCGATCACCCCGAGGTCGTCCCGCAGCCACCCCACGGCCTGGCCGGCGCTGAGCATGGCCGCTTCCAGGCCCCACGTGAGAGCCCCGCCGATCCGCCAGGCGACGATGGGGAACGTCCCTTGCGGGCCGAGCCGGGGGTACGTCGGCCGTTCCGCACCCAGGTTCAGGTCGAGCATCCCGCCCGTCCCGAACGTCAGCTTGGCCATCCCCGGGCGGACGCACCCTTGGCCCAGCAGCGACGCCTGCTGATCGCCGGCCAGCCCCGCGATCGGGGGCGAGCCGGCCAGCACCGACGCCTCACCCACGACGCCCGACGAGTCCACGATCGTCGGAAGCACGCGAGCAGGGATGTGCAGCCGTTCGGCGACGGACAGGTTCCATCCCGAACCGTCTAGTTCGAACAGGCCGGTCAGGGCGGCGTTGGTCGGATCGGTGACGTGCACGGCACCGCCCGAGAGCGTCCACGCCACCCAGGTGTCGACCGTGCCGAAGCACAGGTCCCGCTCCCGGTCAGGATCGGCCATGTCGAGCAAGAAAACCAGCTTGGTCGCCGACTCGTTGGGGGCCAGCCGAAGCCCGTCGGCCTGGAGGGCGAGGCACATGCCGGCCGTCCGCAGGTCCTGCCACGAGACGCCGGGGGCGACGGGCTTGCCCGAGTCCCGTTCCCAGAGGATCGTCGAGGAGCGCTGGTTGGCGATGCCGACCGCGCCCACCGGCCCCGCCGAGGCCAGCGCCGACGAGGCCACGTCGAGCACGGCATCGGCCATCGCCGCCGCGTCGAACTCCACGAACATGGGCATGGGGCTCGCCGGCAGCACCTCCCGGTGGCGCAGGGCCAGGACCGACGCGTCCGGCGCGACCACCGCGGCCCGAACACCGCTCGTGCCCACGTCGACGACGAGGATGTTCATCGCAGCGGCCTCGACCGGGGCCAGCGGTCGGCCACGACCGTTCCCACGATGCCGGCGCAGGCCGCCATCAGCCCGTTGAAGGCCAGGGCCACCGGGTCGGGGCCCTTGTCCACCGTCAGGCGCAGCGTGGCCCCGAACAGGGCGACCACGGCGTAGGCCGACAGGGCGGCCAAGAGCCCGTGGGCCAGTCCGGCGTCGGGGCGGCGGCTGGCGGCGAGCCACCCGCCGGCGGCCTCACCCCCCAGGGCGACCACGTAGAACACCAAGACGAGGTTGGAGTCGCGGCCGAGGCCGACAGAGGCGTCCACGACCTGCACCACCACCATGGTCACGGCCAGGACGGCGAAGGCCAGCGCGGCCCCGGCTCCGACGGCGCGCCAGTCCACGCGGGGCATCAGTCCGACCGGGCCAACTCCGCATACGAGGTGCGGAAGCCGTCCTCCAGGAGCGGCTTCACGGCCTTGCGCTGGCGCACGATGATGGCCGCGGCCAGCACCAGGTACAGGACCGACACCGCGACCAGCTCCACGCCGTGGGCCGACTCGGGCACGATCGCGCCCAGGATGAACTGGGCCCAGAACAGGCCGAACAGCCAGAACGCCTCTTTCACCGAGATGGACAGGTTGGCCAGGACGGCGACGGCGAAGACCGACTGAGCCGCAGTCAGGAGCAGCTCGTCCCGCTGTCGGGCGATGATCGGCAGGCCGTGCAGGCTGCCCGAGGCGATGGCGAAGACGAGCGGGAGGCTGCCGACCAGCAGCGTCCACTGGTTGACCTTGGACGACACGAGGGCGCCCAGCCCGTTGCTGGTCTTGAGGCGCCAGGCGTAGAGCCCGGCGATCAGCAGCTCGGGGGCTTCCGACGCCAGGGGCGCAAGCCACTGCACCAGGAAGAACTCGCTGATGCCGAACTCGGCCCCCGTCTCGACCAGGGCCTCGGCGAACGGCTCGGCGCAGAGCAGGACGACGAAGGCGGCGAACGAGAACAGTCCGAGCACCGAGAGCCGTCGCCGGGTGTCGGCGAACGTCCCGATCCACGCCGCCGGCCCGACCAGGTGCGGCTCCTCGGCCGGGGCCTTGGAGATGCGGACCGTGTAGGCGATGAACAGCGTGACGAGGACGGCCGTGTCGATCAGCGTGATCGAGCGCTTGAGGGGCAGGGACAGCGAGTACAGCGAGGCGACGGTCAGGAACGACAGCTCGACGGAGTGGGACCGCTCGAGCTTGATCTCCCGGTCGGGCATCTGACGCTTGCGCCACTGGTACCAGGCGATGAAGACGACCATCGACCAGCCGAGGCCGATGAGCAACCGGTTGGCGCCGGTCATGTTGGCCAGGGCGAGGGCGCACGGTGTCTCGCCCTCGGCGCCGGGAGGCCCGCACGCGGGCCCGAACCGTTCGACGGCGTCGCCCCCCTTCCAGGCGAACACCAGGTCCACGGCGTACTCGGGGAGCACGGCGATGAAGGCCAGGACGGCGATGGCCAGGCCCGCGGAGATGTCGAGCTGGGCCACCTCGGCGGCCCACGACAGCATGAAGGCGGCGCCCACGATGGCCAGGCCGAACAGCAGGGCCTCGACCGGGTGGGCGAAGTGCGCGCCTGTGAACCGCACGACGATGCCGGGCACGGTCAGCGCCGCGGCGATGGCCAGGGACAGCCGTTGCCGGCCGAAGGAGGGAGCGGGGCCGGTCACGGCGGCGAATCCTACGGGCCGACGTGGCGGCGGCCGGAGCGGCGGCCGGTGCGGCGTCCGGCGGCGGTCGTCTGACGCGCTTCTTGCGCCGGTGTCGCAAAAGGACTGGATTTTGACAACGTTTGTGTTGCACAATTAGACCGAACGTCCTGACCAAGGGGAACTGGCTTGGCCGGGCCCCATCCAGTCCAGTTAAAGGAACGCTCCCCGATATGAACCCCACGTGGCGTCAGCGCGGCGCCTGCCGAGGGCTCGATCCCGACATCTTCTACCCGCTCGAGGACTCCGACGCGGGCCCGGCCAAGTCCGTGTGCGCGGGCTGTCCGGTACGCGACCTGTGCCTGGAGTTCGCGCTGGACACGCGGGAGGGCGAGGGCATCTGGGGCGGCACCACGGCGCGTGAGCGCCGCCGCCTCCTGCGCCAGCGGCGCAAGACCGCCGCCGCGTAACCCCTCGCCTCGCGCGTAGCGTGCCGCAGTGGCCGGACGCGTACCCCTGTCGGAATTGGGCGGCTGGCCCGCCATTCTCGGGGCCCTGACCAAGGGCTCGGACCTGTCGGCCGAACAGGCGGGGGCGGCGCTGGCCGAGATCCTCGAAGGGGCGGCGACGCCGTCGCAGGTCGCGGGGTTCTGCATTGCCCTGCGGATGAAGGGCGAGACCGTCGTGGAGATGGCGGGCCTGATCGACACGATGCTGGCCTTCGCCCCGCGGGTGCCGCTGCCTTTGTCCCTCGACCTGGTCGACACGTGCGGCACCGGCGGTGACCGCAGCGGCACGATCAACGTGTCCACGCTGGCGGCCATGATCGTGGCCGGGGCGGGGGCGCCGGTGTGCAAGCACGGGAACCGCTCGGCGTCGTCGGCGTGCGGCTCGGCCGACGTGCTGGAGGCGCTGGGCGTGAGCATCGACCTGGGGCCGTCGGGCGTCGCCGCCTGCGTGCAGGAGGCGGGCATGGGGTTCTGCTTCGCGCCCCGGTTCCACGCCGCCCTGCGCCACGCCGGGCCGACCCGGCGGGAGTTGGGCGTGCCGACGGTGTTCAACTTCCTGGGCCCCTTGGCCAACCCAGCGCGGGTGCGGCGGCAGGCTCTGGGCGTCAGCGATCCGGCCATGGCGGAGCGGATGTTGGGGGTCCTGCAGGCCAACGGGGCGCACCGGGCGCTCGTCGTGTACGGCCACGACGGCCTGGACGAGCTGTCCACGACCACGACGT
>JBOGID010000069.1:0-1540 GCA_050742295.1 Acidimicrobiales bacterium | reverse complement strand
TCGTCGACCTGATGATCGCCCGGGTGCAGCGCCAGCTCGAGGGCCAGGGCCTGGGGCTCGAGCTCACCCAGGAGGCCAAGGTCCTGCTGGCACACAAGGGCTACGACCCCCAGCTCGGCGCCCGGCCGCTGCGGCGGGCCATCCAGCGCCAGGTCGAGGACCCGGTCTCCGAGAAGCTCCTCATGAAGGAGGTGCGGGCCGGCGAGATCGTTGTGGTCGACGCCGAGGACGATCCCGAGACGGGTGAGAAGGTCATCGTCTTCCGCTCCGTCGAGGGGTTCAACCCGCCGCCCATGGAGTTGGCCGAGGCGGGCGGCTCGCCCCCCACCGAGGGCTGAGGCGGGGCGCCGCTGAACGCAGGCGGGGGGATCAAACCGATGGTCGCGAAGGGTCGCTCCTTGGGGCGGCCCTTTCGCTTGCCGCTGCTGGCGGCCCTGGTAGCGCTGGTGGCCACCGCCTGCCAGGTACGGACCACCGTGTCGGTCGACGTCGCGGACGACGGCTCGGGGACGGTCGAGGTGGCCGTGGGGCTCGACGCCGATGCGCTGGCACGGCTGCCGGACCTCGACGACGACGACCGGTCGACCGTCGCCGATCTCGCGCGCCTGGTGCGGACCGACGACCTGGCGGCTGCCGGCTGGGAGGTCAGCGAGCCCGCCGCGGGACCGGCGGCCGACGACGGGTTGGTCTGGATCCGGGCGACCAAGCCCTTCGGCACGCCGGAGGAGGCCGGACGGGTGTTGGGCGAGATCACGGGCACCGATGGTCCGCTGCGCGACCTTCGGGTCGATCGGAACGAGGGGTTCGGCGGGACGCGATACACATTCGAGGGCACGGCCGACCTGAGCGGAGGGCTCGAGGCATTCGGCGACGAGGGCCTGGCCGCCGCCCTCGAGGGCGAGGTGCTGGGTCAGGACGCCGCCGCCATCGAGGAGGAGCTGGGCCGGCCGCTCGCGGAGATGTTCTCGTTGGAGATCTTGGCCGACCTGCCGGGCGACTCGACCGCCACCGCCTGGGCGCCGGTGCTCGGCGGTCAGCCCGTGGAGATGACGGCGACGGGGACGGTTCGGGACTGGTGGGTCCTGTCACTCGCCGCCGTGGCGGTGGCATGTGGCGTGGGCCTGGTGGTCCTGTTGTTAGTGCGGGTGCTCAGGCGCGCTCGAGCACCCGCTCGAGTCCCCGCCGGCGAGCCCGCGATGAGTTCCGAGGCGCCGGTCAGTCCAACCCCCGACAACGTTCCCACCAGTCCCAAGGAGCCTCCCATGCCCACGCGTGAGTCCGCGCCCGTCGGCGCCCCCTGCTGGATCGAGCTGTTCACGTCGGATGTCGAGCGGGGCCGGGCCTTCTACGGCGAGCTGTTCGGCTGGACTTCGGACGATCCGGCCGAAGAGCTCGGCGGTTACTTCACCTTCTTCAAGGACGGCATCCGGGTAGCCGGCGGCATGCACAACGACGGCCAGTCGGGCACGCCCGACACCTGGTCGATCTACCTCGCAGTCGAGGACGCCAAGGCCGCCGCCGACGCGGCGAAGGCCAACGG
>JBOGID010000068.1:0-13772 GCA_050742295.1 Acidimicrobiales bacterium | reverse complement strand
GTTGAGGGTCGCCAGGTTGGTGCACGCGAAAGCCGCGGCGCCAGCGATGACGGTGGCCGCAGCGGCCGACCCGAAGACGACGGATACCTTCTTGCGGAGGTTCATTGCGTTAGAGCCCACCTTTGCTCTCAGGCCCGGGGCCGCATTCGCGACCGGGGTGCTTTCTTGCTGCGGGGACAGTCTCTCACCACGGCCTGAACCGCGCAATAAGCACATTTCAGCTCTAGTCGATGTACAGCTAGATGTGATCGGTATCTACAGACTTTGCATGCATTTTGAGCTGCGGTTTTACGGTAGCTCGTCCTCCCATAGGCACCGGGTCGAGCGGGTCGGCGGGCTCGAAGCCGAGGACCCGGCCGTAGAACCACAACTCGGCCTCGAAGGCCGCCACGATCGTCTCCGCCCGCCGGAACCCGTGCTGTTCGCCCTCGAAGGCGACGTAGGCGAACGGGATTTTTCTCCGGCGGAGGGCGGCGGCGAGGGTTTCCGCCTGTGCCGGCGGCACCACCGCGTCCTCCAGGCCCTGGAACAGGATGACGGGCACGGCGATCCGGTCGGCTGAGTAGAGGGGCGACCGGCGGCGGTAGAGGTCCCGGGCCTCGGGGTAGGGGCCGATCAGCCGGTCGAGGTAGCGGGCCTCGAACTTGTGGGTGTCGGCCGCCAGGGCCTCCAGGTCGGCGACGCCGTAGTAGCTCGCCCCGGCCGCGAAGTCGTCCCGGAAGGTGAGGATGCACAGGGTCGTGTAGCCGCCGGCGCTGCCCCCCCGCACCAGGAGGCGGTCGGGGTCGACCTCGCCGGTGGCGGCCAGGTGGCGGGCGGCGCTGGCGCAGTCGTCGACGTCCACCACCCCCCACTGGCCGTCGAGGCGGCGCCGGTAGTCCCGGCCGTAGCCCGAGCTGCCGCCGTAGTTGACGTCCACCACGGCGATGCCCCGGCTCGTCCAGAACTGGATCTCGGGGTTGAGGGCAGGCGACGCCGCCGACGTCGGACCGCCGTGGCTGCGGACCAGGAGCGGCGGCCTCTCGGCGGCGGGCCCCTCATATCCCTCGAGCCGGGGCGGGTAGTAGAAGGCGTGGGCCGTGCGGTTGCGTTCGGTCGGGAACTCGATAGGGCGGGCCTCGGAGATGGCGCCGTCGGCGACGCCGGCGGCGCGGCCCTCCTTGATCGTGCGGTGGGCGCCGGTGTCGACGTCGATGGCCACGACGGCGGCGCTGCGGCGGCCGGAGGCGGCGATGGCCACGACCTCGGTGCGGCCGGGACCGGCCGCCAGTGACGAGATGTCGGTGCACGGGACGGCGAGGGCAGCTCCGGCGCCGGCTCCCATCACGCCCAGCCGGCTCAGCCCGTCCTCGAACCAGGTGACGACGATCCGCCCGTCGGGCAGGAACACGTAGCTGGACTGGCCGAACACCCAGTCGGGGCGGGCGCAGTCGGCGTCCATGGGGGCTACGGGGCGGCCGTCGGCCCGGTACAGGTTCCACCAGCCCGTCCGGTCGGAGATCCAGTGCAGAACGCCGTCGGGGGACCAGCGGGGCTGCGAGACGGACTCGTCAGGCCCGCCCGCGACATGGGTCGGGTCCGAACCGTCGGCCGCCGCGAGCCACAGGTCGGTCCCGTCCCACGGCATGTTGGGGTGGTCCCACGACAGCCAGGCCAGGCAGGCGCCGTCGGGGCTCCAGCGGGGAGCGGCGTAGAAGTCGTGACCGCTGGCCAGCACGACCGGCTCCCCGCCCGAGGTGGGCAGCGCCATCAGGTCGTTGACCAGGCCCCGCTCCCGCACGCACGCCAGCCGCCGCCCGTCGGGGCTCACGTCGGCGTCGGCGAACCGGGCCCGGCCGTCCTCGGGCGTAAGCGCCACCGGCTCGCCCCCGCCGCCGGCTTCGAGGCGCCACAGCCGCTGGTCGGCCTCGTTGCTGAAGAACAAGGTGCCGCCCCGCACCGTGTACGCGCCGCCGCCGTACTCGTGGACCCGGGCCCGGGACGAGAAGCCGGCGGGCACGACGTCGACCCCGTCCCGCACGACGACGTTGCGGCCTCTCTCCTGGGGACGCCCCTCGTCCCACCACACGCCGGCAGTGCCGCCAACCCAGCTCACCCGCACCGAGCTGAGCGAGACGGCCTGCTCGACCAGCGAGGCGGCGCTGACCGGCGAGGGCCATGACCCGTACGGAGCAACGGTCATGAGCGCCGAACCTACCGAAGCCGCCGGACCGGCCCGTCGTTGCCAGCGCCTTTTGCGGTCACGGGGCCACACAGGATGTGGCCCCGCTGACCGGGAAGCCTGCCGCCTCGGTCGGCGGCCGGCCCCGGGCGGGGGACGGTCAGGGGCAGCCGGTGGAGGCGTCGCCCAGGTCGCCACCGGGGCGGCACCGGTCGACCTCGGCGTCCCGACCAGGCGGTCTGGGGGGCGGGGCCGACGTACAGGTAGTCGTGCGGGCGCCGCCCAGCACCGCCTCGCGACCGCCACTCCCCGACAGCCCGGTCGTGGCCCCCCCTGGCCCGCGCCACCACGCGGTCGTCGCCCCCGCCGCAGATGGTGTCGTCGCCCTCGCCACCCAGCGAGAGACGTAAAGTCCTTGTCGACTTGATCGCGGGGTCAGGGCCAGAACCTGTTGTGGAGTCGCCACCGCGTCGGGAGGAAGGTGGCGGACGCGAGTCGGGTCGAGGGACGGTAGGGTCTGGCCGGTTCGGGGACGTCCCGTCCGGGCTCGAGCGCTGAAGCGGACCACGCATCCGCTATGGTGTCGACCAAGGACGTTCGTCGCGGCCACTTGACGTCGACATCTCCGGCCGCGATGCAGACCGGTCAGTTACCGGCGGGCAAGCGGGCGGCGGTCGCGAAGTCCCGTCGCCCCGGGTTGAGCAGGACCGCCGCGTCGTCGGAGACGAAGTTGGCGGTGGCGAGGTCGACGTGGCCGCCCTGGTTGAGATCGGCCGCCGCCATGGCGAGGGGGCCCTCCCGACTGCACACACGCCTCCCCGAACGCCGGTACCGGCGCGGGCCACGACAGGACAGGACAGGCGACCTCGCGGCCCGCCGTCGCAACCTCAACGCCCTACTTGACCGATCCCTTGATCCACTCGGCGATGGCGAAGGTGGCGTCGCCGTCACGGGTCGTGCCGTGCCGTGCCGGGTTGTGGAAGCGGCCCTCGGCGCCCGGGGGCAGCGACAGGGTGTTGCTGCCGGCCGGCGACACGAGCGTGTCGTGGGTGGCCAGGACGCCGCTCAGGTTCTCGATGTCCCGCGGCAGGATGCTGCCGTCGTTGCCGCCCCGCACCAGCAGGGTCGGCACCTTCACCTTGCCCGCCTCGGCCACCGGGTCGAAGGCGAACAGGGGGGCCAGGTAGGGCAGGTCGGCGTTGAACACGTTCCTCAGCTCATCGGGCACGCCGGCGGTGTTGGGCAGGACGCCCGTGCGGGCCAGCTCGGCGGCGCCCGCCCGCACGCCGTCGGCCACTTCCTGGGCCTTGGCCGGGTCGGGGATGCTGCGCTGGTAGTCGAAGGCGACGACTTCCCAAACCGGGCGGCCTGGTGTCGAGAGCAGGACGGCGCCCTTCACCCGGGGCTCGGTCTGCGCCAGCTTCATGGCGATGAAGCCGCCCTGGTCGTAGCCGACCACGATGATGGGCCGGCCCTGGGTCTCGCGCCGCTCGCTCAGGAAGTCGAGGGCGCCCTTGGCGTCGGCGATCAGGTCTTCCCACCGCAGCGGGTTGTTGTTGCCGAGGGCCAGGGAGGGCGATCCCCGGCGGTCGTAGCGCATGCTGACCAGCCCGGCCTGGGCGAACGTCTCGGCCAGGTCCTGGTACAGCGGGTCGGGCAACTGGGTGCCGATCTGGATGCTGCCGTTGCGGTCCTGGGCGCCACCGCCGGGGACGATCACCACGCCGGGGGCCGTCTTGTCACCGAGGTTGCCGGGCACCGTGAGGGTCGCCCCCACCTTCATCCCGCCCCCGCCCCGGAAGTCGGCGGTGCGCTCCGCGAACGCCCCGTTGCCGGCCACCGGGCTGTGGTCGGTGGCGGAGTTGGGGTCAGCGGCGGTGGCGTCGGTCGAGTCGCCGCCGCCCCTGGTCAGCACGGCCAGCCCGCCCACGATCATGAGCAGGGCGCCGAAGGCCGCCACCGGGACGGCCCACTTCTTGCGGGCCTTGGCCGTGGTGGCCTTGGAGACCTTCGCCGACTTCGCCGCCGACGGAGCCGTGGCGGCCGCCCCGCCCGTGCACTTGCGGCACTTCACGCCGACCGCGGTGTGGACGATGCAGTCGATGCACAGCGACGAGCCGCACACCCCGCACCCCGCCACCCGCCCCCGCTTCTTGTGGTTCGCACACGTCGCCGTGGGAGTGGGCGTCTCCAACATCGGACCTACCTCCTTGGTGGACGGTGATGGACCGGCCCACCGGACCCACCCACCGCCCGCGTTCTCCCGGCAGTCTACGAGGCGGGACGCTTCAGCGCCGGACGCAGTGTGTGCGCCTATTCTTGACCCAACCAATCGGATTTGTGTGCTACGGTGCCGCCGTTACCAACCAGATAGGTTGGAAAGGAGCCTCTTCCTCATGGACATCCGCCGTCCCCGGCTCGCCGTCGCACCCGTCCTGCTGGTCGCGCTCCTGACCGCCTGCGGCGGTGGCGGCGGCGGTGGCGGTGGCGGTCCGGCCGGCGGCGGGTCCCAGCCGTCGGTCGAACTGTCGCTCGTGGCCTACTCCACCCCCCAGGAGGCGTACGACCAGATCACCGAGGCGTTCGCCAAGACGCCGGCGGGCCGCAACGTGACGTTCACCAAGTCCTACGGGTCCTCGGGTGACCAGAGCCGGGCCGTGCAGAGCGGCCTGAACGCCGACATCGTCGCCTTCTCCCTCGAGCCCGACATGACGAGGCTGGTCACCGCGGGCATGGTCGACCCGGCGTGGAACAGCGGGCCGACCAAGGGCATGGTCACCAACTCCGTCGCCGCCTTCATCGTCCGCAAGGGCAACCCCAAGAACATCAGGACGTGGGCCGACCTGGCCAAGCCGGGGATCGAGGTCGTCAACCCCAACCCGTTCACCTCCGGTGGGGCCCGGTGGAACGTGATGGCCGCCTACGGCCAGGCTGCCGCCACCGGCCTGCGTGGCCTGAACGCCGTGGATGCCGAAGCGGCCGGCGTCGACTACCTCAACGCCCTCTACAAGAACGTGGTCGTGCAGGACGACAGCGCCCGCAAGTCCCTCCAGACGTTCACGTCGGGCAAGGGCGACGTCCTCATCGGCTACGAGAACGAGGCGATCTTCGCCCGGCTCAAGAACCAGCCCATCGACTACGTGGTGCCCGACTCGACGATCCTCATCGAGAACCCGGTAGCGGTGACCGAGACGTCGAAGCACCCCGAGCAGGCCCAGGCGTTCCTGGACTTCCTCTCTAGCCCGGCGGCGCAGGCCATCTTCGCCAAGAACGGCTACCGGTCCATTGACCCGTCCGTGAAGGGGCCCGTCGCCTTCCCCACGCCCGCCCGCCAGTTCACCATCGCCACCTTCGGCGGCTGGGCCGAGGTCACCAAGAAGTTCTTCGACCCCGCCGGCAGCATCATGGCCGACGTCGAACGCCGCATCGGCGTCTCGGTTGGCTAGTTCAGCCGTGGCGCTGGCGCGGGACCGCACCCGCGTCGGCGGCGGGACGGCCCTCGGTGTCGGCCTGGCCACCCTGTGGCTGAGCGTGCTCGTGCTCATCCCCCTCGCGGCCGTGGTCTGGCGGTCGCAGGACAACGGCCTGAGCGGTTTCTGGGACGCCGTCACCACCCCCGAGGCGGCCGCCGCCCTGCGCCTCACCGTCGGCGCCTCGCTGTTCGTGGCTTTCGTCAACGTGGTGTTCGGCACGCTGATCGCGTGGGTGCTGGTGCGCGACAAGTTCCCCGGCAAGCGGGTGGTCGACGCCCTCATCGACCTGCCGTTCGCCCTGCCCACGATCGTGGCCGGGCTGGTGCTGCTGGCCCTCTACGGCGTGAACAGCCCGTTCGGGCTGGAGCTGGCCTACACCCGGGCGGGCGTCGTCGTGGCCCTGCTGTTCGTCACCCTGCCCTTCGTGGTGCGCACCGTGCAGCCCGTGCTGCTCGAGCTCGACCGGGAGATGGAGGAGGCGGCGGCGTCGCTGGGCGCCTCGAACCTCACGATCTTCCGGCGGGTCGTGCTGCCCAACCTCCTGCCCGCCATCTCCGCGGGCACGGCCCTGGCCTTCGCCCGGGCCATCAGCGAGTTCGGCTCGACGGTGCTGATCTCGGGCAACCTGCCGTTCAAGACCCAGGTGGCCGCCGTCCACATCTTCGGCCAGATCGAGACGGACAACACCACGGGGGCGGCGGCGGTGGCGACCGTCCTGCTGGTCGTGGCCCTGGTCGTGCTCGTGGGCCTGGACCTCCTGCAGCGCTGGGCCACTCGCCGTGCGTAGCGCCCGCGCCGCTCACCTGGGCTTGCGCACCGTCGCCCTCGCCTACCTGGCCCTGCTCCTGGTCCTGCCCGTGGGCCTTGTCTTCTGGCGCACGTTCGAGAACGGGATCGGGCCGGTTATCGACGCCCTGACCGACCAATCGGTCGTCCACGCCTTCAAGATCACGGCCATCGTGGCGGGCTGGGCCGTGGTGCTGAACACGGTGTTCGGGGTGGGCGTGGCCGTGCTGCTGGTGCGCCACCGGTTCCCGGGCCGGCGCATCCTGTCGGCCCTGGTCGACCTGCCGCTCGCGGTCTCCCCCGTCGTCGTCGGCCTGGCCCTCATCCTCGTCTACGGCAAGTTCGGGTTCTTCGGCGAGTGGCTCGACGGCCAAGGCATCCAGGTCATCTTCGCCCTGCCCGGCATGGTGCTGGCCACGGTGTTCGTGTCGCTGCCGCTCGTCGTGCGCGAGGTCGCCCCCGTCCTGGAGGAGATCGGCATGGAACAGGAGCAGGCGGCGTGGACGCTCGGCGCCCGCCGTTTCCAGACCTTCCGCCGCATCACCCTCCCGTCCATCCGCTGGGCCCTGGCCTACGGCGTCGTGCTGGCCCTGGCCCGTTCGCTGGGCGAGTTCGGGGCGGTGGCGGTGGTGTCGGGACGGCTGGTGGGCAAGACCCAGACCGTCACCCTCGTGGTCGAGGAGCGGTTCCAGAACTTCGACCAGCTCACCGCCTACTCGGCCTCGGTGGCCCTGGCCGTGGTCGCCATCGTCACCCTGATCGTGATCAACCTCCTCCGCCCCAAGGAGGGCCTGTAGTGGGAATCCGGGCCAGCCACGTCACCAAGCGGTTCGGGACGTTCGTCGCCCTTGACAACGTGTCGGTCGACATCCCCACGGGTTCGCTGACGGCCCTGTTGGGACCGAGCGGCGGCGGCAAGTCCACCCTCCTGCGCATCATCGCCGGCCTCGAACAGCCCGACTCGGGGACGGTCGAGATCGCCGGCCGGGACTCCACGTCGCTGCCGCCACAGCGGCGCAACGTCGGGTTCGTGTTCCAGCACTACGCCGCCTTCAAGCACTTGTCGGTGCGGCGCAACGTGGCCTTCGGGCTGGAGGTCCGCAAGAAGCCCAAGGCGGAGATCCAGGCCCGGGTCGACGAGCTGCTGCAGTTGGTGCACCTCGAGCCGTTCGGCGACCGCCTCCCGTCCCAGCTCAGCGGCGGGCAGCGCCAGCGCATGGCCCTGGCCCGGGCCTTGGCCGTGGAGCCCCAGGTCATGCTGCTGGACGAGCCGTTCGGGGCCCTTGACGCCAAGGTGCGCAAGGAGCTGCGGGACTGGCTGCGGCGGCTCCACGACGAGGTCCACGTGACGACCGTGTTCGTGACCCACGACCAGGAGGAGGCCATGGACGTGGCCGACGAGATCGTGGTCATCAACAACGGCGTCGTGGAGCAGGTGGGGCCGCCCGACGAGCTGTACGACAAGCCCGCCAATCACTTCGTCATGGGGTTCCTGGGGCCCGTCACCAGGCTGGGCGGCAGGCTGGTGCGGCCCCACGACGTCGAGGTGTTGCTGGCCCCGGGCGAGGGTGCCACGCCGGCCACTGTGAGCCGCCTGGTGCGGCTGGGCTTCGAGGTGCGGATAGACGCCGTGACCGAGGCAGGCGACGACGTGTGGGTGCAGCTCACGAGGGGCGAGGTCGACCGCCTCTCGCTCGCGGCCGGGACGGACGTCTACCTTCGTGCCGTGCCCGCTGCCGCCATCCCGGCACCTGCCTGACCGCGACCCGGTGCGGATCTCCGCCAAGGTCGACTACGCGGTGCGGGCCCTGACCGAGCTGGCCGGCAGCGACGGGCCGGTCAAGGGCGACGTCGTGGCCCAGCGCCAGGGCGTGCCCGTCAACTTCCTGGAGAACATCCTCGCCGGCCTGCGCAGGGCCGGGCTCGTCCACAGCCAGAGGGGGTCGGTGGGCGGCTACTGGCTGGCCGTGCCGGCCTCGTCGATCACCATCGCCGACGTGATCCGCACGGTGGAAGGTCCCCTGGCCGACGTGCGGGGCGAGGCCCTGGAGGACCTCGACTACGCCGGCCCTGCCGCCTCGCTGCGCGACGTGTGGGTCGCCACCCGGGCCAGCGTCCGCAAGGTGCTGGAGGCGGTGACGATCGCCGACATCGCGTCTGGTGACCTGCCCCCGGTGGTGGGCGAGCTGACCACCGTCCCCGGCGCCTGGCGCCGCCGGTAGCGGGCGAGCCGGCCGGCGCGAAACGGCCCGGCCCCCGACGTGCGGAGGCCGGGCCGTTCCGGGTTGCTCGACGAACGTGACTTACTGGATGCTGGCGGGTGCCTGCTTCTTGGCTGCCTTGGACGTCGTGGCCGGGCCCGCCTTGCGGCGGGAGGACATGGCCAGGAGGGTCAGGACGAGCCCGACCGCCAGCAGCCCGAGGACGCCGGCGAGGACGATCTTCGCCGCCTTCGACGATCCGCCCCCGAGGGCCTTGAACTGGACGGAGGCAATGAAGATGTCCTGCACGCCGCCGCCCACGCCCTCGCCCTCGAGGACCGGGTTGTTGGTCTGCACCACGCCGTCGGGGCCGGCCGAGAACCGGGTGTCGTCCCAGCCCACCATGGCGTAGGAGTTGGTCGACGCCAGGCTCGGCGGCGAGTTCTGGTCGAAGTTGTTGGCCCAGACGCCGTAGCGCCGGTCGATCGACTGGTCGGTCATGCGGATGTTCTTCGACCAGGTCTGGCCGTCGTCGGTCGAGTAGGCGTAGTAGACGTCCATGCCCCGGATCCCGGGGTCGTCACGGAAGTCCCACCACACCGCGTCGAGGCGGTTGCCGTCGGGTGACACCTGCAGCTCGGGTATGTACTTGGGGTGGAGCGCGTTGGGGTCGTCGTCGGCGATGCGCTTGGGCTCGCTCCACGTGCGGCCGCCGTCGGTGGAGCGGATGTAGCCCACGTCGGCGTACGAGTTCAGCGTGGCCGGGCGCCGCCACTCCCACACGATGTGCAGGGTGCCGTCGGCCCCGCCGCCCTTGGTCCAGGCGATGCGCACGTTCTGTGCGTTCTCGTAGCTGAAGGGCCGGGCCAGGAAGCTCGTCCACGTCTTGCCCTTGTCGGCGGACTTGGATGCGATGATGGCCCGCGGCGCGCCCGCGACGTTTGCGATCTCGGACATGTACGTCACGTAGAGATTGCCGTCGTTGTCCATCGTGATGCCCTGGCCGTTGCTTGAGGCCCCGAAGTTCTCCAGCAGGTCAGGCGTGGCCTGCTTCGAGCCCGCCACCGTCGTGGTGGTGTTCGAGCCCGCGACCGTGGTGCGGGCGCTCAGGCCCTGCTGGCGGATGCCGGCGTCCTGGTAGAGGTTCCCGATGGCCGAGACCGGCTCCTCGAAGGTGCGGCCGCCGTCACGGGAGATGGCCACGACCGGGTGCTGGGGGAAGGCGTTGGGCGCGGTGCGGTTGGGGAACGCCCGCCGGTAGAGCACGTAGACCGTGTCCTGGCTCCCCGACTTGCGGTCGACGAGCAGGCCGGTGACGGGGCGGTCGTTCTCCTGGTCGGCGTCCTTGGTCGTGCGGGCGTCGCGGGCGAACACCGTCGTCCAGCTGTCGCCCAGGTTGGTGGACCGGGCCACGATGACGCTGGTCTGGGTCCTGGTCGTCTCGTCCCACGCATGGGTGGTCAGGTACAGGGTGTTGTTCCGCCCCCACGCCACGGGGGCGTGGAAGATGTTGGAGTTGTTGGCCAGGCAGTAGGGCTGGGTGTTGATCGCCGGGTTGGAGTCGAGGATCCTCCACGTCGCCCCGCCGTCGGTCGAACGGATGAGCCCGCACTGGCGAGCCCGGAACTCGATGAAACCACCGACGATCAGCTTGGGATTGTCGGGGTTAACGGCCAGCGCCGGCGCGGCGTACGTGCGCCCCGGGCTGAGGTCTGGCTTGGTCGCATTGACCGGCTGCGTGATGCGAAGCGGGTCTGCCGCGAGCGCAGTCCCCTGCGCCACGACGGCGCATGTCACCGCAAGCAGGGCCATGCGGCCCAGCCGGCGACCTGCTGTCTTGGTCATCCACGGTCCCCCTGGGTTGATGTGCTCAGAGACGCAAAGCGGCCCCCTCACGTCGTGTGAGGGGGCCGCCCTGCTAAGTACTACAACTGCTCCACTAAGGCCGAAACCCTAGCGGGTATCTATTTCAGGTGCGTGCCTTGGCGGCAGCCGGAGCCGTGCCGCGGCGACCGGCGAACAGAGCAGCCATACCAGCAACGAACATGCCGACGCCGGCAACGCCGAGGCCGATGAGGGCCAGGGTGGCGCCGCTGATGTCGTTGTCAGTGCTGACGAGGCCGACGGGGCGAGCGCTGTCGGCCGAGCTGACAGGGGCGCCCACAACCGGAGCCGCGCCGTTCTCAGGCGTCACGGTGAGCAGGGCCCGGACCGGCAGCTGGGAGAGCTTGCCGTCGGACGAGGCCTGGCTCATGATGACGACGTAGTTGCCGGCCTTGGCGTCGGCCGGGACCGTGAACGTGCCGGTGATGGCACCGCTGGTCGGCTTGTCGAGCGTCGCCAGAACGGGCCCGTCAAGGGAGTTCCACCGCACGGTCACCGGGTCGGGCTTGGAGAAGTTGGTCCCCTTCACGGTGACTTCCTGGCCCGGCTTGGCGTTGATCGTCGAGAGGTTGACCGCGGGGCCCGATACGCAGGCCCACGCCGTCGCGCCAGCGACGACAACGGCGCCGATGGAGCCGAGGCCACCCATCGCCCACCTTCGCATTCTCATTCACTGCCTCCTTGCATGTGCCCCCGCAATCTGCTGAGCCACTGGTCCGACGGTCGTGGGCTCGTCGCCGGCTACGTGATTGGCATCCGTGCCACGGCGTCGAGGCCCCGTCCCGTGATGGGGAGTCTACGACCGTCGTTGGCGCCACCTCAATAAGTGTTTCCTGCACCTAGGCAGACCGTCACCACGGGCCGTTTTCGGGGCTGATTCGTGCGTTTGGGCAGCTCAAAAACGATGCGGATCAGGTAGATCTAGGTCGCATCTACTGGCATTCAGCCTCTAGCCATCGCGTTTCTATTGCCAGAAATAGCTCGGAATGAGAGACTTCGTACGCCGAAGGCGGGCATCGCGTAGGCACCTGCGTGGTCCTCGACCCCGAGGCAGACCCATTAACCAAGAAAAAAGAGGTGGGAATGAACCTCCGGAAGAAGGTAGCGGTCGTCTTCGGCGCCGCTGCCACTGCCACCGTCATCGCTGGCGCCGCGGCTTTCGCGTGCACCAACCTGGCGACCCTCAACCTGTCCAGCTCGGCTGGCAAGGCTGGCGACACGGTCACCGTCACCGGCTCGTCCTTCAACGTCAACAGCCAGAACGTGGCTGCGTCCTTCCCCGTCGTCCTCAAGTGGAACGGCGTCGAGGGTGCGACCCTGGCCCAGGTCCAGCCTGACAAGGCCGGCAACATCTCGGCGACCTTCACGGTCCCCGACGGCCAGCCCGGCTACTACGTCATCGTGGCTGTGCAGCGCAACGCCACTGGTGCTGATGTGTACGGCACGCCCGCTCGGGCCAGCTACCAGATCCTCGGCCCCAACGGCCAGTCCGTTGTGACCCCGGTCGGCTCGACCGCCGGTGCCGTTGGCTCTGAGAGCAGCTCGTCGGGCATCATCGCCCTGACCGTCGGCCTCGGTGCCCTTGGTCTGGCCCTGTTCGGCGCTGGCTTCATCGCCTTCGTCCGCCAGGCCCGCCGCGCCCCCGCCGCCGCGACGGTGCGCAAGTAAGACCACCTGCCGGCCTGCGGGCCGGACGTTCGGAACAGAGGCCCGGCTTCCCTGTGGGAGCCGGGCCTCTTCCGTTCTGTGTTGACTACGCGCGCCAGACGGGTTGCAGCCGTTCGGGGCGGAACTTGCCGCCCGTCCCACCCACGGGCTCGACGATCACGTGGTCGAGCAGGGCCCGCAGCAGCTCCCGCTTGTCGTCGACGGGCGTCGTCGACCAACCCGCCCGCACCTCGCGGCCCGTCCCCGCCAGGTTGCGCACGGCCCGGGCCGCCTCGACCTGGCGGAGAGTCGCCTCGTTGCGCTCCAGACGGCGGGCGATGTCGGTGCGCGCCTGCTGCCACTCGGCCCGCGTGATCTGCTTGGCCGCCCACAGCCCGGCCAGCTCGCGGAGGCGGCCCAGGTCGCCGTGGATCTCGTCGACGAGGGCGTCGAGGCCGGCGCCCGGCTCCACCCTGGCGGGCTCGGGGTCCAGTGCGTCGTCGGGCACGGCCGAGAGGAACTCGGCGGAATCGACCCGAGCGATCACCAGGTCCCGGAGGTGGTCCTCGACGAGGCGGGCCTTCACGATGACGCCCGAACAGCCACCGGCGGCGGGGGCCGGGCAGCGGTAGTACTGGTTGGCCTCGGTCCGGAACAGGTAGTGGAGCGGGCCCTTGCAGCGCCCGCACCGGAGGAGCCCGTTGAGCAGGGAGCGCCGGGGCAGGCGGCGCTGCAGCGTCCGTGACGAACGCAGGGCCACCAGCCGCTCGTGCACCGACCGGTCGATGACCGCGGGCCAGCGCTCGCGGGCCTCGGGCTCGTTCGTATCGAGGCCGGCGAGCCGGGGCTGGATCAGCAGGGCCGACAGGCTGTTGACGCGCCACGGTCCGCCGGTGGTGGTGCGCAGGCCGCGGCGGTTCCAGTCCTGCACCACCGAGGACAGTGTCTCGCCAGCCAGCACCCGCCTCGCCGCCTCACGGATGGCCTCCGCCTCGTGCTGGACGAGCTGGGACCGGTCGTGCACGTGCCCGAAGCCACGGGGCCCGAAGTTGGCGGTGGCCGCCGCTCGCCTTGCCCTGCGGTGGGCCTCGATGCTCCCGAGCGCCTCACCGATTTCGGCGAGGGTGAGGGTCGGGACGTCTGACATGAGGAGAACGGTGGGGTTTGTCGGGTGACGCCCGGCCCGTCAAGGCCCTCTACGGAACGCCTCGGGGCCGGGGATGACCGATCTCGGCCCCGGCGCGCCGATCCGAAAAAAAGACGGTCATTGCAACAGGGATCCCCGGCGGCAAGGCCATGACAGCCCGTGAGCCCTTTCCTAGATTCCCGCGCGCTCAGTGGGCTCGCCGCCGTGCTGCCGCACTCTTCGTCGCTCTCGCAGTCACTCCCGTCGGCCCAACCACGTCCCAGGGGGGAGAGAATTGATGCAGCGGTGGAGGTCGACCACCCGGTCGCCGAACCAAGCTGGCCAGGCCACGTTCACGCTGATCTTGGTCGTCGTCGTCGTTGCGATCGCAGTGGTCCTGCTGTATCGCACGGCGTGGACCGCGGACAGCATCAACGACAAGGCCGGCAGGATCGCCAACACGGCCGGCGGTATCAACACCGCCACGGCCGCCG